>JAXHTU010000011.1:0-49506 GCA_034189955.1 Pseudomonadota bacterium | reverse complement strand
GCGGCGGGGCGGGGGCGGACGGCTCGGGCGTCGGCTGGGCGGCGGTCGCGGGGGCGGACCCGCCGTCGGCCGGGGCCTCGGCGCGGCGCTCGGGGACCGGCGGCGGGGGCGGCGGCGGGCGGAACAGGACGATCTCGACCGGCCGGGGCGGCGCTTCGGCGGCGACCGGCGGCGGTTCGGGCGGACGCATCAGGACGACCCCGGCCAGCAGGGCCAGATGCAGGCCGAGACTGCCGGCGACCGCCATCAGCCCGTTCCGGCGCCGGCCGGATTTCAGCATTCCCCGATCCGCGTTCCGTATAGACATCCACCGCCCGAGTGCAGCCGCAGCAACATGCGCAGCGTCTTGCAGATCACCCGCTCGCGTCAGGATCGTGGCGACGGCGGGCGGCAAGCAACGCCGGATATGGTCAAGCTGACATCTTCTCGCCCCGGACGGGTCATCACTCCGCCGTGACCGCTCCTCTAGCTGGGCCGTCGGGGATACACAGGAGACTTCACTTGAACAGATCGACTCTCAGGACGGCCGCGCTTTCCGGCATGGTCCTCGCCCTCGGCTTCACCGCCTCGGGCTGCGCCAGCCACAAATTCGTGCGCGAGAACCTCGCCGTGGTCGACAACCGGGTCACCGGGGTCGAGGGCACGGCCGGCGAGGCCCTGGCCCGCGCCAACGCCGCCCACCAGCTGGCCGAGGGCAAATTCCTCTACGAGGTCGTGCTGTCGGACGACTCGATGAAATTCCCGACCGACGAGGACGCCCTGTCGCCGGAGGCCGAGGCCCGGCTGGCCGAGCTGACGCAGCGGCTCAAGGCCGAGAACCGCAATGTCTATCTCGAGATCCAGGGCCATACCGACTCGGTCGGCGACGAGACCTACAACGAGCAGCTGGGTCAGGCCCGGGCCGAGGCGGTGCGTCGCTTCCTCAGCCGCGACGGCATCGCCCTGAACCGGATGGCGACCATCTCCTACGGCGAGGCGTCCCCGGTGGCCCCGAACGACACCGAGGAAGGCCGGGCGCAGAACCGGCGCGTGGCCATCGTCGTCCTGAGCTAGGACGGGGGGCCGGTCACCGCCGCGACGCCGGCCGGAAGGGCGGCGGCGGTGACCGGCCGGCTGCATTGCAGGGCGGCGTCGGCGGCTGAACGGCCAGGGTTGGCAGGATCTTTGTGAGGGCGGCGGGCCGCGCGGCGGCCACGCGGGGAAGCTGTGCCGGAACGCTCGCGCCGCCGCCGCGCTTTGTTCCCAATGCTCAAGTCCAAAATGAACCCGAGGGTGTTCTGGGGCGCCAGCCTCTTCATCGCCTTGCTGCTGGCGCTGGCCGTGCTCGCGCCCGGCACATCGGACTATGTCTTCCAGGCCGCCCAGACCTGGGTGATCGGCGCCTTCGGCTGGTTCTATGTGGCGGCGGTGGCGGGCTTTCTGCTGCTGGTGATCGGCCTGGCGATCGCCCCGACCGGCCGGCTGAAGCTGGGCCCCGACGACTGCGAGCCGGACTTCCCCTATGTCTCCTGGCTGGCCATGCTGTTCGCCGCCGGCATGGGCATCGGCCTGATGTATTTCGCCGTCGCCGAGCCGGTGCAGCATTACGCGGCCCCGCCCGAGGGTGAGCCGGGCGCCTTCGCCGCCGCCCGCGAAGCGATGGTCATCACCTTCACCCACTGGGGCGTCCACGCCTGGGCCATCTACGCCCTGGTCGGCCTCAGCCTCGCCTATTTCGCCCACCGCAAGGGCCGGCCGCTGACCCTGCGGTCGGGCCTCTATCCGCTGCTGGGCCGCCGGACCGACGGCTGGATCGGCGACGCCGTCGACATCTTCGCCATCCTCGGCACCCTGTTCGGCATCGCCACCTCGCTGGGTCTGGGCGTGGCCCAGATCAACAGCGGGCTGAACTATCTGACCGGCCTGCCGTCCAACACCGCCGTCCAGGTCGGGTTGATCGCCCTGGTGATGGGCGCGGCGACGGCGTCGGTGCTGACCGGCCTGGACCGGGGCGTGCGGCGGTTGTCCGAGCTCAACCTGATCCTCGCCGTGCTGTTGATGGCCTTCGTCTTCGCCGTCGGGCCGACCGGCTTCCTGCTGAAGGCGCTGGTGCAGAATTTCGGCCTGTATCTCGACCATTTCTTCGTCCGCACCTTCAACATGTACGCCTATGAGCCGCGCGGCTGGATGGCGAACTGGACGCTGTTCTACTGGGCCTGGTGGATCGCCTGGTCGCCGTTCGTCGGCATGTTCATCGCCCGCATCTCGCGCGGCCGGACGGTGCGCGAGTTCATCATCGGCGTGCTGCTGGTCCCGACCGGCTTCACCTTCCTTTGGATGACCGTCTTCGGCAACACGGCCATCGCCCTGGACATGGGACAGGCGGCGGGCGCCATCTCCCAGGCCGTGACCACGGACCTGTCCACGGCCATCTTCCGCTTCCTCGAATATCTGCCGGGCGCGGCCGTGACGTCGACGATCGCCGTCTTGCTGGTCGCCGTGTTCTTCGTCACCTCGGCCGATTCCGGCTCGCTGGTGATCGACACCATCGCCTCGGGCGGCGCCGACGAGACGCCGCGCTGGCAGAGGGTCTACTGGTGCGTTTTCGAGGGCGCGGCGGCGGCCATTCTGCTGCTGGCGGGCGGCCTCGGGGCGCTGCAGGCGGCGACCCTGGTGGCGGCCCTGCCCTTCGCCCTGATCATGATCGTGCTGGCGGCCGGCCTTGTGCGTCAGATGAACGCCGACCTTAAGGGCGTGGCGCTCGGCGCGGCGACGCCGCCGCTGGGCGAACGGCTCAAACGCGTCCTGTCGCCGGCGCGGCGGCGCGACATCGAGCGCCAGATCGACGAGCATGGCGTCCCGGCGCTTGAGGCGGTGCGGCGGGCGCTGGAGGACGAGGGCGTGAGCGATGCGACGGTCGAGCGGGAGACGGACGGCGTGGCGCTGAACGCCGCCGCCGGCGAGGCGCCGTTCCGCTATCGCCTTGTCGCCGCCGCCCGCCCCCTGCCGGCCTGGTCGCCGCTGGACGCGCCCGAGACCCGACGCAGCCAGGAATGGCGGCTGCTGGCCCGCGTCGCACCGGCCGACCGGGGCCGCGACGTCACCGGCTTCACCACCGATCAGTTGATCGCCGACGTTCTGGAGCGGCTGGAGACGTGGCGCCGGGCGCCGGAGCGGACCGGTCCGGCCTGACCGCGGCCGGCCTGCCGCCCGGTCAGGCCGCGCCGGCCATGAAGTCGTAGACGTCGGCGGCGCGGGTCACGGTGATGGCGATGCGGTCCTCGCGGATCTCGATCTCGCCGCGGGCGACCGGATAATTGTTGGCCAGGATCCAGACCTCGTCGCTCTCCGAGGCGTCGAGCGCGATCACCGCCCCGCGGCCCATTCGCAGCAGCTGGCTCATGGGCAGCACGGAGCGCCCCAGGACGACCGAGATCTCGACATCGACGGCTTCGATCTGGCTCACGGGGGACTCTGATACTGGCGGGGACTGGGCGGGTGGTTGTTGCATGGCGCTCCCGATCCCCACATTGAGGGCGTCATGCTTTCCCAGTCCTTAAGCCCTGCCGTATCCAAGCTGCTGCGCGAAGACGGTCGGCCGGCCGAATGGGTCGTCGAACCCGGCCTTGTCGACTATCCCGCGGCCGTCGAGGCGATGGAGGCGCGAGCCGCCGCCATCGCCGCCGGCGAGGCCCCCGAACGGGTCTGGCTGCTTGAGCATCCGCCCCTCTACACCGCCGGCGTCTCGTCGAAGGACGCCGACCTGCTCGACGCCGGCCGCTTCCCGGTGCACCGCACCGGCCGCGGCGGGCAATTCACCTATCACGGGCCGGGCCAGCGGGTGGCCTATGTCATGCTGGACCTGAACCGGCGCGGCCGCGACGTGCGCGCCCTGGTGCGCGGTCTCGAACAATGGCTGATCGGCGCCCTGGGCGAATTCGGCGTGCCCGCCGACGTGCGAGAGGGCCGCGTCGGCGTCTGGGTCGAACGCAAGGGGGCCGGCTGGAGCCGCGAGGACAAGATCGCCGCCATCGGCGTCAAGGTGCGCAAATGGGTCAGCTTCCACGGGATCAGTCTGAACGTCGAACCGGACCTGACCCACTTCAGCGGCATCGTCCCGTGCGGCATCCAGGACCACGGCGTCACCAGCCTCGTCGACCTCGGCGTCCCCGCCTCGATGGACGAGGCGGACGAAGCCCTGCGGACCAGTTTTCACCGGGTCTTCGGCCCGACAATTGCGCCTCGCTGAAACCCCCTTCCCTTCCGCCCCTCTCTCCGCTATCAGCCCCCCTCCGATGCGAGCGGTCGTGGCGGAATTGGTAGACGCGCAGCGTTGAGGTCGCTGTTCCCTAACCGGAGTGGAAGTTCGAGTCTTCTCGACCGCACCATCCTGCTTCGCCCTTACGGGCTTCGCAGGACGGGTTCTGCAAACCGGGGCGAAGCAGGATGTCCTGCGAAGCCTCGGCGTAGCAGGGCTGGTTCCCGCAGGCCCTCACGGGCTTCGCAGGATTGATCGTATTCGGTCGAGGCCAAGCAGGACGCCCTGCGAAACCTCGACGTAGCAGGGCTGCCTGACGGAGGGCGCGTTGTACTACGTGTACCTGCTCGAAAGTCTGGACGATCCGACGAAACGGTATGTCGGTGTGACCGCTGACCTCAAGGTCCGCCTCAGCGAACACAACGCCGGCAAATCAACCCATACGTCGAAATATCGTCCCTGGCGGCTGGTCACCTACATCGCCTTCTCGGACCGTGGGCAGGCCGAGTCGTTTGAACGATATCTGAAATCCGGTTCCGGACACGCCTTTGCCCGCAAACGGCTGTGGTCATCTTGACCGGGGCTTTTCCATGGTCGAGAGACGCCGCTTGACCCGTCGGCGTTCTGCGCCGGCCATTCCAGGGACGCATATCGGCGAAACGCTGATTATTCAGGGGAGGCCCGCGTGAGCAAGACCGCATCCGCCCCCCTGCCCCCCGCGCCCGACGCCGACATCGATCACGACGCCCTCGACGACGACTACGTCCTGACCGCCGCCTTCGTCGAAAAGGTCGTCGACGCCTCCGACGCCGGCGACGGACCCAAGCTGCGTTCGCTGCTGGAAGACCTGCACCCGGCCGACGTCGCCGACCTGATGGGCTTTCTGACCGTCGAGCACCGTGGCGTCGTCGTGCTGTGGCTGCCGGCCGAGTTGCTGGCCGAAACCCTGCCCGAACTGGACGACGGCATTCGCGAGGAGGTGCTGGAGCGGGTCCCGCACCTGACCCTCGCCGAGGCCCTGCAGGAGCTGGACTCCGACGACGCCGCCGCGGTCGTCGAGGACCTCGAGGACGACCAGCGCGAGCGTGTTCTGGCCGCCATGCCCGACGTCGACCGGGCCGCCATCGAGAGTTCGCTGGGCTACGCCGAGGATTCGGCCGGTCGCCTGATGCAGCGCGAGGTGATGGCCGCGCCGCAGTTCTGGAGCGTCGGCGACACCATCGACCACGTCCGCAAACAGGGCGAGGACCTGCCCGAGCTGTTCTTCGACATCTATGTCGTCGATCCGCTGAACCGGCCCGTCGGCAGCGTGCCGGTCAGCGGCCTGCTGCGCGCCCCGCGCACGGTCGCCCTGTCCGACATCATGGAGCCGGTCAACGAGATCACCGTCGACCAGGACCAGGAAGAGGTCGCCTACATCTTCGAGAAATACCACCTGATCTCGGCGCCGGTCACCGATTCCGCCGGCCGCCTCGTCGGCCAGATCACCGTCGACGACATCGTCAACATCATCCAGGAAGAGAACCGCGAGGACATCCTGCGCCTCGCCGGCGTGTCGGACGAGGACCGCGGCTCCTCGGTGGCCGAGATCGTTCGCGGCCGCGTGCCCTGGCTGGCCATCAACCTCGGCACGGCGGTGCTGAGCGCCGTGGTCATCTCGTGGTTCAAGGTCACGGTCGAACAGATCGTGGCTCTGGTCATTCTGTTGCCGATCGTCTCGGCCATCGGCGGCAACGCCGGCACCCAGGCGATGACCGTGACCGTGCGGGCGCTGGCGACGCGCGAGTTGAACAGCTCCAACGCCCCGCGCACGTTCCGGCGCGAGTTCGTGGTCGGCCTCGCCAACGGCCTGGTGCTGGCGCCGCTGATCGGCGGAGCGGCGGGGCTGTGGTTCCAGGACTGGCGCATCGGTGCGGTGATCGCCGCGGCCATGGTGCTGAACCTGCTGGTCGCCGCGACCGTCGGCATGCTGACCCCCCTGACCCTGTCGCGGCTGAAGTTCGACCCGGCCGTGTCGTCCGCCGTGTTCGTGACGGCGACGACGGACTTCTTCGGCTTCCTGATTTTCCTCGGTCTGGCCACGATCGTGCTGCTTTAATGCCGCCGGACCGGCGCGGGGTTTGCTGGTTCTCCCGCTGAGCGAGCACGTCCGTCTCGATTTGGGTCAATCCGGTGTCTGACGCGACCACCCATCCGTTGAAAGTCTCCCGCGAGGGAGTCGTCCTCATCAAGAGCTTCGAGGGCTTCCGGCCGCGCGCGGCGCGGAACGCGGAGGGCCGCTGGGTCATCGGTTATGGCCACAGGGCTTCGGCCCGCGAGGGTCTGACGGTCAGCGAGTCGGACGCCGAGCTGCTGCTGCAGTACGACCTGCTGCCGGTGGTGAAGGCCCTGAACGAGCGGGTGTCCACGCGCCTCAATCAGCACCAGTTCGACGCCCTGGCCAGTTTCGCCATCTCGATCGGCGTCGACCGGTTCCTCGCCTCCGACGTCTTGCAGCAACTGAACGACGGCCGCGCCGGCGCGGCCGCGGACGCCCTGATCGGCTGGCCCGAAACGACCCCGCCGGACGCGCGGCTTCGTCGCCGCGCCGCCGAACGCGCCCTGTTCACGGCCGACCCGGACCGTCCGATGCACCTGGCCGACCTGTTGTCGGCCCCGCTGCCCCCGCCCGCCGCGGAACCCTCGGAAGACGGGCCGTCCTTGCCGGACGCGGCCGCCAGACAGGCCGAACCGAACACGTCCGCCGCCGTCTTGCCGGGCGAGGCGCCGCGGGATCCGGCCCCGGAGCCGCAGCAAGCCGCGATGACCACCGCGGCGACGACCGAACCGGAGGTGACGACCTTCGAACCGACGCCGTTCCAGGCCGCGCCGCCGCTCCCCACCATCCATATGCAGCGCTATTCGCCCTATGCGACCGCTGTCTTTGGACCTCTGCCCGGTTTCCCCGCCGCGACGGGGCCGCGACCCGCGCCAGAAGCGGACGCTGCGGTCGTGCTGGCCGAAGACGAGGCGGCCGACACGGCCCTGGACGATCCCGTCCCGGCGTCGGCCGCGGAGACCCCGCGCGAGGCGCCGCCGGCCGACGTGGCGCCAGCCTCGCCGGTCGTCCCGCTGGTCCCGCCGGAACCGGGCGCGTCGCCTTTCCCACCGCTGGATCCGCCGCTGGTGCTGACGCCTGCCACAGAGGCGGACTTCGTCGAGATCGCCCGGCCGGTCCGGGAGCCCGACTTGCAGTCCGGGACAGAGCCCCAGGCCGGAGACACCGTCCTGTTCGCCGAAGAGCCGACCCTGTCGGTCCTGCGTCATGAGGTCGAGACAAGCCCGCCGCGGCGCTTCGACTGGAGCGTGACGGGCGCCTTCCTGATCATGGGCGCGACCGGCCTGACGGCCTGCGCCGCCGCCGCCGCCGCCTTCCGCAAGGGCATGGTCGATCCGGCGCCGCTGAACGACTACCTCGTGATCGGATGGGTCCTGGCGCTGATCGGCGTGATCTGCGTCGGGGTGTCCTCGTGGAATCTGTATGCCCGGTGGGGCCGCCGCGACTGACTTTGCCAGTCGGGCGGCGCGGTGCTACGCCGCCGCCATGAGCATTCCCAACGCCCCCCAATCGATGGAATTCGGCCTCGGCGAGAACGCCGACATGATTCGCGAGACCACCGCCCGCTGGGCCGCCGACCGCCTCGCCCCGCTGGCGGCCGAGATCGACGAGACCAACGCCTTCAAGCGCGAGCTGTGGCCCGAGATGGGCGAGCTGGGCCTGCACGGCATCACCGTCGAGGAAGCGCACGGCGGCCTCGGCCTCGGCTATCTGGAACATGTCGTGGCGATGGAGGAGGTGTCGCGCGCCTCGGCCTCGATCGGCCTCGCCTACGGGGCCCACTCCAACCTGTGCGTCAACCAGATCCGCCGCTGGGGCACCGAGGAACAGAAGCGCAGATATCTGCCGAAGCTGATCTCGGGCGAACACGTCGGCTCGCTGGCCATGTCCGAGGTCGGCTCCGGCTCCGACGTCATGTCGATGCGCACCCAGGCGCGCAAGGACGGCGACCGCTACATCCTGAACGGCACGAAATTCTGGATCACCAACGCCCCGCATGCCGAGACCCTGGTGGTCTACGCCCGCACCGGGGAGGGCAATGGCGGCGTCACGGCCTTCCTGATCGAGAAGGGGATGAAGGGCTTCAGGGTCTCGAAGAAGCTGGACAAGATGGGCATGCGCGGCTCGGACACCGCCGAACTGGTGTTCGAGGACTGCGAGGTCCCGGAAGACAACGTCATGGGCCCGGTCGGCGGCGGCGCCGGGGTGCTGATGAGCGGCCTCGACTATGAGCGCGCCGTGCTGTCGGCCGGTCCGCTGGGCATCATGCAGGCGGCGCTGGACGTGGTCCTGCCCTACCTGCGCGAGCGCAAACAGTTCGGCAAGCCGATCGGCAGCTTCCAGCTGATGCAGGCCAAGGTGGCCGACATGTATGTCGCCCTGAACAGCGCCCGCGCCTATGTCTACGCCGTGGCCCGCGCCTGCGACGCCGGCAAGACGACGCGTTACGACGCCGCCGGCGCCATCCTGCTGGCCAGCGAGAATGCGGTGAAGGTCAGCCTCGAGGCCGTCCAGGCCCTCGGCGGCGCCGGCTATACCAAGGAGTGGCCGGTCGAGCGGCTGGTCCGCGACGCCAAGCTGTACGACATCGGCGCCGGAACCAACGAAATCCGCCGCTTCCTGATCGGGCGGGAACTGCTGGGCAGCTGAGGAACCCGGGCCGGCGCCGGCGGTTGAATCCTCGCGAAAGGAGACCGCCATGCCCGCCAAATCCGCCGCCCAGCAGAAAGCCGCCGGAGCCGCCCTGTCGGCCAAACGCGGCGACACGCCCAAATCGGAGCTCAAGGGCGCCTCGAGGTCGATGGTCGAGTCGATGAGCGAAAAGCAGCTCGAGGACTTCGCCCACACCAAACGCAAGGGCAAGCCGGAGCACGCCGGAGACTGACCGCCGCGCCTCGGGACACAATGGACGATTGTTAAGTGGCGCGGGCGCGGTACCCTGCCTAGATCGAACGTCCCCGTCGCCCGAGTCCCGCAGCCGATGCCCGACTACGACTATCAGAGCGACAGCCGGTCCTTCTCGCAGGTGATCGAGGATATTGGCGTCAAGGACGACCCGAGGCTTTACCTCGGCGAATTGGTCAACGCTTTCGGCGAACGCGGCTTTGGCGCGCTGATGCTGTTCTTCGGCCTTTTGAACATCGCCATCGGCATCATCCCCGGCACCACCACCATCCTGGGCGCGCCCCTGCTGCTGATGGGCTTTCAGCTCGCCATCCGCCAGGACCAGTTGTGGCTGCCGCGCTGGGCGCTGCGTCGCTGGATCGAGCGTGAGACCTACCGCAACGGCGTGGCGCGGGTGCTGCCGCGGTTGAAGAGGATGGAGCGGCTGTCGCGGCCGCGCTTCTCGATCATGACCAGCGAGGTGTCGGAGGTGCTGATCGGCGTCGCGACGGTGCTGCTCGCCTTCATCCTGATCCTGCCGATCTGGGGCGGCAACCTGATCCCCGCCCTGATCATCGCCACCTTCGGCTTCGGCCTGATGCAGCGCGACGGGCTTGCCATCATTCTCGCGTGGAGCGCCGTCGCCCTGATCTGCACCGCGGCCCTGATCATCTGGCTGGCCTGGACCTGGGTGTCGCCCTATCTGCTGCCGTTCTGGAGCTGGCTCAACGGCCTGCTGCCGGACGCATGGGCCTGGGTGACCGGCCTGTTCGGCGGCTGAAACGCACGAGGCGCCGGAGGGCGAACCCTCCGACGCCTGCGAGAACCGGATAACAGTCAGCTGCGGAACAGCGACATGATGAGTTGCGGCGTCTGATTGGCGATGCCCAGCGCCTGCACCCCCAACTGCTGCTTCGTCTGCAGGGCCTGGAGCTTGGCGCTTTCCTTCGCCAGATCGGCGTCCACCAGGTTCCCCACTCCCGCCTCCAGCGCATCCGTCAGCTTGCCGACGAAGGTGATGTGGGTCGAGAGCGCCTTCGACTTGGTGCCCAGCCGCGCAAGCGCGCCCGAGACAAGAGCGATGGAGTCCGTGACGTCCGTCAGAGCGGCCGCCGCGTCGGTCAGGGTGCTGATGGATTGCGTCGCCGTGATCGTGACGTTCGTGCTGCCCAGAGCCAGGACTTCGGCGCCGACGGTGAGCGTCGACGTCCCTGCCGCATTGGCCAGGGCCTCGAAGCCCGTCGCCCCCGTTTCCAGCAGGTTGACCCCGTTGAATTCGGCGTTGGCGGTGACCGAGGCGATCTGGTCGCGCAGGGAAGCGAAATCTTCGTTCAGGGCGGCCCGGGCCGCGGTCTTGAGCGACGCATCCGTCGCCGCGAGTGCCTTCTCCTTCATCTGGAGCAAGAGGTCTGAGACCGTCTCGCCCGCCGCAAGCGCCACGTCGACCGCGGCGACGCCGCGATCGAGAGACTGTTTCACCGCGGTCAGCGCCCCGATTTCGGCACGTTGGCCCTGGGCGATCGCCCAGATGGCCCCGTTGTCCTTGGCGTTCGCGACAGACTTGCCGGTGTTGATCCGGTTCTGCGTGATCGCCAACTGGGCGTTGGTCGCATTGAGGTTCTGGAGCGCCACTTGAGCGCCCACGTTCGTGTTGACCGACATAGCCATCGGTTGTCCTTCCATTCTGGTCGGGGAAAAACGGCCTTCTGGCCGTGGAACCGGTTCTGGTTCGCCCGCGGCGACGCAAGGATCGGGCCGGACGGCGGCCCCGACCATGTCGTTGTTATTGCAAAAGAGTTTTTGGTTTACGGTGATGCGGGCCCGGCAGAATTGTCCACCGCCGCGAGGGTGGCGGTCAGACTTTTCCGCCGCAGCGGCGGCCGGCCGCCCCACATGATCGTTGTTAACCCGGGACGCCTTCGCTACCCCTGTGGTCGCAGCATTGGAGCCGTTCATGACCCGCCAGAGCGACCGGTTCGAGGGCACCTCGAACTATATCGCCACCGACGACCTGAAGATCGCCGTCAACGCCGCCGTCGCGCTGGAGCGCCCGCTGCTGATCAAGGGCGAACCCGGCACGGGCAAGACGGTGCTGGCCTATGAGATCGCCCGCGCGCTGAATGCGCCGCTGATCACCTGGCACATCAAGTCGACCACCAAGGCCCACAACGGCCTGTACGAATATGACGCCGTCTCGCGCCTGCGCGACAGCCAGCTGGGCGAGGAACGGGTCCATGAGGTGCGTAATTATCTGAAGCCGGGCAAGCTGTGGGAGGCCTTCACCGCCCCGGCCCGGCCGGTGCTGCTGATCGACGAGATCGACAAGGCCGACATCGAGTTTCCGAACGACCTGCTGCAGGAACTCGACCGCATGGAGTTCTTTGTCCAGGAGACGGGCGAGACCATCCGCGCCGAGGTCCGGCCGATCGTCGTCATCACCTCGAACAACGAGAAAGAACTGCCGGACGCCTTCCTGCGTCGCTGCTTCTTCCACTACATCCGCTTCCCCGACGACGAGACGATGAAGGCGATCGTCGAGGTCCATTTCCCCGGCATCAAGCCGCGGCTGGTGGCGGAGGCGCTGCGGACCTTCTATGAAATCCGGGACACGCCGGGGCTGAAGAAGAAGCCGTCGACATCGGAGTTGCTGGACTGGTTGAAGCTGCTGCTGGTTGACGACATCGACCCGGCCACGCTGCGCGAAAAGACCCCCGGCAAGCTGATCCCGCCGCTGCACGGCGCCCTGTTGAAGAACGAACAGGACATCCATCTGTTCGAGCGACTGGCCTTTCTGGGCCGACGCGAAGGCGCCCGTCCGGGGGCCTGAACCCGTCGCCAGACCGGCCCGACCAGCCGATTACCGCGATTTCACTGGATTCCCGAAGACCGGAGCGCAGGATGAAGGCGACAAGGACCGTTACAATGCCCATGCGTCCGCTTCTGATCCCCGCCCTTTGCCTCGCCGCCCTGACCGCGGCCTGCGACGGCGACGCCGTGCGCATCTCGTCGACCCACACCGAGGACAACGACGCCAAGGGCGCGCTGAAGGTCGTCCAGACCCTGCATTGCCCGCAGACAATGGGCTCGCTGACCCGCAAGGGGTCGGCCACCGCCGGGGGCGCCGTCTGCACCTACGCCGGCCCCCGCGGGGCCGAGATCAGCCTGCATCTGGTCGAGCTGGACGGCGCCACGCCGGCCGAGGCGCTGAGAGCGTTCGAGGCGCGCCTGTCGACCGCGATGCCGCAGGCCGTGGCGCAACTGACCGCGGCGACCGACCGGGACGCCACGGCCGCCGGTCCCGCGCCCGCACCTTCCGCCGCCGGAGACCGGGCCTCCATCAAGGGGCCGGGCGTCGACATCCAGACCGAAGGCGACGACGCGACCGTCAGCCTGCCCGGCCTGCACATCGAGTCCCGGGGCGATCAGGCCAGCGTCCGCATCGGCGGCTTCCATATCGACGCCAGCGACGGCGACAGCGCGGTCAATATCGAAGGCGCTGGCTCGGACGAGGGCGACAGCGTCAGCGTCCAGGCCAATCAGGACGCCGCCGAGATCCGCACCAGCGCGGGCGGCGAGGCGACCCGCGCCAGCTGGATCCTGACCGATAACCGGCCTTCGGAGGCCGGCTGGCGGCTGGTCGGCTACGAGGCCCGGGGGCCCGCCGGGGGCCCGCTGGTCATCGCCACCGTGCGATCGCGCGACCGCGAACGCGGCAGCGTGTTCGAGGACGCCAAGGCGCTGGTGACCCTGAACGTCGGGGAATAACCTCGCCCGGGGTTGATCGGGCCGGCCGGATGGGTCACCTGACCTGCCCAGCGAGCAGGATTACGCCTTGGCCGTCACGCCCCGATCGTCCTCGAAGACCGCACCGCGCGCCTGGCAGCGGATGCTGTCCGGTCGCCGTCTGGACCTGCTGGATCCCTCGCCGTTCGACATCGAGGTCGAGGACATCGCCCACGGCCTGGCCCGGGTCGCGCGCTGGAACGGACAGACGATCGGCGAACACGCCTTCTCGGTGGCCCAGCACAGTTGCGTGGTCGAGGATCTGGCCGCGCATATCCGTCCCGGGCTGGAGCCCAAATGGCGTCTCGCCGCCCTGCTGCATGACGCGTCCGAATACGTCATCGGCGACATGATTTCGCCGTTCAAGGCCGCCCTGGGCGTCAGCTACAAGGATTTCGAGGCCCGGCTGGAGCACGCCATCCACATCCGCTTCGGCCTTCCGGCGAAGACGCCGCTGGCGATCAAGAAGCTGATCAAGGAGGCCGACAAGGCCTGCGCCTATTATGAGGCGACCCAGCTGGCCGGCTTCACCCCGACGGAGGCGCTGGGCTTCTTCGGCAAGCCGCCGGCGGGTTACGACCTGACGATCGACCCCCTGCCCGCGCCCATCGCCCAGCAGCGCTATCTGGAGCGCTACCGGGTGCTGGCCGAGGCGGTCGGCCTGGTCCCCGCCCCCGACGCCTGGCACACGGAATAGGGCATGGGGCCGCTGGCGGAACAGGGCGTCCGGATCGGTCTGTCGGCGGTGGTCATCGCGCTGCGCGAACGCAAGGCCTGCGTTCTCACCACCCCGGCCGACGGCGCCCTGGCCCTGCCCTTCGGCCCGTTCGATCCAGCCCGCGACCGCACCTTCGAACGGGCGCTGCGCGACTTCGTGACCGCCCAGACAGGCTTCCGCCTCGGCTTCGTCGAACAGCTCTACACCTTCGGCGATCTGGGCCGGGACAGTCCGCGCGCGACGCCGGGCCCCGAGCGGCGGCGCGAGGTCTCGGTCGGCTATCTGGCGCTGACCGCCGACGCCGCCGAGGCGCCGCTGGCCGCGGCGCGCTGGACGCCGGTGCTTGACATCTTTCCGTGGGAGGATCGCCGCGACGGCGCCGCCGCCTGCCTCGAGCCGCTGCTGGCCGAACTGACGGCCTGGGCCGCGGGCGATGCCCGGCGTCAGGCCCGCGTCGATACCCTGTTCGCCCCGGCGCCGCCGCATCGCTGGAGCGAGGGGCGGGTGCTGGAGCGCTATGAACTGCTCTACGAAGCCGGGCTGGTCGCCGAGGCCGCCCGGGATCGCGACCTGTCCGTCCCGGCCGACGCGCCCGGACGGGCCATGGTCTCCGATCACCGCCGCATCCTCGCCACCGGCCTGGGCCGGTTGCGCAGCAAGCTGAAATATCGGCCCGTGCTGTTCGATCTGATGCCGCCGACCTTCACCCTGTCCGAACTGCAGGCCGCCGCGGAGGCGGTGGCCGGCCTGTCGCTGCACAAGCAGAATTTCCGGCGCGGCGTGGAGCGGACCGGTCTGGTCGAGCCGACGGGCCGCCTGTCCGCCGCCACGGGCGGCCGTCCGGCGGAACTGTTTCGCACCATCCGCGGCGACCTGTCCGCCGCAGACACCCTCGGTCTGCCCCTGCCTGCCCAGCGCTGATCGACGCCGTTCCGGACGCGGACCGAAAGGAAGCGTCCGCGAGGGCTTGCGGCCCGACCCCGGCCCCATTAGAGAAGCCGCTCGCTCGACCAAGCGTCCTACGGCCCCGCGGAGAGGTGGCAGAGTGGTCGAATGTACCGCACTCGAAATGCGGCGTGCCTTTACGGGTACCGTGGGTTCGAATCCCACCCTCTCCGCCACCGGCCTGTTCGCAGGCGTACGCCGCCTGGTCAGGTCGCGTTCTCCATCGAAAACATCGAAGCGGTCATCCGCCACACGCGGGACAATCGACATGCAGCGAGGTCGCCCCCCCTCCTGTCGGAGGTTCCGCTTATCCGGGGCGACGGCTTTCTAGAGTTCCCTGGACAGCGAAAGGAACGTCCGCCAATCCCGGTCCGGCTCGGTATAGGGCGTCCGGTCGAGGGGCCTGGCCAGTTCCAGCTTCAGCATCGTGTCGCCCTCGAGCGTAAGTCGCAAACCCATCCCGGCTGACGACATTTCGTCGCTTCGATCTCCGCCGACGCCAAGGTTCGACACAGTGGCGGCGTCATAGAACAGAAACATCTGGAGAAAGCGGACCGATTGGGGCGCGGGGTCCCAACCGAACCGCAGTTCAGCCATTCCGGCGATCGCGCGGTCCCCGCTGATCTCTCCGTAGTTGTAGGCCCGCCCGAAGGTGGAGCCCCCGACGGAGAACTCCTCCGAATTCAGCAGCGGGTCATCGGACCACTGGGCGCCGGCCTGGCCATAGATCCCGGCGTAGCGTCCGATATCGCGATAGCCCGAGATTCCCAGGTTCACCTTGGTGAATATGCCGTCGGCGTCGCTTCGCGTCAGGTTCGGCGCATTTCGCGCGGTCGCCCCGAACGCGTCCAGCCCCTGGGACACCTGCAGCGTTCCGGACAGATAGCCGCCCTCGATCGTCCTTCGTCCGGACATGGAAACCCGGGCGACCGTCAGGTTTTCATCGGCCGCGCCTGTCCCCGCATAGGTCTGTTCGACGTGCCGGACATCGACGCCGGTGTTCAGCCACAGGCTCTGCCGTTTTGACCGGACAAGGGGATGGGACATATAGACCGAGACGGCGGAACTCCGCCCGCTGAGCCAGCCGTTCGTGGTCGCCGGCGGGGCGTCGGTGGTGTAGCCGGAGAGCGCGAGCCGCAGTCGCCGACCATCGCCCGCCGGCGTGGAATAGGCCACCTCCGCGAAGGTCAGTTCGTCGATCCGCTCGGGCGTCGTCAAGGTGGACAGGGTCAGTTGGTCGCCCGGCGCGAACAGCGAATTGCCGCTGCTGGTCAGATAGGCCTGGACAGGCCCCTGGGCGTCGGACCCCCGGTTCTCGACATAGACGCCGCCAGCGAAGCGTTTCAGCCCGGCTTCGATCACCAGGCGATGCTGGGCCGGATCCCCCAAGACCGGTTCGATCCGGCTGGTCAGCGTCACGCCGGGCGTGTCCGACGCCAGGGCGAGGGCGCGATCCAGTTCGTAGATGCCAAGGGGGCCGCGCCCCTGGAGCGAAAGGAGACGCGGCCGGACGGCGTCTGCGCCGTCTCCGGAGACCACGACCTCGCTGATGTAACCCTCATACACCACCACCGTGGCGGAGCCGTCGCGGCCGTCGTGCGGCGCGACCGCGGCGCGCGTGAGAAAATAGCCGTCGGTCCGGTATTTGTCGGTGATCCGGGCGGCGATCCCGACCAGATCCTCGACGCCGACGCTTCGGGCGAGGCTGTCCTCATAGGCACCGGCGAGGTCCGCCAGCGGATAGGCGGTCACCCCCTGGATTTGCACGTCGGTGAGCACAAAACAGTCACTGGCGCACGACGACGGGGCTGATTGGGCGGAAGCCGTGGCTGGCGCGACGGCGTATCCAACTACACTCGCGACGAATGCCGACACCCAGTATGCACGACGGATGCTGCGACCCGGATAGTCTGATGATTGGAAGTACAATGTCTGTTACCGTACATATAGGCGCCTTCCTCAACTTGGGCTGATTTGGGTGAATTGGCCGTTAAGCTCGCCACTTAATGAACTCGCAGGCATGCGGGCCCCACACTCCGCCGTTGGTTTTATGGCTGGGGCTGGACAATGGCGAACCTTCGATCCCTTTTGATCGCGCTCGTATCTCTATTCATTCTGTTGCCGACGACGGCTCTGGCGGCCGACTGGCGGCTTTCGGAAATGCGCGGCGCTGTCCGTGTCGCCGTACCGGCCCGGCCGGTGGCCCCCGGGGTCGTCGGTCAGCTGTTGCCCGTGGGGTCCAGCATCACCACCGGCGGCGACGGCCGCGCGGTCATCACCAACGGCGATCAGCGGATCGTGGTCAGCCCCAACAGTCGCACGACCCTCGCACCCGAGACCGGCGGCTTCACCCGCATCCTGCAGGACCTCGGCTCCGCCCTGTTCCAGGTCGACCGGCGCAGACAGCCTCATTTCCGGGTCGAGACGCCTCTGCTGGCCGCCGTGGTCAAGGGCACGACCTTCACCGTCAGTGTGGAGCCGCAGGGCGACCAGGTGCACGTGGCCGAGGGCCTCGTGGAGGTCCGCGCCAACAGCGGCAACTCCGTGGGCGACGTGGCGGCGGGCGCGACGGCCCAGGTTTCGCGCGCCCAACCGGGAGCCCTTGAGATTTCGACTCCGTCAGCGGCGGTGACCCTGGAGGTCGCGTCCCTCACCCTCGCCCCGCTCGACTACAGCGAGGTCTCGGGCGGACTGGTGGAGAATGTGGTGGTCGAGCGCCCTGGCGCCGTCGCCGTCGCGGGCGGCCCGTCTCCTGACAACGGCGGCCTGGCCACGGAGGCCGTCTCCGGCAATGCCGCGCAGGGCGGGGGCAATGTCGTGGCAAGCCTTGCCGAGCTGGGCAACGGAGGCGCCGGGATCGGCGGCGGCGGCAACAGCGGTCGCGGCAACCCCGTCGTCGGCAACGTCGGCAACGGCGGTGGGAACGCCGGCGGCAACCCCGGCAACGGCGACGGCGGCGGGAACACCGGCGGCAATCCTGGCAATGGCAACGGCGGCGGCAACGTCGGCGGCAATCCCGGCAACGGCGGCGGCAATGCCGGCGGCAACCCCGGAAACGGCAACGGCGGCGGGAATCCCGGTGACAACCCCGGCAATGGCAACGGCGGCGGCAACGTCGGCGGCAATCCCGGCAACGGCGGCGGCAATGCCGGCGGCAACTCCGGAAACGGCAACGGCGGCGGCAATGCCGGTGACACCCCCGGCAACGGCAACGGCGGCGGCAATCCCGGCAACGGCAACGGCGACAGCGGCGGCGGCCGTGAGGGCGAGGGCGAAGGCGGCCGTGGCCGGGGCGGCCGCGGGGAATCGGATTGACCCCTCGGTTTCCGGATCGTCCCGTCGGTCCTCGCCTGCGCAGCACGATCTGGAGCATCCTGCTCCTCGCCACCGTCGCCGGCGCGCTGTTCACCGACGCGCTGCGCCCCATCGACGATGCCTTCAAGGGCGTTCGCTTCAGACTCGCGCCGTCAGACGCCAGCCAGACGCTGACGATCGTCGAAATCGATTCCCGAAGCCTGCAGGCGGCCGGCAGTTGGCCGTGGGATCGAACTCGCTATGCCGAGGCTATCGAACACCTCATCGGCGCCGGCGCGGTTCTGGTGGCCATGGATGTGGACTTCAGCGCCGCGTCACGGCCTGCGGCGGACCAGGCCCTCGCCGACGCGATTTCGGGACATCCCGGCCAGGTCGCGCTGGCGAATTTCGTCCAGGCCGAATCCTACGGGCCGGCGAGCCGGGCCGTGGTCGAGAATACGCCGCTCGCCACGATCCGGCGCGACGCCATGCTGGCCTCCGTGAACGTGCCCGTGGACAGCGACGGCCAGGTGCGCAGCTACGATGCGTCGCCCGGCGCCTCCAATCAGCCCTCGCTCGCCGCCCTGCTGGCCGGCCGTACGCCGACGGCCGGCGTATTCGACATCGACTACGGCATCGACCATCGCAGCATCCCGCATCTGAGCTTCGACGACGTCCTGCACGACCGGTTCGACAAATCCCTCGTCGCCGGCCGGATGATCCTGGTGGGGGCGACCGCGCTGGAACTGGGCGACGAGTTCGCTACGCCCGCGGGTCTGGTTCCGGGCGTCTACCTTCACGGCCTGGCCTACGAAAGCCTCGTTGGCGGCCGCGCCCTCGGGACGCTTCATCCCGTGGCCCTGCTGGGGCTGTGCGGGGCGATCCTGCTTTTGCTCATGCCGACTCGCGAGGGCGGAGCGCCTCTGCGTCGGCTCGTGTATCGCCACCTCGCCGTCGCGGGCGTCCTGTTTCTCCTGCCGATCGCCGTTCAGAGTCTCTTCCCCGTCAGCCTTCAGGTCGCGCCTCTGGTCCTGACCCAGATCCTGCTGGCCGTCTGGGCGACCCGGGTCGAACTCGACCGCCGGGAGCGGGCGATCGCGGTGGAACGGGAAGCCGGCCTGCTTCATCTGGCGACGCATCAACCCGAAACGGGACTGCCCAATCTGCGCCTGCTCCTGAAGGATATCAGCGACGCGTGGGAGGCCCGCCCGCGGGCCTGTCTGTCCGTGATCACCGTCGGGGTGGAACGGCATGCCGAGATGCGCGGGATCGTCGGCTATAGCGTCGCCAATGCCCTGATCGTCCAGTTGGCGCAGCGCATGTCCAACCTGGTCGGCGCCCGCTGCGCGCACATCTCCTCATCCGTGCTCGCGTTCGCGTGCGAGGATCTCGACGAGGCCGCGCTCCGGGCCTTGCTGTCACGGCTGCATGAACTCGAGACCAATTTCGAGGTCGACGGAAACTCGATCGACATCTTCATACGCGTGGGCGCGGCGCGTCAGGCGGACGGACCGATCTCACCGGAGTTGCTGGTCGAAAGATCCACCGCCGCCTTGAACCTGGCCCGCGCCTCCGACGACCACGCGGTCGTCCACGATGAGGCGACGTTCGGCTCGCCGGCCAACAACCTCGCCTTGATGACCGAGATGCGCCGGGCGATGGGATCGGGCGGTCTGTCCCTGCATTATCAGCCGAAGATGACCACGGCCGACGGCGGCGTCGCCTCGGTCGAGGCCTTGTGCCGGTGGCGACATCCGGTCCGCGGCTTCCTGGCGCCCGACCTGTTCATCCCGATCGCCGAGGAAACCGGGCACATCCGCGGCCTCACCGAGTGGAGTCTGGATCGGGCCATTTCCGACCAGGTCCGTCTGCGCGGCTGGGGCCATGATGTGACCATCGCCATCAACGTGTCCGGACGCCTGCTTCAGGACGAGGCCTTCAAATCCCGGGTGCTGGCGACCGTCGCCGGGACCGACGCCAGGCTGTGCTTCGAGATCACGGAGACAGCCGTGATCCAGAACCCGGCCAAGGCCATCGAGGCCATATCGGCCTATCGCGAGGCAGGCATAAAGATCTCGATCGACGACTATGGGTCCGGGCTCTCCTCGCTCGGTTACCTCAAGATGCTGAACGCGGACGAGCTGAAGATCGATCGATCCCTGGTGATGGATTTGTTGAAGAGCCAGCGCGACCGTTTGATCATGAAGTCGACCATCGACCTGGCCCATGGTCTTGGAATGTCCGTGGTCGCCGAGGGGGTGGAGACCCAGGAACTCACGGGCTGCCTCGCCTTGCTCGGATGCGACGCCATCCAGGGGTACTGGTTCGCGAAACCGCTGCCGATCCTTCAGCTTGCCGAGTTCATGGACTCGATGACTGGCGCGAATAGTCAGCCCTCCGGGTGGGGCAGACGAACGACCGCCGTTCCTGCCGAGGCGATCACCGACAAATCCGTCGACCGCCAAGGCGTGGCCTAAGGGCCTCTTGCGGCGAAGCCTGTCGCCGGGACTGGTCGGCGTCGGCGCGCCGAAGCCGACGGTCCGGGGGCGGGCGTCGCGGCCCGCCCCTGCCGTCTGCCTCAGAAGGCTTTCTTCACGCCGACCTCAAACGTCCGTCCGAGGGGATTGGCGGTCCAGGGATCGTAGCCGAACTCCTCCTGAGCCGGCGGCGGGTCGCGATCGAAGAGGTTCGCGACCGTGGCGGTGAAGGCGAGGTCCTCGCCCAGCTCCAGCCGGTAGGTGAAGTCGGCGGTGATCCAGTCCTCACCCTCCTCGCCGTACTGGATCCCCGGGCGTTCGTCCTCGACGGCCGAGACATAGTTGACGCCGAGACGAAAATTCTGGCCGCCGAGGCTGTAGTTCAGGCCCAGATTGGCCCGCCACTCCGGGGCGGAGGTGGCGAAGGTGGCGAAGTTCAGAAAGCCCAGCCGGTCATCGCCGGCGGACACCGTCACCCCGTCCAGCTGGGTCGGTCCGGTCTTCAGCTCTGTGATCCGGGTCGCCGTCAGGCTGGCCGAGAACAGGCCGCCGGCCGCCGGCATCGTATAGCTGGTCTGAAGGTCGAAGCCGTTGGTGCTCTGGCCCGGGCCGTTGCCGAACAGGGTCGTGACCATCGAAAAGCTGCCGACCCCGCTCATGCCGACGGCGCAGCCGCTGTTGAAGGTGATGCGGTTCAGCAAGGGCTGGACGGCCGGATCGCAGGTCGTGATCGTGCCGCCGGCGCCGTTGAACACCAGGCTGGCGATCTGGTTCGGATCGGCGATCTGGCCGATCTGGTTCTCGGTCTCGATATCGAAATAGTCGAGGATGAAGCGGAAATCGTGGTCGTCGCGCAGCCCGCGGCTTTCCCAGATCAGGCCGAGGTTGGAGGTCTTGGCGGTTTCCGGCTCCAGATTGTCATCGGTGACGAACTGGGCCGCCAGCCAGTTGCCGGCCGCGACCGTATAGGTCCGGGCGGCGATGGTCCTCTGACCCGGCAGCACCCCCACGGGCGGGGACTGGTAGTTGGTGCCGTAGGAGCCGCGCAGGGACAGGGGGCCCCAGATGTTCCACCGGCCCGCGACCTTGTAGACGGTCGCGCCCAGCCCGCCGGAGAATTCCTCGCGACGCACCGCCAGCTGCAGATCGAGATTGTCGAGGATCGGCGCCTGGAGCTCGCCGAAGAAGGAGTATTGCTCGCGGTCCGCCGAGTCGGGCGGATTGGGCGCGAACAGCACGAACGGCCCCGGCGCGTTGGGCGTGCAACCGCGGAAGTTGGGGTCGGTCGTCGGCAGCGGCGTCGGCGACAGATTGGGCGAACCCGGACCGTTGGCGCTGGTGTAGTTCGACGGCCATTCGCAGGCGATCGAACCGTTGAAGATCGGGCTGTCGACCGTCTCCCGGGTCTCGAAATGACGCCACTGGCCGCCGAGCGCCCAGCCGACGGAGCCCCCGGGCAGCTGGAGCGGCAGCATGCCGTCGAAGACCAGATCGACGGTCACGTCATGCGACCGCACCTCCGTGGCGCGGGGGTCGAACAGCCAGTCGGCCACCTCCTCCAGATTCTCCTGGCCGGCGATGTGGCCCGGATTGTCGAGGCCCAGCATCGGCTGTTCCGCGAAGGCGCTGGCGAACGGGTTCCACCAGTGACAGTCGCCGACGCCCGCGAGCGACGGGTTCTGGGTGCCGAACCGCGCCGGGTCGAGATCGGGCACGCTGCAGCCCGGGCCGCCGAAGCCGTTCAGCGCCTCCTGCAGGCGGTAGCCGATGGTGTCCGGGTGGGTGTTGTAGTTGCGGGCGTAGTTGTAGGTGACGGCGAAGTCGTAACCGACATCCGCCGCCGGCCCGGCCCAGGCGCCCAGCCGGCCGTTCAGACCCGCCGAGGTCCGGAACACCTGGTTCTCGATCCGGTCGGGCACGCCGAAGCCGTCGCCGTCGGCGTAGAAGGGGTTCCCGCCGTGGCCCATCAGGCGATAGGTCACCGGGGTGAAGCCGGACGCGCCGACAATGCCGTTGCGCGCCGCGAAGTCGGCGGCAAACGGGTTCGTGGTCGGCACATAGAGCTGGTACAGGGCGCCCGTCGCCAGCGCCGGCCCGTTGACCAGCGGCTGCGCCGGCGAGGCCATCACCTGAGGCACGGTCACGTCGGCGTACGAGGCCTCGGCATGAAAATTCATGTCGGGCGTGATCTCGGCGTTCAGCTGGGCGTACAGCCGCCAGGTGTCCTGGTTCTCAACCAGCCGATAGTAGTTGATGTAGTTGTAGGCGCAGGTGAAGGCGTTGTCGTACCGCCCGCCGACGGCGGCGCAGCTGTCCGGCGTGAAGTCCGAAACCAGCCCCAGCGCCGGCCCCCACTCGCCCACATCGGTGGCGCTGGGCGTCGCCGGCAGGGCGCCCCGCGGCACCCAGCCCGCGAGGTTGGTCAGGGTCGACCAGGGCGCCGGATTGTAACCGGGCCCGACATTGATCGAGTCATAGGTGAAGTCCCGTTCCAGCGCGCCCAGACGTGAGCGATGCTCGTACTCGACCGACCACAGGAAATTGACCCGGTCTTCGCCGATCCCGCCCAGCAGGCCGAGCGAATAATCGCCGTCGGAACCGTCGATGTATTTGTACTGGGCCTGGGCTTCGAGGCCGTTGAAGCGCGAGCGGGTGATGAAGTTGACCACCCCGCCGGTCGCATCGGCGCCGTAGATCACCGCCGCCCCGTCCTTCAGGATCTCGGTCCGCGCCAGGGCGATGAAGGGAACATTGGCGGTGTTGATGTTCATCCGCCGGCCGTTCAGCAGGACCAGGGTCTTGTCCGACCCGATGCCGCGGAGATTGAAATTGACCGAGCCGATCAGGGTCGGGCCGCCAAAATAGTAGGACTCGCCCGTGGTCGGACCGGAGACCGTCAGGTTCTTGGCGAACTCGAGCGCGGTCGGCGACCCCTGGGCCTCCATGTCCTCCCGGGTATAGACCTCGACCGGCAGGGCGGCGTCGACCGGGGTTCCGCGGATGTTCGAGCCGGTGACGATGATGTCCTCGACCTGCGCAGCCGTGTCCCGGACTGGTGAAACGGTGGGATCAGGGGGCGCCGTCTCCTGCGCCAGAACCGGAAAAGCGCCGGCGGATCCGATCAGGATCGCCAGGGCGGAGACGCCGTTAAGCGTGGCCTTCATGGTGGTATCCTCCCCGCGGTGAGTTATAATACTCATTCTCGCAATAATGAGTGTTATGCAGACTGCCCGGACCGTCAACCAGGATTTCCAGGGCCGCCGGAGCGGGTGGACGGGCCCGCGGCGGCGCGCAGCCCCTAGAAACAGGGAAGCAACCGGGCTACGGACCGGGCGGCCGTGACGGATCAGGAGACGCGTAGGTGGGCAGTGCGAAGGCGAAGGTTTCCACCGGAGGCCGCGAAGGCGCGAAGACCGGAAAGACCTCAGCCGCCAAGGCTCCCGCCGGCCAGGGTCGCCCGCGCACCAAGGCCGAGCAGCGCGCCCAGAGTCTGGAACTGATCCTCGACGCGGCCGAGTATCTGTTCTCGAGAAACGGCTTCCACGGCGTCACCCTGCGCGACGTCGCCCTGCGCGTGGGGATCCACACGACGCTGCTGCACTACTATTTCAAGGACAAGACCAATCTGTTCGAGGCCGTCTTCGCCCGCCGGGCCGGCACCACAAGCGGACGGCGGATGGTGGCCCTGGAAGAGTATGAGCGCGAGGCCGGCGACAACCCCACGGTCGAGGGGGCCCTGCACGCCTTCCTCGATACCGACCTCGACCTGTATTACGAGGGCGGCGAGAGCTGGATGAACTACGCCGCCTTCTGCGCCCGCGTCAGCAACACGCCCGAAGGGGCCCAGCTGATGGACACCTATTTCGATCCGGTGGTGCTGAAGCTGGTCGACATCCTCAAGCGCGCCCTGCCCGACCACTCGGCCGAGGACATCTTCTGGGGCTACCATTTCGTCACCGGCGCCCTGATGAACACCTTGGCGCGCACCGGGCGCATCGACACCGTGTCCGGCGGCCTGTGCCATTCGGACGACTTCCCGGCCGTACGGCGGCGGATGGCGCGGTTCATGGCCGCCGGCTTCCTCGCTCTCAAGGAAGGCTGAGACCGGTCCGGTCGACGGCTCCCGGGCGCGGCGGCCTGGCGGCGGAGGCCTCAGCGAACCCCGAGGGCCAGGGCGTCCGGGCGGCGGGTATCGGCGGCGCCGAGGAAGCGTTCGCCCTCGATCATGATCGACTGGGTGCTGCCCATCGTCGCCGAGGGACGAACCTCGTGGCCGCGCGCCTCCAGCAGACGCTCGACGTCGGGTGAATAGCCGCCCTCGAGCTCCAGCGGGCGCGCCGCCGTGCCCTGGTTGATCCGCGGCCGCATCGCCGCCTCGGCGATGTTCAGGTCATGGTCCACGACATTGACCACCAGCTGCACCATGGTGGCGATGATGTAGCCGCCGCCCGGCGTGCCGGTGACCAGCCACGGTTTGTCGTCCTCGCCGAAGACGATCATCGGGGTGATGGTCGAGCCCAGTCGTTTGCCGGGCGCCGGCAGGTTGGCGACGGCCCAGTCGTCGGTCCGGCCCCATGAGAAATTGTCCATCGAATTGTTGAGCAGGATGCCCGTGCCCGGCGGGGCGACATGGGCTCCGTAGGAGTTCGACAGGGTGAAGGTGTTCGAGACGACGTTGCCGTCGGCGTCGGCCACGGAATAGTGGGTCGTGTCCTGACTCTCATGCGGATACGGGTCGCCGACCGGAATGTCGTCGACGCCCAGCGACCGGTCCATGGCGATCAGCCGCGCGCGGTCGGCGGCGAAGGCCTTGCTGGCCAGGCCCGTCGCCGGCGTGCGCCACTGCGGACCGCCGCCGATCAGTCGGCGATCGGCGGAGACGATCTTCATCGTCTCGGCGATCAGGTGCAGGCTGTCGACGCTGCCCCAGCCCATCTCGCGCAGGGGATGGCCCTCGAGGATGTTCAGCGCCTCGGCGACGCTGACGCCCGAGGCCGTCGGCGGCATATAGGCGATGCGCCGGCCGCGATAGCTGGACCAGATCGGTTCGCTGACCTCGGCGCGGTAGTCGGCCAGGTCCCGCGCGTCCATGACGCCGCCGCCGGCCCGCACCCCCTCGACGATCCGCCGCGCCAGCGGGCCGCGATAGAAGGCCTCGGCGCCGCCCGTCTGGATCTCCCTCAGGCTGGCGGCCAGCAGCGGCTGACGAAACAGCTCGCCGGCCCGGTAGGGCGTCCCGTCCGGCTTCAGATAAGCCTCGCGCGCGCCCGGGTCGCGCCCCAGCAGGGCGGCGCGACCGGCGGTGGCCGCCGCCTCGGCGTCGCTGAGGATCACGCCGTCTTCGGCCAGGGCGACGGCGGGCGCGACCACCTCGGCCCATGGGAGACGGCCGTGACGGCTGTGCGCCTCCCACAGGCCGGCGACGGTGCCGGGCACGGACACATTGAGGAACCCCGCCGGGGCGTCGCGGTCGAAGCCGCCGTTGTCGTCCAGCAGCAGGTCGGGCGTCGTCGCGCGTGGCGCGACGCCATAGTAGTTGATGGCGATGTCTGCGGCGGGCCGCTCCGCCGTGGCGGCCATGTGCACCAGCATATAGCCGCCGCCGCCGAGGTTGCCGGCGCGCGGCAGGGTGACCGCCTCGGCGAAGCCCACGGCCACCGCCGCGTCGACGGCGTTGCCGCCGCGGCGCAGGATATCGACCCCGACCCGGGTGGCGGGCGCGCTCTGTCCCACCACCATGCCGCCGCGCCCGACCACGGGATGATGGATCTGGCCGTAGCTGACGATATCGCCGCCGGAGCCGACCGCCGGCCGGTTCTGGACCGGGGCTTCCTGACCGATCGCCGGCGTGACCGACAGCAGGACCGCCGACAGGATCGAGAGCGACTTCAGCAGATGGGACCGCATGGTTTCCCTTTCGCGCCGCGCGGAGAGGACCGGGCGACGATGGATGGTGGCGAGGCCGGACCGGGGCGCGCTCAGGGCGCGCGCGGCGCCAGGGCCTCGTCGAAGAAGGCGCCGAGCCGTTCGCGCACGTCGGCGGTGGCGCGGGCGTTGGCGGCCACGGCCTGCCGGCGGCGGCCGGGGTCGTCGAAGCTGTGGGTGGCGCCGCGATAGGAGACGAACGCCACATCGTGGCCGCGCGCCCGGGCGGTCCCGATCAGATCGCGGCAACGGTCGTGCGAGACCTCCTCGTCCTCCGTGCCCATGAACACCCGCACCGGGGCGTAGCTGTTGTAGCCGGTCCGGCCGAAGCGGTTGTGCAGTCCGCAGGCGGGGTACATGGCGATCCCGGCGCGGAATCCGAGACGGCGCATATCGCCGGGTTTGTCGTCGGCCATGGTCGCCAGGGTGGCGCTGCCGCCATTGGACCAGCCCATCAGGCCGATGCGGTCGTCGTCCACCCCGGGCAGGGTGCGCAGGTATTTGAGCGCGCCATAGGCGTCGAGCGGGCGCACCGTGACCTCGTTCACCGCGTCCGGGCGCTCGTCATAGCTGCCGCGCCCGAAGCCGCCCGGATAGCCGCGCGGGCCGAAGCCGTCGACGACGATGGCGTAATAGCCCCGCCCGGCCCAGTACCGGGCCCAGAACCGGTGGCGCTGGGTCAGGGTCGAGGCGTCATAGACCCCTTCCGCCAGCGACGAATAGGCGCCGGCCCGGCCGTGCATCAGCACCACCGCCGGGGCCGGTCCCTCGACGCCCACCGGGGCGTAAAGATAGCCGACCAGCTCGGTCCCGCCGTCGTCGAGGCTGGGGAAGACAACCCGCTCGGGCGCGATCGTCGCCGCTTCCGCCGGGGGGACAGGCGGCTCCTGCACGGCCGCGAACGCCGCGCCCGGAGCCAGAAGGGCCGCCGCCAGAATCAACGCCTTCATCGCACCGCCTCCAGAATGATCGCCACGCCTTCCCGCCGCGGATCGGCCGCGCCGATCAGCCCGTCCGGCCCGACCACGACGCCATGCAGGCCCGAGGCCTCGCCGCTACCCGGCCGCACGGTCACGCCGCGACGCTCCATGTCCTCGCGCACGGCGTCCGCGAACCGCGCCGCCTCGCCGTTGAAAGTCTCGCCGCGCGCCAGCAGGTTGGGCAGGCCGAACGCCTCGACCAGCGGCAGCTCCCATCCGAGCAGGCCCAGCAGCGCCTTGCCGTTGTAGGCGAGGATGGCGTTGCCGCCGGGCGAGCCGAGCGCGGCCACCAGACGCCCGTCGCGATCCAGCACGATCACCGGCGACATCGACGAGCGCGGCCGCTTGCCGCCCGCCACGGCGTTGGCCGCCGGCGCCCCGTCCGGGTCGGCGGGACGGAAGGAGAAGTCGGTCATCTGATTGTTGAGAAAGAACCCCTCGACCATCCGTCCCGAGCCGAAATAGGACTCCACCGTCGAGGTGACGGAAGCGACGTCGCCGTCGAAATCCACGACGACGAAATGGGTCGTGCCGCCTGGCTCGGCGGTGGCGTCCGGCCCCGGGACGACCACCCCGTCGGGCTGGCCGTGCGACGGCGCGGCGCCGGCGGCGCGACGACCGATCAGCCGGGCGCGGGCGTCGATATAATCCGGGTCCAGCAGGCCGGCCACGGGCACGGCGACGAAGTCCGGATCGCCGAAATAGCGGTCGCGGTCGGCGTACATCAGCCGGCTGGCCTCGGCGAACTGCACCCAGGCGATCGGATCCCGCGGCCCGCGATCGGCCGTGTCGGTCCGGTCCAGCAGCGCCATCAGCTGCAACAGGGCCGCGCCGCTGGAGGGCGGCGGCGGGACGCAGATGACATAGACGCGATAGGGACCGCAGACCGGCTCGACGGCCTCGGCCCGATAGGCCGCGAGATCCTCCAGCGTCAGGGTCCCGGCCAGGGGCGCCGCGCCCGTCCGCCGCACGATGGCTTCAGCGATCGGCCCGCGCTGCAACGCGTCCGGCCCCTCGGCGGCGAGACGGCGCAGCACGCCGGCATAGGCCGGGTTCCGGATCCGGTCGCCGATCTGCATCGGCGAACCGTCGGCGCGCGAGAAATAGGAGCGGACATCCGGCGCCGACGCCTGCGGAAAGGTCCCATGGATATGCTCGGCCAGCCGCGCCGTGACGTCGAAGCCGACCTCGGCCACCGCGATGCTCTCGTCAAACAGACTGTTCCACGGCAGACGGCCGTGTGTCCGGTGGGCGAGGGCCATCGCCGCCATGGCGCCCGGTGCGCCCGTGGCCCGCCCGCTCAGCATCGCCTCGCCGCGCGGCAGCGGCCGCCCGGCATCGTTCAGAAACATGTCGGGCGCAGCCCCCGCGGGCGCCGTCTCGCGTCCGTTGTAGGCGTCGACCTCGCCGGTGGCGGCGTCGAAATGCATAATGAAGGCGCCGCCGCCGATGCCGGAGCTCTGGGGCTCGACGAGACCCAGCATGACCTGCACCGCCACCGCCGCGTCGAGGGCGCTTCCGCCGCGCTTGAGGACAGCGAGCCCGGCCTCGACCGCCATCGGATTGGCGGCCGCGACCATGGCCTGGCGCGGCCGTTCGGCGGGCGTCGTCTGCGCGTGAAGGAGACCCGGCGCGGCCGTCGCGAGGGCGATCAGCAGCGCCGTGAGGCGCGGGCGCGGGAAGGACTCTGTCATTCGACCGGTCTCGCCAGATAGGAGGCTTCGTCGAGCTCGTTTTCGGACCGGGCCACGACCACCGCGACCGACAGGTCGCTGGTGCAGTTCGGCACCGTGCGCATCATGTCCAGCGGCCGGTCGAACGGCAGGATGAAGCCGACGATCAGGGCGGTCTGCTCGGCGCTGATGCCGATCACAGACAACACCGCCGCGAGGATGAACAGCGAGGCCGACGGCACGGGGGCGGTGCCGATGGCGACCAGGGTCGTGGTCAGAATGACCATTAGATAGTCCGCCGCGCTCAGATCGATGCCGAACACCTGAGCCGAGAACATGGCCAGCAGGGCGACGTACAGCGCCGTGCCGTCCATGCTGAGGGTGACGCCGATCGGCAGGGTGGTCGAGGCCACGGTCGGGCTGACGCCGAGGTTCCGTTGCGCCACCCGCATGGCCACCGGCAGGGTGGCGGAGCTGGACGAGGTGGTGAAGGCGACGACGATGGCGTCGGTCACGTCGCGGAAGAAGGGCCGGACCGGCAAGCGCGCCAGCAGGCGGATCAGCCCTCCGTGCACCACCAGGGTCTGGATGGCGCAGCCGATGACCACGCACAGGGCCAGTTTGAACACGCTGACGAAGGCCGCGGGGCCGCTGGTCCCCGTCACCCAGGCGATCAGGGCGAAGACGCCGAACGGCGCCATCTCCATGACGAAATAGGTGATCTGCAGCATCACCGCCGAGCCGGCGTCGAACACGGCCCGCAGCGGCCGCGCGGCCTCGCCGACGACGAGGATGCCGATCCCGACCAGCAAGGCGAAGAAGATCACCGCCAGCACATCCCCCGACCCCATGGCCGCGATCGGGTTCAACGGAATGATGTTCATCAGCGTCTGGCCGAACGTCGGCGGCGGCGTTCCGGTGACGACCGGAATGGCGGCGCTGAGATCGACGCCCAGCCCCGGCTGCAGGACCGTGCCGATGACGAGGCCCAGCGCGCTGGCGATCAGCATCAGGCCGAAATACAGGCCGATCGTCTTCAGCCCGATCGCGCCCAGCCGCCGCGGCTCGGCCATCGCCGCCACCCCGGCGACGATGGTCACGAAGACCAGCGGAATCACCAGCATGCGGATCAGGCGCACGAAGGCGTCGCCCAGCCATTTGAGGTCCGCGGCCCGCTCCTGCAGGACCAGGCCGGCGACGACGCCGAGCACCAGTCCCAGCAGGATGCGCTTCCAAAGCGCCGTGCCGAACCACAGGGCCAGCGCCCGGGAAACGGGACCCTTGCGGGCCGCCGCCGGGGCGGGAGGTGAGGGATCGTTCATTCAGTCATTTTTCCGCACTGCCGCGAACCGCGCCTCCGGTCAGAAGCGCTTGCGCACCGTGGCGTAGAACCAGCGTCCGCGGTTCGAGTGCAGGCTGCCCATATAGCCGAACGACTGGTCGGCCAGCGGCGGGTCCTTGCCCTCGATATTGCGCACGCCGATCCGCACCCGGGTGTCCTTCAGCGGCCCGCCGTCCTCGAACTCGTACTGCAGATAGACGTTGTGCGTCAGCCAGTCGTCGACCACCCACTGGGTTCCGTCCGCAAGGGTGGCGCTGGTGTCGAGAACCTCGCTCACATAGCTGCTGTACAGCCCGGCGCCCCAGTCCCCCTTGCGCCAGGTCACGGTCGAGGTGGCGCGCCATTCCGGCAGGCCGTTCTGCAGCCGCAGGTCCTCGGCGCCGACGATGCGGATGCTCGGATCGATGTCCCCGGCGGCCTGGGCCGCGAGCAGCGCGGCCGATTCCTCGCCCGGCTCCTGATAGAAGGTCAGCAGCTTGGCCGCGTTGAACCGCCAGCTGAAGTCGCCCCACGCCGTGTCGTCGAGGTCGTAGTAGAGGCCGAAGTCGACGCCATCGACCTCGCGCGGCTGCAGATTGCGGTAGTGATCGATCACATACAGCAGCTCGCCAACCGGAGCGATCCCGGTGCCGGCGGCGGCGTCGATGTCCTCCTGGGTCGGATCGGCGCGAACCACATTGGGGTTCGAGCCGCCCTCGGTGCGCAGCAGATAATCCAGCGTCAGGGCGTTGGCGTCGCCGAAGATGCCGATCAGATTCTCCTGCTGGACGTTCCAGTAGTCGACGGTCAGCGTCAGGTCGCCCCAGCCGTACGGCAGGAAGCGCGGCTCGGCCACCATGCCGACGGTGAAGTTCTCGGATTCCTCGGGCGTCAGATCGGTGCTGCCCGAGCGCTCGCTGACCGACGAGACGCTGACGGAACAGGAGTCGAAGTCCGGCTCGCGTCCGGCCCGGACCTCGATCTCGCAGCGGATCCAGTCCGAACGGGTGTTGGAGCGCTCGACGCCCTGTTCGTACAACTGCGGCAGGTTGGGCGCGCGGAAGCCCTGCGACCAGGCGGAGCGGACCATCAGCCACGAGGCCGGGCGCCATGCGAGGGCGACCTTGGGCTTGGCGACGGAGCCGAACACCGAATAGTTCTCGGCCCGTCCGGCCAGTTGCAGGTCCAGCGAATGGACCAGCGGGATGTTCATCTCCGGCGACACCAGCGGGACGGCGAATTCGACGAACGCCCCCTGGACGTTGCGCGCGCCCTCGGTGTCCGGCGTCGGACTGGCGCCCATGACGTCGCTGCCGCTGAACTCGCCGGCCAGGGTGGTGAAGGTGGTCGTGCCGTCGAGGCGGTCGTCGCGATCGTCCTCGAAGGTCTCCCGACGCGCCTCGAGGCCCACGGCGACCCCGACAGGCCCGGCCGGCAGGTGGAACAGGTCGGGACGCGACATCTTCAGGTCCCACATGCTCAGCGAGGTCTCGCTGACGCGCGACACATCGACCATGAAGCTGTCGATCACCGACTGGGGATTGCCGACCTCGGGGCCGCGCGACGGATCGATCAGACTGCCGCCGATGAAGGGATTGTAGGCGTCCGGAGTGGTGCGCGAAATCGCTTCCTGGAACAGGGTGCTGCTGACCGCGCGCATGGTGTCGTCGGTGCGCGAGGTCGAATAGACCACCGCCGACTCCCAGTCGAAGCCGCGCCATTCCCCTCTCAGGCCGGCGAGGAAGCGGGTCGACAGACTCTCGACATCGATGCGCTGCGGTCCGGCGTCGACGATGCGGTAGTCCTGCAGCTCGATCGGAACGCCGGCGGCGGGAAAGGCCGTGTTGCCGGCGCCGGAGGTCAGTCCCGCAATCCGGTTCGGGCTGCCGACCGGCCCCAGCGGGTTCCAGTAGGCATTGGCCGGCATGATGATCCGGGCGGCCGCCAGCGGCGTCTCCTGCTCGCGCTGCGAGCTGTAGTCCGCATGGTAGACCCCGGCCTCGCCGAAGAACTCCAGCCCGTTGTCGAACTCGTGGTTGGCGAACAGGAAGACGTTGGCGCGGTCGTTGGCCCCGGTCAGGGCCCGCACGTCGTTGATGTTGTAGCGCAGGTTGTTGTCGGTGCTGGCGGTCGAGAGCGCCGCATTGTCGAAACAGGTGCCGGCGGCGATGCCGGGGGCGACGCAGCCCTCGTTGTAGTCGGGCTGGACGTGGAAGACGCCGCTGGAGGTCAGCAACACCCCGTTGGCGCGCGTCGCCAGGGTGCTGGTGTCATAGCTGTTGGTCAGCCGGATGAACTCGCCCCACGGCGTGTCGAGCGAGGTGTTCTGGAAGTCGGTGTCGCCCTCGAACGGGGTGCCCTCCACCAGCGGGCGATTGTCGCTGTGGCGGGCGTACTCGCGCTCGCTGGCCCACAGTTCGTTGCGCGTCGAATAGTCGGCCATCAGCGACAGATTGGTGCGTCCGTCGTTGAAATCGCGACCGGCCTGGAGGCTGAAATCGTACTGGGCGAAGTCCGTGCCCTCGGCCGCGCCGGCCCCGGCCTCGACGGTCAGGCCCTCGAAATTGGAGCGCAGGACGGTGTTGATCACCCCGGCGACGGCGTCGGTGCCGTACAGGGCCGCGGCCCCGTCCAGCAGAACCTCGACCCGGCGCACGCCCAGGGTCGGGATGGCGTTGGTGTTGACGGTCGTGACCGGGACCAGATTCTCGGTCTGGGTGCCGGGGTGCAGCACCATGCGGCGACCGTTCAGCAGCATCAGGGTGTTGCCCGTGCCCAGCCCGCGCAGATTGATCGAGGCGGTGTCGCCGCGGGCGTCGTTGATGCCGCCGACATCCTGGGACTCATTGAACGCCACGTCGGCGGCCTGGGGGATGGCGCGGAACAGTTCGTCACCGTTGGTCGCGGCGACGCCGTCCAGATCCTCGGCCTCGAGCACGGTCACCGGCAGGGCGTCATTGACCCGCGCGCCGCGGATTTGCGAGCCGACGACCACGACCTCGTCGACGGTCGTCGGTTCATCGACCGCCGCCAGCCCCGCCGCCGGGGGCGTCTGGGGTCGTCGGGCTTCGATCCGGCGCAGGGTGACGACCGAACCTGTGTCGGTCGCGATCTCCAGCCCGGTTCCCTGAAGCAGGGCGGTCAGGGCCTGGCGGGTGTCGAGGTCGCCGCGCACCGCCGGGGTGCGAACACCACGCAGGTGCGAGGCGGGGGCCGTTATCTGGATGCCCGCCTGACGGGCGAACTCCGGGATGGCCTGCACGGCCTCCTGGGACGGCACGTTAAACGTGCGCTGCTGCGCCATGGCGCCCGTCGAAAGACCGAGGATCGCCAGGGCCGCCCCGCAACCCAGAATAGTTTTCCGTGAAATTCCCATGACTTCAGCCCCGTTGTTGGGCCCGCCCCCGCGCCGGCCCTTCCCGACCTAGGACGCACGACGGTTCAGCTTGCCGCCATACGGATGTCAAAAATCCGCCACCGCACCGTCGCGCGGCCGACCGCTGAGGCGCACCTCGCCGGCGCCGACCGCGACGCGCAGGCCGAAGCTGGACGCGACCGCCTGGGCGAAGCCGACCGGATCATTGGCCTGGTACAGGCCGGTGATCTCCTCGGCGGCGATGGCGGGATCGTCGATCATGATGCGGGTCTCGGAATAGCGCGAGAACTGCGCCGCCGCCTCCGCGAGGGTCTCGCCCTCGAAGGCGATGCGGCCTTCGCGCCAGGCCAGTTCCCGTCTGACGAGGCCCGGCTCGACGGGCATGGTCGCGACCGGGGCGGCGGAAGACGACGAAGCGACGGCCCGCGTATTCGCCGCCACCCTCAGGGGGCGTCCCCCGGCGGCGGCGGGGCCGCGGCTCACCTCCACGATCCCCTCGCGCACCAGCACCTCGACCGGCGCGTCGCCGAGACGCCGTACGGTGAAACTGGTGCCGACGGCGCGGACCCGGGCCTCCCCGGCGACGACCAGGAACGGACGGGCAGGATCCCGGGCGACATCGAACAGGGCCTCGCCCTCGATCAGCTGGATGCTGCGTTGGGTGTCGGAGAAGCTCACCACCACGCGCGAGGCGGTGTTGAGCGTCATCACCGAGCCGTCGGCCAGCGGCGTGACCTTCACCTCCCCCAGCCGGGTGTTGTAGCGCTGGCCGGCGGCGAGGCCCACCACGACGAGGCCCGCGGCGCTGGCGGCGATCGCGCCGCCGCCCGCCGCCAGCAGCCTCCGCCGCGAGACCGGCAGCCGGGCTGAACGGGGCTGAAAGTTCGCCGGATCGAAATGGGGCGCCAGGGCCCGGGCGCGCTCGGTGTGCACGGCGATGGCGCGGACCTTGCCATAGGCGCCGAGGCGGCGATGGTCTTCCGCCAGCCAGAGGTCGAGCGCCCGCTCCTCGTCGGGAGACAGGCCACGATCAACCCGGGCGGCCCAGTCGGCCGCCTGCAAATCAATCTCTTGTGCCGTCTCCCTGGACATGGGCCCCTTGCGTCTCCTCACCCGCCTTAGACGCACAGGCCACCGGATTTCCACCACGTGTGAACAGCGCCGTCAGAAGGTACAATCCCCGGCTCATGTGTTTCTCGACCGTGCTTTCGGAAATTCCGAGCCGCCGGGCGACTTCGCGCTGGGACAGACCGTCCACCCGACGCAGGGTGAAGACGTCGCGGACCCGGGCCGGCAGGGACGCGATCGCCTCGCCCAGTTGCTGCAGTTCGTCACGATCCGCGACGCGATGCTCCGGCGACGGCTCGTCGGCCAGGGCGCCCAGCTGGTCGATGTCCGAGACCGTCTGGAAGGCGATCACCCGCGACCGGCGCACATGGGTCATCAGCACGGAATAGGCGGCCTGAAAGGCATAGGTCTTCGGATTGCGGACCCCGGCCACCGATCCGACCGAGATCAGCCGGGCATAGGTCTCCTGGATGATGTCGTCGACTTCGAGGCCGGCGAGCCGCCGGTTCTGCAGCCACGCCCGCAACGCCGGCTCATGAGGCATCACATGCCTCGCCAGCCAGACTGCCCGCTCATCCGAAATCCGCCCCATCGACCGGATGAGGAACGAAACGCGGCGGTTCCGCAAGGGCGTCGGCTCCCCAAGGTCGCTTGCACGCGACCGACGTGGCTGAAACCCTACAGTCGGCCCCTCCCCCGCGCCCGGGCTCCGACGATCTCCGCCGGCCGGCTGGATCATCCCCGTCGGTTGCGCACTATGCTTTCGCGCCACCCGAGAGAGGACCATCGATGCCGCCGACGATTCGCACGATCAGCCCTTTCGATGACCAGAAGCCCGGCACCTCGGGACTGCGCAAACGAACGGCGGTGTTCCATACCCCGAACTATCTGGAGAGCGTCCTCCAGGCGATTTTCCTCGCCGACCCGCCGCCGAAGGGCGCCACTCTCGTGGTCGGCGGCGACGGTCGCTATTTCAGCGCGGAAGCGGCGGAGATCACGGCGCGCATCGCCCTGGCCAACGGCTATGCCCGGGTGGTCATCGGCCAGGACGCGATCTTCTCGACACCGGCCGTCTCGGCGGCGATCCGGCGTCTCGGCGCCTGGGGCGGGGTCATCCTGTCGGCCAGCCACAACGCCGGCGGTCCCGACGGCGACTTCGGCGTCAAATACAACACCCGCACCGGCGGCCCCGCCCCCCAGGCGATGGGCGACCGGATCCATGAGTTCACCGTCTCGCTGGACGCGTATCGGCTGATCGACGGCCCGCCGCTGGACCTGTCGCGCCCGGGCGTTCAGCCGCTCGGCGCCGGTTCGGTGGAAATCGTCGACCCCGTCGTCGACTATGTCGACCTGCTGGAGACGCTGTTCGATTTCGAAGCCATCCGAAAGCTCTTCAGCGGCGGCTTCCGTTTCGCCTTCGACGCCATGAACGCCGTCACCGGCCCCTATGCCGTCGAACTGTTCGAACGGCGGCTCGGCGCGCCCGCGGGAACGGTGCTGCGAGCCGCGCCCCTGCCGGATTTCGGCGGCGAGCCGCCGGATCCCCACCTCGACCATCTGCAGGCGCTGGCGGCGCGGATGTGGGGGCCGGACCCTCTCGACCTCGCCGCCGCCTCGGACGGAGATGGCGACCGCAACATGATCCTCGCCCCGGGCAGGGTGGTCTCGCCCGGCGACAGCCTTGCCGTGATCGCGGCCAACGCCGCCTGCCTGCCCGGCTTCGCCGACCGGATGCCGATCGGGGTCGCGCGCTCCATGCCCACAAGCCGGGCGCTGGACCGCGTCGCGGCGGCGTCGGGATCGCCGCTGTACGAGACGCCGACCGGCTGGAAATGGTTCTCCACCCTGCTGGAGGCCGGTCGCATCCAGCTGTGCGGCGAGGAAAGCTTCGGCACCGGCTCCGACCACGTGCGCGAAAAGGACGGCCTGTGGGCGGTGCTGTGCTGGCTCAACATCCTCGCCGCGCGCGGCGGCTCGGCGAGCGATCTCCTGCGCGACCACTGGGCCGTCTACGGGCGGGACTACTACCAACGGCTGGACGTCGAGGGACTGGAGACGGCGGCGGCCGATGCGATGATGGCGGCGCTCGCCGCCAGCGACGTCGCCGCCCTGCGGACGGTGGAGCCGTCGGTCGGAAGCTTCGCGGTGCTGGACTACGTCGATCCCGTCTCGGGCGACCGGCTGGCCGACGCCGGCCTGAGGCTGGAGCTCGGCCCCGACGCCCGCATTACCTACCGGCTCTCGGGCACGGGCTCCTCGGGCGCGGCCCTGCGCGTCTATATCGAACGGTTCGAGCCGCCCGGCGGCCGGCTGGACGCCGCGCCGTCGGACATGCTGGCGCCGCTGGCCGGGGCGGCCATACGGCTGATCGATCTGGAGCGGTTCACCGGCCGCACCGCGCCCTCCTCGGTAAGCTGAGGCCATGAACCCCGGCCACCTCGACACGCCCGGTCCGGCGCAGACGCCCGCCGCCCCGACCTCGCTGCACGAGGCGCGGCTCGAGGCCGCGCTGGCGCGGCTGACGCAGGGCGGGGCGCGGCGCATCGCCGACCTCGGCTGCGGCCGCGGGGCGCTGCTCGACCGCCTGCCCGGGCCCACCGCCGTAACCGAAGCCGTGGCGGTCGACCTCGACGCCGCGACGCTCGAGGCGATCAGGACGCGGTTCGAAGCCGGCGACCGGATCAGGGTCGAGACGGTGCAGGGATCGGTGATGGATGGTCGGCTGAAGCTCGGCCTTCTGGACTGTATCGTGCTGCTGGAGGTGATCGAACATATCGATCCCGAAGACCTGTCGAAACTGGAGCTGGCCCTGTTCCGCGCCTGGCGTCCCCGTCAGGTGCTGATCACCACGCCGAACGCCGAGGCCAACGACTGGCTCGGCGTGCCGCGCGGGCGGCGGCGGCACTGGGACCACCGCTTCGAATGGGGGCGGGAGCGGTTCCAGCGCTGGGCCACGGGCCTGGCCGCCCGCTCGGGCTATCGGGTCGAGTTCGAAGCCATCGGATGGGACCACCCCGCCTGCGGCGCGCCCACGCAGATGGCGGTGTTTACGGCCGGGCCTTCCGGGAGCTGACCGGACGGTCGCGGACCACCCTCGCCCCCGCGCCCTTGCGAACGCATGGCCCGGCGGCTAAGGGGAGCGCGCGTGTGCTGCCGGCCCTCGGGGCCGGTCTAAACGCGGTGTCTAAACGCTTCCGGCGCACCGCTGCACGCAACACAGATTCACATCGCTAAAGGCCCCGCGACAGCGGCGGCGCGACGCCATCGGCGCCGTTGGAGAGTTACGCATGACCCTGGCCGGAATTCGCCAGACCTGGTTTGGCAACATCAAGGGCGACACGCTCGCCGGCCTGGTGGTGGCCCTGGCCCTGATCCCGGAGGCCATCGCCTTCTCGATCATCGCCGGCGTCGATCCCGCCGTCGGCCTGTACGCCTCCTTCGCCATCTGCGTGGTCATCGCCTTCGCCGGCGGGCGGCCGGGCATGATCTCGGCCGCCACCGGCGCCATGGCGCTGGTGATGGTCACCCTGGTGCGCGAGCACGGCCTTCAGTATCTGCTGGCGGCGACGGTCCTGACCGGCGTCCTCCAGATCATCGCCGGCTATATCAAGCTGGGCTCGCTGATGCGGTTCGTGTCGAAATCGGTGGTGACCGGCTTCGTCAACGCCCTCGCCATCCTGATCTTCATGGCCCAGTTGCCCGAGCTGACCGGCGTCGCCTGGCCGACCTACGCCATGGTCGCCGCCGGCCTGGCCATCATCTATCTGCTGCCGCGCCTGACCCGGGCCGTGCCGTCGCCGCTGGTGGCGATCGTGGTGCTGACCGCCGTGTCGATCTTCATGGGCCTCGAGGTGCGCACCGTCGGCGACATGGGCCAGCTGCCCGCCACCCTGCCGATGTTCCTGATCCCCGACATCCCGCTCAACCTCGACACCCTGATGATCATCTTCCCCTATTCGGTGACGCTGATGCTGGTCGGCCTGCTGGAGTCGCTGATGACCGCCACCATCGTCGACGACCTGACCGACACGCCCAGCGACAAGAACCGCGAGTGCAAGGGTCAGGGCCTGTCCAACATCGTCGCCGGCTTCTTCGGCGGCATGGCCGGCTGCGCCATGATCGGTCAGTCAGTGATCAATGTGAAGTCCGGCGGCCGCGGCCGGCTGTCGACCCTGCTGGCCGGCCTGTTGCTGCTGTTCATGATCCTGGTGCTGGGCGAATGGGTGGCGCGGATCCCGATGCCGGCCCTCGTCGCCGTGATGATCATGGTCTCGATCGGCACCTTCAACTGGGAGTCGATCCGCAACCTGCGTCAGTATCCGAAGAGCTCCAGCGTCGTCATGCTGGCGACCGTGGCGGTCACGGTGGCGACTCACGACCTGGCCAGGGGCGTGTTCACCGGCGTACTTCTGTCCGGCATCTTCTTCGCCCAGAAGGTGGCCCGCGTCGTCGCCGTTCGCTCGACCCTGTCGGAGGACGGGACCACGCGCGAATATGTGGTGCTGGGCCAGATCTTCTTCGCCTCGGCCGACGCCTTCGTCGCCGCCTTCGACTTCAAGGAGGCGCTGGACCACGTCCGCATCGACGTCAGCCGGGCCCATTTCTGGGACGTCTCGGCGATCGCCGCGCTGGACAAGGCTATCCTCAAATTCCGCCGCGAGGGCGCACAGGTCGAGGTCGCCGGCCTCAACGAGGCCAGCGCCACCATGGTCGACCGCTTTGGGACCCACGACAAACCGGGCGCGCTTGACCGCCTGCTCGCGCACTGAGGAAACGCCATGACCAAGGTTCTCGCCTGTATCGACGCCTCCGTTTACGGCGCCAGCGTCTGCGATCACGCCGCCTGGGCGGCGACGCAGCTCGGCGCCGACCTGCGATTGCTCCACGTGCTGGACCGCGCGCCCGACGCCGTGCCCACCGACGGGTCCGGCAGCATCGGCCTGGGCGCCTCCGAACACCTGCTGGCCGATCTCGCCAGGCTGGACGAGGACCGCGCCCGGCTTCGGCTCGGACGCGGCCGGGCGATTCTTGAAGAAGCCGAAAAGCGCGTCCGCGGCCACGGCGTCGCCGGCGTCACCACCCTGCTGCGCCACGGCGGCCTCGTCGACACGGTGCACGCGTGCGAGGCCGACGCCCGTCTGGTGGTGCTGGGCAAGCGGGGCGAGCACGCCGACTTCGCCAAACTGCACCTCGGCGGCTCGGTCGAACAGGTCATCCGCGCCAGCCGCCTTCCGGTCCTTGTCGCCTCGCGTGAATTCCGCCCGATCCGCAAGCTGATGATCGCCTTCGACGGCGGGGCCAGCTCGCGCAAGGCTGTCGACTTCCTGCTCTCGGACCCGGCCCTCACCGCCTACGAATGCCATCTGGTGCACGCCGGCAGGCCGAAGGCCGACGACGCGCATCTGGCCTGGGCGCGGGCCCGTCTGGCGGAATGGGGCGGGCCGCATCAGGTCGTCGAACGCCCGGGCGAACCCGAGGCGGTGATCGAGGCTTACGCCCGCGAGGAGGGCATCGACCTTCTGGTCATGGGCGCCTGGGGCCACTCGCCGATCCGGCGCTTCATCATCGGCAGCACCACCACGGCGATGATCCGCATCGCCAACCTCCCCGTCCTGCTGTTCCGCGGGTAGGATGAACCATGGCAGACCCTGACCGCCCCGCCCGACGGCTCGTCGAGGAAATCGACTACCGGCCGACGCCGATCGGGCCGGTGTCGCTGCGTCGCCGCTGGGTCTCGGCGATCGACGCCGATGTGTACGAGGTGATGCTCGGCGACGAACACCTGATGTCCAGCCTGTTCACCGTCGGCGAGATTCGCCTGGCCGAGCTGGGCCTCGCCTGGGCGCGGGGGGACGGCCTGGACGTGCTGGTGGGCGGCCTCGGCCTCGGCCACACGGCCCGCGCCGCCCTCGACGATCCGCGCGTCGCCCGGGTCGAGGTCGCCGAGTATCTGGAGCCGGTCATCGACTGGCATCGCGCGGGGCTGACGCCGCTGGGCGCGGCCCTGAGCGCGGATCCGCGCTGCGCTTTCCGCCATGTCGACTTCTTCGCCTTGATGGCGGCGCCGGACCGCCGCTGGGACGCGATCCTGCTCGATATCGACCACGCCCCCGACCGCTGGCTGGCGCCGTCGCACGCCGACTTCTACGGCGAGGCCGCGCTCGCCCGCCTGCGGGACGCCCTTCGGCCCGAGGGCGTCTTCGCCCTGTGGTCCGACGATCGCCCCGATCCGCGCTTCACCGCGCGACTGGCCGCCGTCTTCGGCGAGACCGATGCGGTCGAGGTCGAATTCCCCAATCCCCTGTCGGGCGAGACCTCGCGCTGCACCATCTACCGCGCCCGCGGCTAGCCGGGGCGGGCCAGGCTCGATCGCCGGCCGTCCGCCCCTCCCCGCGACCATGGGCGCAGGGAGGGGATCGGAACCGGATCAGCCGATCCGCGCGGCGATCCCGGCCAGGGTCTCCTTCAACCCGGCAAGGCTGCGGCTGGCCGAACCCGACACCTCGACCGCGTCGGCGAGGGCGCGCAACCGGCCGGCGACGCCCGCGTCCTTGCCGCCGCCCTCGACTGGGCCGGTCGCCTGGTCGAGGACCGCGGCGATGCGGGTCCGCATCTCGAGCGGCATGGCGTCGGCGCGGGCCAGCTGATCCAGATAGGCGCGGGCCACCACCGGGTGGGCGGGCCAGGTGACCGGGAACTGCTGCTGCGGGTTCACCGTGCCGCCCTGGTCGGCCATCATCGCCGCGGCGATCTCGTTCTCGCTCAGATGCTCGCTGGGCTGCAGCGCCAGCACGTCGAGGCCGCGGGCGATCTCCGAGCCGTAGATGCGGCCGTTGTACCAGTAGACGGACCAGAAGCCGCCCATGCTGCCGTGCTCTTCATTGACCGGCCCGCGGTCGAAATAGGCGATCTCGTGCGGGTTGGCCGAGTCGGTGAAGTCGCTGATCGAAATGCCGCCCTGGTACCAGGCCTGGACGAACAGGTCGCGGCCGGGGACCGGGACCAGCGAGCCGTTGTGGGCGACGCAGTTCTCCTTGTCGGTCTGCGGCGCCGGCAGTTTGTAATAGCTGCGGAACACCAGTTCGCCGTCGACGATGTCGTAGATGGCGTTGGCGCCCCAGGTGCGGGGGTCCTGCACCCGGCAACGCGGCCGGCCGCCGCCGCCCCATTCGTCGGTGAAGACCACCTTGGTGCCGTCGTTGTTGAACGTCGCCGAGTGCCAGTAGGCGAAGCCGGTGTCGGTCACCGCATCCAGCCGGCTCGGCGCCCGCGGGTTGGAGATGTCGAACAGGATGCCGTTGCCGGAGCAGGCGCCGCCGGCGATGTTTTTCGTCGGGAACAGGGTGATGTCGTGGCAGTGGTCGGTGCGACCGGTGGTCTGGGTCCCCTCGCCGTGGTCGCCGCCGCGCCACAGGCCGGCGATCTCTCCGGTCTCGGCGTCGGCGAACACCGCCGGGCTGTCGATGATCCGCGACTGCGACGGATCGGCCAGCGGGATCTCGATGACGTCGACGCGGAACAGGGCCGTGCGCGCGTCGCCCGGCCCGCCGACGACGCAGCCGGCCAGTTCTTCCTCGTCGCGGATATTGGCCGTGCCCGAGTTGTAGACGATCAGCCGCCGCTCATCCTCGGCCACCACCGAATGGGTATGCGAGCCGCGGCAGGTCTGGACCTGGCCGACCTGGACCGGACGGGTCGCGTCGGCGATGTTGAAGATGCGCAGGCCGCGGAACCGCTCGGCGGTCGGACCGTCCGGCACGCCCTGGCGGCCGCAGTCGACGCGGCCGTTGTTCGACTCGACCGACATCAGCAGCAGGTCGCCGACGATCGAGACGTCCCCCTGCCCGCCCGGGCAGACGACCGAGCTGACCAGCTGCGGTTCGTCGCCCTGACCCAGGCGGTACAGGTTGAAGCCGTGATAGTTGCCGACCGCCAGAAGGTCGCCCGAGAAGGCCATGTCGGTGTTGGAGAAGCTCAGGAAGGGCGAGCGACGGCCGACCTGGCCGCCGGCGCCGGGCCGGGCGTCCCCGTCATCGGCCGCGGCCGGCGCGACCGGCGGCAGGCCGGCCGGGTTCTGCGGATCGAAGAAGCCGGCGGGTTTCGGCAGGCTGGCCAGCAGGACCAGGTTGTCGGCGGCCTGTTCGGCGTCGCGGAAGTCGCCCTTCAGCGTGGCGCGCGGATCCTGCGCCCGTTCGCGCAGCAGGGCGGCCATGCGGTTGATCTCGGCCTGCTGCTCGTTGGTCACATCGTTGGCGAAGCGGAACAGCACCGGATCGTAGGCCGAGCCGGAGCGCCGGAACAGGTCGGTGACCATCTTCACCGCCCCCTCGTGGTGGGCGATCATCAGTTCGAGAAACTGGCGGTCGAAGGCCGCGCCGCGCGCCGCGGCCAGGGCCTCCATCTGCGCCGGCGTGGCCATGCCCGGCATGTCGCCGTGACCGGCGTGTCCGGCCATCTGATGGGCGCCGTGGGCGCTGTGGTCCATCGCCGCGGGCGCGGACGGCTCCGGCGCCGTCTCGCCGCGCTCCGTCAGCCAGCCCCGCATGAAGTCGATCTCGTCCGCCTGGGAGGCGTCGATGCGGCCGGCGACCGCGATCACCTCCGGGGTGTTGGTGCGATCGGCGACCAGGGCGGCCATCTCCACGGCCTGGCCGTGGTGCAGGATCATCCCCCGCATGAAGGCGACGTCGTCGGCCGAATAGCGGTTGTCGGCGATGCGCGCCGCCTCGTCGGCGTTCAGGGCGCGGGTCGCCTGTCCGGGCGCGCCGGGCTGGACGATCGGCGCGTCCTGGGCCGCGGCGCCGAGGGCGAAGAACAGAACCCCCGCGGCGGCGGTGCAGCCGAGCATGTGGCGGAACGAGGCGGGTTTGGTGATCACAGGTCTATCCTCCGGCGGCGACCGTTCGCGAAGGCTACGGTCGATGACTGCTATCGGGGTTGGGACTCAGAGCGGAGCCCGGGATCGTACGGCCAGGCCGCGCAGAGGGCGAGGTCGCCATCGGCACGCGATATCTTCCAACGCCGGAGCAATGAGTCAACGCACCTCCCCCTTCGAAGCGCCTAGCGTTATGGTGTAACTCCGCCGTCGGCAAGCCGTCGGTCGCCTCAGCCGGTTCCCAACCCGGCCGGGACATCGCCCTCAGGCGCCGGCCTTCGCGCCCGGACGCGCCCGGCAGGCCTCCAGCCAGCGCGTCAGGTTCGTCAGCTCCTCCGGCGGCCGGTAGCGGACCAGCCGCGCGAAATCGAGACCGACCACCGCCACGATGTCGGCGATGGTGAACCGGTCCAGGGCCATGAATTCCCGATCGGCCAGATGCCGGTCCAGCGTCTTCATGAAGCGCTCGGCCGCGACGCGGTTGTACTCGGCCACCTGCGGCAGCTGGGTCGCCTCCAGCGCCGCCAGGGCCGGATGCGAATGGCGCACGCTCAGCATGATCGGATTGGCCAGATAGAACTCGCACCGGCGCGTCCACATCTCGACCATGGCCTGTTCGCGGGCGTCGTGGCCGAACAGATTGGGCTCGGGGTACAGCGACTCCAGATAGCGGCCGATGGCGATCGACTCCGAGATCGTGACGCCGTCGTCCAGTTCCAGCGCCGGGACATGGGGCACGCCGACCCGGGCGCGATAGTCGGGCGTCTTGTGCTCCCCGACCATGATGTCGATCTCGACCAGATCGACGTCCCCGATGCCCTTCTCGGCCATGACCCAGCGAACGCGGCGCGGATTCGGGGCCCGGTGGGAGGTGTACAGCTTCATCGGTCGGTCTCTCGCTTCAGCCGAATATGGAGACGGGCATCGCCCCGACAACCGCCGCCGCCATCAGGGTGGCGAGGAAGCCGGCGAACAGGGCCTTCCACACCAGGCCCAGCACCTCCTCGCGCCGCTCGGGCATCAGTACGCTGAGGCCGGTCACGGTGATGCCGACCGAACCGATGTTGGCGAAGCCGCACAGGGCGTAGGTCATCAGCATCCGCGTCCGCTCGCTGATCGCCTCGGGCGGGACCCGGCCCAGTTCGATGAAGGCGCGGAACTCCGTCTGGGTCAGTTTGGTGCCCAGCAGCAGCCCGGCCTCGCGCGCGTCGGCCCAGGCCACGCCGGTCAGCCAGGCCAGCGGCGCGAAGACCCAGCTGAGCAGCCATTCGACGCTGATCCCCGAACCGAACACCGCCGCGATCATCAGATTGACCAGCGCCACCAGGGCCACGAACACGATCAGGATGGCCGAGATGTTGAGCACCACCATCAGGCCGTCCGACGTGCCCTTGACGATGGCGTCGACGGCGCTGTCGTATTTGAGGGCGGAATCGTATTCGGCGTGCGCCCCGCCCTGCCCCGGCGTTTCCGGCAGCATGATGCGCGCCAGCAATATCCCCGCCGGCGCCGAGATGATCGAGGCGACCAGCACATGGCCCGCCGCGTTCGGCAGCGTCGGCCCGAGGATGGCGGCGTAGGCGACCATGGTCGATCCGGCCACCGTCGCCAGCCCGACCACCATCATCAGGAAAAGCTCGGACCGGGTCAGCTTGTCCAGATAGGCGCGGATCACGATCGGGCTCTCGATCATGCCGAGGAAGATGTTCGCCGCCACCGCCAGCGCCGAGGCGCCGCCCAGACCCATGGTCCGCTGGAACAGGAAGCCGAAGCCGTGGGTGATCCATTTCAGGACCCGCCAGTGCCACAGCAAGGACGACAGGGCCGAGATCACCAGAATCAGCGGCAGCACCTGGAAGGCGAAGGTGAACAGGGCGCCGCCATTGGTCACCGCATAGGGCTGATCGCCCCCGGCCAGATAGCCGAACACGAACTGCGTCCCCTGCTGGGTCGCCAGGTTCAGCCCGTCGACCGCCCCGGTGATCGCCGCCAGCACCGACTGCGAGCCGGGAATGGCGAACAGCGCCAGCACCAGCGCCGCCTGCACGGCGACGGCGCCGATCGTCAACTTCCACGGGAAGGCGCGCCGGTTCTCGGACAGGGCCCAGCAGGCGCCGACGATGACGGCGAGCCCCAGCAGGCTCTGAAGGTTCAGGACGCTGAACATGATGGAAGGCCTCCCCGCGCCACCCGCCCTTCCTGTCGAATAGCGGCAGGCGACGCAAGCGGGCGCGGAGCCGCCAGCCCTAGCGTCCCGCGAAATCCGTCACATCAGCCCCGAACACAACGTTGCGGCGCATCGCCGGCTGCAGCAGTCCATAGATCAGCCGGGCCTCCGGCGCGCTGATCGCGTCGAGTTCGGCGCGCTGATCCGGCGACAGCGCCACCCCCAGGGCCGAGACATTGTCGGTCACCTGGGACACCCGGCTGACGCCCATCAGGGTCGAGGTCACGCCCGGGCGGCCGACCACCCAGGCGAGGGCGATCCGCGCCGGGGTCTGGCCCGTCTCATCGGCCATGCGGCGCAGGACATCGACGATCCGCCAGTTGCGCTCGGTGAACAGGCTGTCCCCGAACGGATTGGACCCGTCCAGCCGCTTGTCGTCCTCGGGCCGCGCCTCGTCGGTCGCGGCCGCGTCGCGCGGCAGGCCGCCGGTCCGCGGTGCCCCCGCCTCCACCGTGGCCCGATCGTACTTCCCGGCCAGCAGCCCGTAGGCCAGCGGGCTCCACGGCACGAGTCCGAGGCCGAACTCCCGCGCCATCGGCGCGTGCTCGTCCTCGATGTCGCGGTTGGCGAGGGAGTAGAAATACTGCAGCGCGATAGGGCCGGGCAGTCCCCGCGCCGCCGCCAGGGTGGCCAGCTTGGCCCCATACCAGGCCGGGGCATTCGACAGGCCCCAGTAGCGAATCTTCCCCGAGCGGACGAAGCCGGTCATGGTTTCCAGCAGTTCCTCGGCCGGGGTCACCGAATCCCAGACGTGCAGCCAGAACAGATCGATATGGTCCGTGCCGAGTCGTTTCAGCGACGCGTCGAGCGAGCGCGTCAGATGCCCGGCCCCGCTGCCGCCCGCCAGCGGGCGACCGGTGGCGAACCCGGCCTTGGTGGCCACGACCATCTGGTCGCGCAGGCCGCGCTCGGCGATGAACCGCCCGACCATCGCCTCGCTGAGCCCGCCGGAATAGACGTCCGCCGTGTCGATGAAATTCCCGCCGGCGTCGACATAGGCGTTGAACACCTCGCGCGAGACATCCTCGCCCGAACCCCACCGGGCCGTGCCGAAGGTCATGGTCCCAAGCGCCAGCGGGCTGACGACCAGGCCGGAACGGCCGAGGGTGCGATAGTCGGTGAGGGTCATGACGCGGTTTCCTATCGATTGATATGAAACCCTCTGCGCGCCTTGCGGACCGAGGTCAATCGTTTCATATTGACCGCTATGGAAATCAGCGCCCCGTCCCCCTCACGCCGGATCGGCCGTCCCCTCTCGTTCGATCGCGACAAGGCGCTGCGCGAGGCGATGATGCTGTTCTGGCGGCACGGCTATGAGGCGACCTCGCTCAGCGACCTGACACGCGGCCTCGGCGTGACGCCGCCCAGCATCTATTCCGCCTTCGGGAACAAGAAGGGGCTCTTCCTGGAAGCGGTCGACCTCTATCTGTCAGGCGCCGCGTCGCCGGCGGCGATCATCGACGGCGCCGACAGCGCCCGCGCCGCGGCCCGGGCGCTGATGGAAGGCGCCGCCGTCGCCTTCACCGGCGAGGACACGCCGCCCGGCTGCATGCTGGCGACCTCGGCCATCAGCGTGTCCGACGACGCCGCTGACGTGCAGGCGCACCTGTCGGCGATCCGCAATGCGGTCGAGGCGCACCTCAGGGCCCGGATCGAGCGGGACGTGACGGACGGCGCCCTGCCTCCGGAGACGGACGCGGAGACCCTGGCGGCGCACACCACCGCGATCATTCAGGGGATGTCGACGCTCGCGCGCGACGGGGCGTCGCGCGACAAGCTGCTCCGCGTGGCCCGAAGCGCGATGTCGGCCTGGCCTCAGCCCTGACGCCGCACCAGCCGGCCGTAGTCTTCCATCAAGCCGAGGCTCAGCGGGCCCGGCGTGAACCGGTATTCGCCGATCTCGCTGACCGGCGTGACCTCGGCCGCCGTGCCGGTGACGAAGCACTCGCTGAAGCTCGTCAGCTCTTCGGGGCGGATGTGGCGCACCACCACCTCGATCCCCTTGGCCGCCGCCATCTCGATCACCGTCTGGCGCGTGATCCCGTCCAGAATGGCGTCGATCGGCGGCGTGTGCAGCACCCCGTCCTGAACGAAGAAGACATTGGCCCCGGTCGCCTCGGCGACATAGCCGCGCCAGTCCAGCATCATGGCGTCGGCGTAGCCGCGCTTCTCGGCCGCCGTCTTCGACATGGTGCAGATCATGTACAGGCCGGCCGCCTTGGCCGCCGACGGCGCCGTGGCCGGGTCGGGCCGGCGCCATTTGGCCCATTCCATCCGGATGCCCTTCGCCTTGGTCCCGGCGTCGAAATAGCTCGGCCACTCCCATGCGGCGATGGCCACATGCGGCTTGCTGTTCTTCGCGGTGACGCTGACCTGTTCGGCGCCGAGGAAGGCCACCGGCCGGACATAGCAGTCCTCGAGCCCCATCTTCGCGCAGGTCGCCTTGCAGGCCGCATCGATCTCGGCCACGCTGTACGGAAGGTCGAAATCCAGCAGGTTTGCAGAACGCTTCAGACGTTCGCTATGCGGGGTCAGCTTGAAGATTTCGCCGCCATACATACGCTCCCCCTCGAAGACCGACGAGCCGTAGTGAAGGGCATGGGTCAGAACGTGCGTTTTCGCGTCCCGCCAGGGCACGAAATCGCCGTCAAACCAGATCCAGCCGTCACGATCGTCGAAAGGAACGAAGGCCATTGAATAACGTCTCCCGCGTCTATCCCCGGGTTAGAGCCCCCCGGACCGCCGAGGTCAACGCCTCCACAGCCCGCAAGGTCGCCTCCGCATGAGCGACGTGCGTCCCAATGGCCGCTCCGGCCCGATCGCCGGTCCCGGCGCCGGCCGCCACCTCCTGGTCGTCGACGACGACGACCGGATTCGCGAACTGCTGAAGGAATTCCTCGCCCGCGAGGGCTATCGCGTCACCGGCGCCGCCCATGCGGCGGCCGCGAAGCGGATGATGGAGCTGATCGAGTTCGACCTCGTGGTGCTGGACGTCATGATGCCGGGCGAGAGCGGCTTCGACCTGACCACCTGGGTGCGGTCCAAGGCCGAGACCTCGAAGACGCCGGTCCTGCTGCTGACCGCGCGCGGCGACCCCGACGACCGCATCGAGGGCCTGTCGCGCGGCGCCGACGACTATATGACCAAGCCGTTCGATCCGCGCGAACTGGCCCTGCGCGTCGACGCCATCCTGCGCCGCACCGGCGGCAAGCCGCTGACCCCGCGCGAGATCAAGCTGGGCCCCGCGGTGTTCGACATGGAGCGGCTGGAACTGTCGAAGGACGGCAAGCCCCAGCGCCTGACGGAGGCCGAGGCCCAGCTGCTCAAGACCCTGGCCATCCACGCCCACGCCCCGGTCGAGCGGATGAGCCTGTCGCCCGACACCGCCGACATCACCGGCCGCGCGGTCGACGTCCAGGTCACCCGCCTGCGCCGCAAGCTGGAGGCCGATCCCAAGAACCCGCGCTACCTCCAGACCGTGCGCGGCGTCGGCTATATGCTGGCCCCGGACTGAGCCGCCGGTGCGCTGGCTCCCCGCAAACGTCTGGGCGCGGGTGCTGAAGCGGCGCCTGCCGACCTCGCTGTGGGGCCGGTCGCTGCTGATCATCGTCCTGCCGGTGCTGGTC
>JAXHTU010000109.1:0-9961 GCA_034189955.1 Pseudomonadota bacterium | reverse complement strand
GATGAAGCCCGGGCGATGGAGAGTCCGGGGGTCCTCGCGGAGGTCGATGGATGGCCTCTGCTTGCTCGCCGCGCGGCTTGAGGATCGGGCCGATGCCGCTACATGCGGTCACGTCCGACCCATGACGGCGTCAGCGATGGCCTGTCATGTTCCGGTAAGGCCTAAAGCGGGCCGCCAGCCGGAGGGTCGTGTGGAAAACGACTGCGCGGGGCGGTCTGTCTCGTCGAAACGGTAAAACCACATGCACCGGGCGGGGCCCGGTCGCCCCGCTCTCTCCCCACCCGTCTGGAAACAGCCGGCGCAGAGTCGTGCCTGCTGTCTGCTGCCTTGTCCCACACCCACACCCCGAGCCCGCCCCATGAAACACCGCTCGCCCTCCATCGCCCGCATCGACGCCCTCGTCATCCGCGAGGTTCAGCGCGACCGCCTCGTTCGCATCGCCCGCGGCCAGATCGAGCCGGTCGGCGAGCGCGAGGGCTTCTTTCAATGGTGGCTGCTGCAGGGACAGCGCGCGACCCTGGCCGACTTCATCCTGCCGCCGCTGTTGTACATCGACGAACAATGCCGCCTCGAGGCGGCCGGGGAACCCGGCGGCGCGTGACCGCGCGCCCGTCTGACACGCCGCCAACCTGCCCTTCTCCCATTGGGAGAAGGTGGCGGGGCGGAGCCCCGTCGGATGTGGGTCGGCTGTTTCCGTCGGCGCAAGCCGCCGCCCGGGACAGTGACGCGGCTCACGCCGACTGCCGCCAGCAGCCCCTCACCCTTTCGCCTTGCCGATCGCTTCGCTCCCGGAGGCTCAAGCCCTCTCCCGCCGGGAGAGGGAGGTTCCATGACGCTGTGCTTTCGCTGACTTCATCCTTCCGCCTCCGCTGTGCAGCGTCGACCAATGCCCGCCTCGAAGCAGCGGCCGGGGCGGCTGAGGCGGCCGCCCCCGACAACTCGCCTGAACAGATCGCTGGCCGCGAAGCCAACGGCCCCGCCGATGTCACCGCTTCCTGAACCGCCCCGCCTCGGCCTTCAGGTTCGCGCCCCAGTCCGTCTCCGGATGATCGGGCTCGGCCACGAACGGCAGCGTCCCGGCCACGCCGCGCGCCGCCAGCGCCAGCGGCAGGGCGAACAGGGGCAGGACGCGCAACGGCTTGCGCCGGCCGTCGGTGACGTCCCAGCCCTCGGCCTCGAAGGCCTCGACCAGTTCGGCCGGCGAGCGGCGATGCAGGTCGCGCAGGTGATCGGGCCAGTCGGCGGGCAGGGCGGTCGCCTCGGCGTCGTCCAGCGTCAGGCCGAAGGCCTCCATGGCGACGGCGTCGACCTCGGGGTGTTCGTCGCGCCGGTCCGGGTCGGCGACGCCCGGCTTCATCAGCGCCTTCAGCTCGACCGCGTCGATCCCCGGCAGGTCGGCGAGGCGGCGCGGCGGGCTCACGACGCCCGCGCGGCTTGCGCGGCTTGCGGCCGCTTCGCCTCGTCCAGCATGACCTGCACCCGGTCGAAGGTCTCGGCCACCGCGCCCCGCGGCGCCTTGCCCATCAGGCTGACGACGACGATGGCGAGCAGGCTCAGGCCGAAGCCGGGCACCATCTCGTACAGCACCGTGGTCAGGGCCGCGCCACCGGGCAGCACCGGGACGAAGATCCAGAACAGCACCGTGGCGGCGCCGACGACCATGCCGGCGAGGGCGCCGTTGCGCGTCATCCGCTTCCACGTCAGCGACAGGAGGATCAGCGGCCCGAAGGCGGCGCCGAAGCCGGCCCAGGCGTTGGCGACGAGGCCGAGGACATTGTTGTCCGGATTGTACGCCAGGCCGATGGCGGCGAGGGCGACGGCCAGCACGGCGAGGCGGCCGACCAGCACCAGCTCGCCCTGCGACGCGCCGCGCCGCACGAACAGGCCGTAGAAGTCTTCGGTCAGGGAGGAGGACGACACCAGCAGCTGTGAGGAAATGGTGCTCATGATCGCCGCGAGGATGGCGGCCAGCAGGAAGCCCGAGATCAGCGGGTCGAACAGCACGTCGGACAGGACGATGAAGATGGTCTCGGGGTCGGCGACGCTCAGGCCGTTGACGGTGGCGTAGGCCAGTCCGCTGATGCCGGTGCCCAGGGCGCCCAGCAGGGAGACGATCATCCAGCTCATGCCGATGCGGCGGGTCGCCGGCGCGTCGCGGACCGAGCGCAGGGCCATGAAGCGGACGATGATGTGCGGCTGGCCGAAATATCCGAGCCCCCAGGCCAGGGCCGAGACGATGCCGATGGCGGTCGTGCCGGCCAGCAGGTCGAACCGGGCCGGATCGACCGCGCGCACGATCTGGGCCGTCTCGGCCGGTCCGCCGACGTTGATCATGGCCACGATGGGCACGAGGATCAGGGCGAGGAACATGATGCAGCCCTGGACGAAGTCGGTCAGGCTGACGGCGAGGAAACCGCCGAACAGGGTGTAGGCCAGCACCACCCCGGCGGTGATCCACAGGCCGGTGGCGTAGTCGAGGCCGAAGGCGCTGTCGAACAGCTTGCCCCCGGCGACCAGGCCGCTGGCGGTGTACAGGGTGAAGAAGACGACGATGACGAGGGAGGAGATGACGCGCAGCAGATACGACCGGTCGGCGAATCGCTTGCCCAGATAGTCGGGGATGGTGATCGCGTCGTCCGCGACCTCGGTATAGACCCGCAGCCGCGGCGCCACGATCAGGTAGTTGAGATACGCGCCGATGACGAGGCCGAAGCCGATCCAGGCCGCCGACAGGCCGCTCAGGAACATCGCCCCCGGCAGGCCCATCATCAGCCAGCCGCTCATGTCCGAGGCGCCCGCCGACAGCGCCGTCACCGCCGGCCCCAGCTGCCGTCCGCCCAGCATATAGCCGGACACGTCGCTGGTGGACTTGCGCCACGCATAGACCCCGATGCCGAGCATCAGGATGAAATAGAGGCCGATGGTGATGAGGGCGCCGGTTTCCATCGGCATGGGGTAGCAGCGTTGGCCGGACGCGGTCCACCCCCGCCCCGGTCAGCCTCCGGTCAGGGCGGCGCCCATGTAGTCGCGCTTGCCCAGCGGCACCCCCGCCTGCCGCAGCAGGGCGTAGGCCATGCTGACATGGAAGAAGAAGTTCGGCAGGGCGAAGCCGGTGACATAGGCCACCCCGCGGAACGGCAGCTCGCCGCCGGGGAATTTGAGCACCACCTCTCGCCCCTCCTGCCCGTCGATCTCCGTCCGTGGGACCGAGCCGATGAAGTCGAGGGTCGAGGCGATGCGGGTCTTCAGCTCGGCGACGGTGGTCTCCGTGTCGTCATTGACCGGCGCCTCCGCCCCCGACAGCCGGGCGACGCACAGCTTGGCCGAATCGCAGGCGATCTGGATCTGTTTCGACAGCGGATGCATGTCCTCGATCAGCCGGTTCGCCAGCAGCGCCTGCGCCCCTGCCTCTCCGGAATGGGCGATGGCCTTGTCGAGCAGGCCGGACAGGGCCTTCAGCGCCCGGGTGAAGACCGGCACGGTCAGGTCGTAAAGTTCGGTGGCCATGGCGCTGTCTCCTCGCGGGTTCCGCCGGGTTCTAGCTTGGCCTCAGGGGAAGGTCACCACCGTCCGCACCGCCGCCCCGTCCGCCAGAGCGTCGAAGGCCGCATTGATGTCCGCCAGGGCGATGGTCCCGCTCAGCAGCCGGTCCACCGGCAGCCGCCCGTCGCGGAACAGGGCCACATAGCGCGGGATGTCGCGGCTGGGCACGCAGGTGCCGATGTACGATCCCTTCAGCGTCCGCTCCTCGGCCACCAGCTGCACCACATTGACCGCCAGCGCCGCCTCGGGCGGCGGCAGGCCGGCGGTGACCGTGGTTCCGCCGCGCCGTGTCATCCGCCACGCCGCCTCCAGCGCCCGCACGCTGCCGGCCATCTCGAACACGACGTCGGCCCCGCCGCCGGTCAGGGCCCGCACCTGCTCGACCGCATCCGGATCGCCCGCATTGACGGTCCGCACCGCGCCCAGCGAGCGGGCGAGGGCCAGCTTGTCCTCCGACAGGTCCGCCGCGACCACCGGCGACGCCCCGCTGGCCAGCGCCCCCAGCACCGACGACAGTCCGACCCCGCCCAGCCCGACCACGGCGACCGACTGCCCCGCACGCACGCCTGCCGTATTGACCACCGCCCCCACGCCGGTCAGCACGGCGCAGCCGAACAGGGCGGCGTGCTCGAACGGCAGGTCGGCGTCGATCTTCACCAGCGACCGTCGCGACACCACCGCATGCGCCGCGAAGGCCGAACAGCCGAGGTGGTGGCGCAGGTCCCCCTCGCCGTCGTGCAGCCGCACTCCGCCGCCCAGCAGCTCGCCCTTGCCATTGGCCGCCGCGCCCGGCTCGCACAGGGCCGGTCGGCCGCCGGCGCACGGATCGCAATGGCCGCAGCTGGGCATGAAGACCATGACCACGTGATCGCCGACGGCCAGGTCGTCGACCCCCGGTCCCAGCGCCTCGACCACCCCGGCCGCCTCGTGACCGAGGGCCATCGGCATCGGCCGCGGCCGGTCGCCGTTGATGACGCTGAGGTCCGAATGGCACAGACCCGCCGCCTTGATCGCCACCCGCACCTCGCCCGGTCCCGGCGGATCCAGCGTCACCGTTTCGAGCGCCAGCGGGCGGCTGTCGGCATAGGGGCGGGCGGCGCCCATGGATCGGAGAACGGCGGCGGTGGTCTTCATGCCAGCGACGCTAGGCGCTTGACGCCGCGTCCGCCAAGCCCAAGGCTGCCGATGAAGCGCGCGCCAGACGCGCTCAAGCAGCGAGGCGCCGCGCGCCGAGCGATAGCGCGCCAAAAGGGAAGGGAGACTTCATGACCGGCACCATCGAGCGGACCAAACGCGGCGACTACCGCCGCTTCCAGGCCATCTCCACGCGCTGGATGGACAACGACGTCTACGGCCACGTCAACAATGTCGTCTATTACTCGTGGTTCGACACGGCGGTGAACCGGCTGCTGGTGGTCAACGGCCTGCTCGACATCCACCACGGCAAGGTCATCGGCCTGGTCGCCGAGACGGGCTGCCGATATTTCTCGCCGACGGCCTTCCCGGACGAGATCCAGGCGGGCGTCCGCGTCGCCCATGTCGGCACGTCCTCGGTGCGCTACGAGATCGGCCTGTTCCGCAACAATGAGGAGGAGGCCGCCGCCGTCGGCAGCTTCGTCCACGTCTACGTCGATCGCGACTCCAAACGCCCCGTGCCGATCGACGACAAGATGCGCGGCTTCCTCGAGAGCCTGAAGACCTAGTCGTCCAGCCGACCCATCAGCGCCAGCGCGCCGACGGCCGTCAGCACGCCGAGGGTGAAGGCGCCGACGATGGCGCCGGTGGCGACGGCGGCCGGCACGGTGACCGGGCGGGCCTCGTACCATTCGACAATGTCGGCCTCGTCGAAGTCGTCATCGGCGTAGAGGTCGGCGTCGTACAGGGCGTCCTGGGCGGTCATGATCGGCTCCGGCGGGGTCTGTGCGGAAATGCACGGCGAAGCTGGCGGTTCCTGTCCCGTGACAGCCGCCGTTCCATCGGCTAGACGGCGCGCCGAAGAACAGCGACCGCGCTCACGCAGCGAGCGACCGCGTCGCGAGCGACAGCGCACCAAAGAGATCCTCATGGCCGGCCATTCCAAATTCAAGAACATCATGCACCGCAAGGGCCGCGCCGACGCGCAGCGGTCCAAGCTGTTCTCCAAGCTGTCGCGCGACATCACCGTCGCCGCCAAGCTGGGCCTGCCCGATCCGGCGATGAACCCGCGCCTGCGCCTGGCGGTGAACAACGCCAAGGCCGAAAGCCTGCCGCGCGAAGTGATCCAGCGGGCCATCAACAAGGCCGCCGGCGGCGACGTCGATACGATGGAAGAGGTCCGCTACGAGGGCCGCGGCCCGGGCGGGGTCGGCATCATCGTCGAGGCCCTGACCGACAACCGAAACCGCGCCGCCTCCAACATCGGCGCGGCGTTCAAGAAGAACGGCGGGGCGCTGAGCGAGATGAACTCGGTCGCCTTCATGTGGGACCGGGTCGGCCGGATCGTCTACCCGGCCGAGGCCGGCAGCGAGGACGCCGTGATGGAGGCCGCCATCGAGGCCGGCGCCCAGGACGTCGAGAGCGATCTGGTCAAGCCCGACATCTACGAGGACGCGCCCGGCCACACCATCTGGACGACCTTCGAGGATCTGAACGAGGTGGCCGAGGCCCTGTCGAAAATCCTCGGCGACGCCAAGTCGACGGCGCTGGTCTGGCGGCCGCAGACCGAGGTTCCGGTCACCGGCGAGGCGGTCGGCACGCTGATGAAGCTGCTCGACGCCCTCGACGCCGAGGACGACGTGCAGAACGTCTATTCGAACGAGGACGTTTCGGACGAGGACCTGGCGAAATACGCCGGCTGAAGCGTTCGCCGTCGCCGGGCCGGCGCCGGAACCGCACCGCTTCCGCTCCGTTTCTCGGCCCATGGACCTGCCCGACTTCGCCCTGCCGTTGCTCGCCGCCATCCTGGCCGGCGGCCTGATCGGCTTCGAGCGCGAGTGGCGCGGCCGGGCGGCGGGCTTCCGCACCCACATCCTCGTCTGCCTCGCCTCGGCCCTGCTGATGGAGGCGGCCGTGTCCCAGGGCGCGTGGCGCTTTGACCCACTCCCCGGCACGGAGATCGTCAGCGACCCGACGCGCATGGCCCACGGCGTCCTGACCGGCATCGGCTTCCTCTGCGCCGGCGTCATCTTCCGCGCCGGCTTCTCGATTCACGGCCTGACCACCGCCGCCTCCCTGTGGATCACCGCCGCCATCGGCCTCCTGTTCGGGGCCGGCCTGTTCAGCCTGGCCGCGACAGGGACCGTGCTGACGGTGGTCGTCCTGGCCGTCCTCAGACTGGTCAGCCATCACCTGCCGCAACAGGCCCGCATCGACGCCGAGGTCATCTGGCGGCGCGACGATCCCGCCGCCGAGGACGCCGTCGAAGCCCTGCTGGCCGAGTTCAGCGGCTCGCTGGGCGGCGGTCGTCACCAGCTGGTCCAGGGCGGCGAGGCCGTCTCGCGCGTCTTCAGGCTCAGGGGACTGAGCGAGATGCACATCAAACGTCTCGCGGCCCGACTGAGGACCGTGGAGGGCGTCACCGGCTATCGCCTCGACCCGCGCGACGACTGACCGCGCCGCGGCGGCCTTGAACCGCTCCGGCCCCGCTCCGATTTCTTGTTTTCACCGCTGAAGGAAAACCGCCATGCAAGGCTTCGTCGACAACATCGAGAAACTCACCGTCGAGAACACCGACTTCCGGCGCGTGCTCTACACCGGCAAATACCTCCAGCTGGTGCTGATGACCCTCAAGCCCGGCGAGGAGATCGGCGCCGAGGTGCACGAAGACCACGACCAGTTCTTCCGCATCGAGAGCGGCTCGGGCCATGTCGAGATCGACGGCAAGCGCACCCCGATCAAGGACGACGACGCCGTGATCGTCCCGGCCGGCGCCCGCCACAACGTCATCAACACCGGCGATGAGCCTCTCGCCCTCTACACCCTGTACGGCCCGCCCGAACACCGCGACGGCGTGCGCTTCGCCGGCAAGAAGGAAGCCGACGCCTCCGAAGAACATTTCGACGGCAAGACCACCGAATAGGCCGGCCTTCGTTCCGGTCATTGTCCGTCAACCCTCTTTGGGGCATGACTGGAACGAATGACGAACGCGCCGACTCGAATCCTGGGACTGGACCCCGGCCTGCGCCGCACCGGATGGGGCGTGGTGGCGGCCGAGGGCTCTCGCCTGCGCTGGATCGCCCACGGCGTCGTCGCCCCGCCCGAGGCCGCCCCGTTCAGCGAGCGGCTGCTGTTCCTGCTCGAGGCCGTCGGCGCCGTCTGCGCCGCCCATGAGTGCGACGAGGCGGCGATCGAGGAGGTCTTCGTCAACATGAACCCGGCCTCGACGCTGAAACTGGGCCACGCGCGCGCCGCCGTCATGCTGGCCCCCGCCCGGCACGGCCTCGGCGTGGCGGAATATTCGCCCAATCTGATCAAGAAGGCCGTGGTCGGCGCCGGCCACGCCGACAAGACCCAGATCGCCTTCATGGTGAAGCGCCTCCTGCCCGCCGCCGGCGACGTCAAGGCCGACGCCGCCGACGCCCTCGCCGTCGCCATCACCCATGCGCAGATGCGCAAACGGGCGCTGCTCATTCCTCCCCCGCAGGGGGAGGGGGACCATGCGAAGCATGGTGGAGGGGGGCTTCGGCAAACGCCGGCGTCCGGATCCGGCCCCCTCCACCGCTTCGCCGTCCCCCTCCCCCAGAGGGGGAGGATCGCGTCATGATCGGCCGGCTCAGAGGCGTTCTGGCCGAGGTCGAGCCCGATCACTGCCTGATCGACTGCGCCGGCGTCGGCTATGTCGTCGTCTGCGGCGCCCGCACCCTGCAGCGCCTGCCCGCGCCCGGCGACGAGGCGACGCTGCAGATCGAATCGACCTTCAACGCCGAGAGCGGCCCGCGCCTCTACGGCTTCCTGACCCGCGACGACCGCCGCGCCTTCCGCACCCTGACCGACATCCAGGGCGTCGGCCCCAAGGCGGCCCTGTCTGTGCTCGACGTCCTGCCGCCCGCCGAACTGGCCTCGGCCGTCGCCCGCGACGACAAGGCCGCCGTGGCCCGCGCCAACGGCGTCGGCCCCAAACTGGCCCTGCGCATCGTCACCGAGCTGAAAGGCAAGCCGCTCGGCGACGTCAGCTTCACCCCGTCCGCGCCCGGCGTCCACGCCGAGGTCGCGCCGCCCGTCCCCAGCGTCACCGGCGAGGCCGTCTCCGCCCTGCTCGGTCTTGGCGTGGCCGAGGTCAACGCCCGCCGCGCCGTCGACCAGGCCCTGATCCGCCTCGGCGACGCGGCCGAGCTGTCGGCGGTGATCCGCGCCGCCTTGCAGGAGCTGGGGCGGTGAGCTCCTTCTTCCCACCGTCATCCTCGGGCTTGACCCGAGGATCAGACCATCCGGTGTTCGGTGGCGGGGCTGCGGGCTCGCTCGCCGGGCCGCCTTCACCGCACAGCCCGGCCTTGCCTCTGATCCTCGGGTCAAGCCCGAGGATGACGGCCGTTGGGGGTTGCGCCCATGACTGAGGACAGGCTGGTGGACCCGTCGCCCGCCCCCGGCGAAATCTACGACCGCGCCCTGCGGCCCCAGACCCTGTCCGAGTTCGTCGGCCAGGAGCAGGCCAAGGGCAACCTCAAGGTCTTCATCGACGCCGCCCGCGCCCGCAACGAGGCGCTCGACCACGTCCTGCTGTTCGGCCCGCCGGGACTGGGCAAGACCACCCTGGCCCAGATCGTCTCGCGCGAGCTCGGCGTCGGCTTCCGCGCCACCTCCGGTCCGATCCTCGCCAAGGCCGGCGACCTCGCCGCCATCCTGACCAATCTCGAACCGCGCGACGTCCTGTTCATCGACGAGATCCACCGCCTCGCCCCGGCGGTCGAGGAGATCCTCTATCCGGCCATGGAGGACCATGTCCTCGACCTGATCATCGGCGAGGGTCCCTCGGCCCGCTCGGTGCGCATCGACCTGGCCCCCTTCACCCTCGTCGGCGCCACAACCCGCGCCGGTCTGCTGGCCACGCCGTTGCGCGACCGTTTCGGCATCCCCCTGCGGCTGGAATTCTACACCCCCGACGAACTGGTGAAGGTGATCATGGGCGCGGCCCGCAAGATGGGCGCCCCGATCGCCGAGGACGGCGCCCGCGAGATCGCCTCGCGCTCGCGCGGCACCCCGCGCGTCGCCGGCCGCCTGCTGCGCCGCGTCCGCGACTTCGCCAGCGCCGACGGCGCCACCTCCATCGACCGCCTCGCCGCCGCCCGCGCCCTCGCCCGGCTGGAGATCGACGAGGCCGGCCTCGACGCCAACGACCGCCGCTTCCTCAAGGCCCTGATCGAGAACTACGGCGGCGGCCCGGTCGGCATGGACACCCTCGCCGCCGCCATCGCCGAGGCCCGCGACGCGGTCGAGGACGTCA
>JAXHTU010000108.1:0-10022 GCA_034189955.1 Pseudomonadota bacterium | reverse complement strand
CGGCCAGCGACAGCGAGGTCGTGGCGTCGCCCAGCTTCTTGGCCTGGCGGGCGCTGATCTTGGTTCCGGCGGCGGCGATCACCTCGCCGGTGTCGGCGTCGACCAGGTCGAACTCCGGCTTCACCCCGCGCCAGCGCTCCGCCTTGTAGGGCGTGACCCAGCCTTCGCCGCGCTTCTCGTAGGGCACGGTCTCGTAGAAGGTCTTGAGGATCTCCTCGCCGTCCATGCCCAGACCCATCAGGAAGGTCGTGGCCGGCAGCTTCCGGCGGCGGTCGATGCGGACGTAGACGATGTCCTTGGCGTCGAACTCGAAGTCGAGCCACGAGCCGCGGTACGGAATCACGCGGGCGGCGAACAGCAGCTTGCCCGAGCTGTGCGTCTTGCCCTTGTCGTGGTCGAAGAAGACGCCCGGCGAGCGGTGCATCTGCGAGACGATGACCCGCTCGGTGCCGTTGACGATGAAGGTGCCCTTGTCCGTCATCAGGGGGATGTCCCCCATGTAGACGTCCTGTTCCTTGATGTCCTTGACCGAGCGCGCGCCGGTTTCCTCGTCCGATTCAAAGACGATCAGGCGCAGCTTGACCTTCAGCGGCGCGGCATAGGTCATGTCGCGCTGGATGCATTCCTCGACGTCGTATTTCGGGTCCTCGAACTCGTACGAGACGTATTCCAGGATGGCGCGTTCGTTGAAGTCCTTGATCGGGAAGACCGACTTGAACACAGCCTCGATGCCCTGATCCTTGCGCGGTCCGCTGCGCACTTCGCGCTGCAGGAACTGCTCATAGGAGGCGCGCTGAACCTCGATCAGGTTCGGCATCTGCACCGCTTCGGGGATCCGGCCAAACGAGTGGCGGATACGCTTCTTGCCGGTGAACGAGGTGGCGGTGGCGAACTGACCGTTGACGGCGAGTTCGGCGTTGGACTTGGCCATTCTGTCTTCCCAATCGCGCGAGGCCGGGCAGCCCGCGCTCAATGCAGCAGCCACGGCTCCGCCATTCCGGCGACCCGTGACCATCGGTTTCGGCGTCCACCCTCGGCTTGTTCAGCCAGGACGCCTGAAATGTAGGGCTCCCTTGGGAAGGAGCGCGCCTTCGCACCGGTCGGAGGGCGACAAACCGGGCCTCGGCGCTTTCGCGCGTATCTCTCATGGAGTTAGCGGAACGCGCTGATATACTCGCTTTGACGGCGAAATAAAGGCCCTCCCTTCCCTATCTTTCGTCCGGGCCCAGCGTCCGTTCAAGAAAGTCCAGCACCTTGGGCCAGGCGTCGGCCTGCGCGTGGGCGTTCGCTCGGGCCGAACCGCCGCCGCGCGCGACATCCCCGGCCGTTGGTGCCCAGCCGTCGCCGCCGACGTCATGGCCGGCCTCGGGATAGATCAGCAGGGTGGTGTCGCGCCCGGCGGCCGACCGGCTCCCGGCCACATTGCGCGCCATCTGGCCGGACCGCCATTCGCGGTCGGCGTCGCCAGCGACCAGCAGCACCGGCCCCGGATAGTCCTCGACCCTTATACGCGCCGCGGCCTCACGGTCCGGATGGGCGGCGCGGCCGTCCTCGTGGATTTTCAGCAGATCGGCGTTGCCGGGCCCGGCCAGCAGACCGTCGAGGAAGCCGACATAGGGCATGAACGGCAAGGGCCGGCCCTCATGCGAGAAGGACGAGCGCAAGCCTTCGCCCTCCAGCGTCTCCAGTCCCCAGCCCTCCCACACCAGGTCCGACGGGGCGAAGGCCACGACCGAGGCGATCCAGTCGTATTTGCTGGCCGCGATCAGGGCGAACTCGGCGCCCTTGGAGCCGCCGAACAGGGCGATCCGGTCGGCGTCGACGCCCGGCTGCGTGCGCAGCCAGTCGCGCAGCTCGGCGATCTGGTCGATGCGGATGTCGATGAAACTGCCGGGCAGTTCAGCGATCTCCTTGGGCGGGCCGTAGGCGCCCCAGTCCGGCGAATAATAAGGCAGGCCGACCACCGCATAGCCGTGCGAGGCCAGCTTGCGGCCGAAGCGGTCGCTGGCTCCGGTTCCGCCATCCGCGCCATGCAGCACCACGATCACGGGCCGCGGCCCGCCGCCCGGCAGGCGAAACAGCCGCGCCGCCGGGAAGCCGGGAATCTCTTCCGTCTCGACGGTCGGCAGGGCGCCGATCAGGCGCGTCGCGCCGGTGGCGACAACCTGTCCGTCGACCGTCGCCGTCAGCCGGACCTCTCCGGTCCGCCAGTCGGCCGGCGCGGGCGTAGCGGTGGGCGTCATCGACCAGAACAGGCCGGCGGCGTCGACTCCCTCGTAGCTCCCGCCCGTCGCCGGATCGGCCGTCAGATCGATCTCGCCTTGCGGGTCGGCGGTGAAGGCGGCGCTGGAGCGCCAAACCATCGGCTCGGGACGCCCGAAGCGGCGCTCGGCGCTGATCTCGACGAGCTGACCGGGAGGCACGCCGGTCAGGCGCACGGCGACCGGTCGCCCCTGCAGCACGTCTCCGCCGGGAGCGATCTCGAAGGTCTGGGCCGTCGCCGCGCCGGCCGCCAGGATGGCGATCAGGGCTGCGGCGCCGGCAAGGGACCGGAGGGTGAGATGTCCAGTCGTCATGGGTCGTATCCCGCCTGTGCGCATGCCGCGCGTTGAAGATGAAGAGCGCTCAGTCGTCAGGGCGTCGGCGGAGTCCGCCAGAAGAAGACGTCGTCCACGCCCCGCCCAAAGACGCGGGACAGCCGCATGGCCAGCTCCAGCGAGGGGGCGTAACGGCCCGCCTCCAGTGAGATCACCGTCTGCCGGGTCACCCCGGCGGCGCGAGCGAGGGCGTCCTGGGTCATTTCGCCATGCTCGAATCGCAGCCGCCGGAGATGATTGCCGATGGTCAGCTCAGCCATCGGCGTGATCTCCCGGCCGTGTGGCCCAATAGCCCAGCAGCTGGGTCGCATGCTTCGCCAGCGCCGCGAGCAGGATCAGCACGACCAGCACATTGCCCAGCACGAACGGCTGCAGCCGCTCCACCACCGGCGGCGGCGCAAACCCCAAGGTCAGCAGCAGCACCACAAGCAGCGCCGTCAGGGTCGCATGACCGACCTGGGCGCCACGGCCCGCGATTTCCCGGTCGCGCTCATCCTTCACCATCCGCGGCGCGCGCACGATCAGCCAGCCGAGGGCGGCGGCGGCGAGCAGGGTCCAGTTGTCCAGCGCCAGTGTGTTGCCTCGGCCCACATGCAGGTCGACCTGTTGCGTCAGGGCAGCGATCAAATGACCGCTCAACACGCCGAGCGCGGCGACGGCATGCCAAGACTGGCGCTCCCGCGCCCCGGGGTCGTCCCCGGCCGTTCGCCCCCGCGCGTCCCAGTGGCGGCGAACCCCGACCGCGACCAGCACAAGCACGGCCGCGCCGATCCAGCCGGGACGAACCGGCCAGACGAACAGGGGCCAGGCCAGAAAGGCGCCGAAAGCCAGGCTGATCGCCAGCACGCCGAAAATCCTGCTCACACGTACGCTCCAGATGTCTAAATGTAATGTCTAGCGTACATAATGTCCTGTCAAGGATACAATGTCCAACCGACGGAGCCCCCTTTCCTGATCGGGCATCCCTTGATCGCAGGCTTCACGGCGGCTCCCGGTCCCGTTAGCGTCACGGCATGACTCGCATCGCACTCGCGGCCGCCGCCGCCCTGACCCTCGCCGCCTGCGCTTCAGCGCCGCCCGCGAACGACCATGATTTCTCCGGCGCCTCCAGCCAGGCCAACTGGGACGCCGGCAACGCCGCCTATCTGGATTGGAACGCCGCCCGGAGCGGCTGGACCACCACCGCCTCTGGCCTGCAGTACCGCCGCGTGGGCGCCGCCAATCCGTCGGGCCGTCAGCCCGCCGCCACCGACACGGTCCAGGTTCACTACCGGGGGACCTTCGTCGACGGACGCGAGTTCGACAGCTCGTACGCCCGCAACGAGCCGGCGGAGTTTCCGCTCAACCGGGTGATCAAGGGCTGGACCGAGGGGGTCGGCCTGATGCGCGAGGGCGAGACCTTCGAATTCGTCATTCCCGCCGCCCTCGGCTACGGCGAGCGCTGGGTAGGGGGCGATGAACTGCCGCCCAATTCGACCCTGCTGTTCACCGTCGAACTGCTGGACGTGAAGCCGGCCGACTGATCGGAACCCGGAACATGACGAGGATTTAATCCGGCGAGCCGTCGGTCCGCTCTAGCGTGCCGTCAAACCTCACTGACCGAGAGCCTCCGATGATGCGCCCCGCCCGCCTGCTCGCTTCCGCCTGCGCCGCCGCCCTGCTGTTCGGGTCGGCGCCCGCCCTGGCCCAGGTCGGGACGCCGGCGCTGGACCGCCCCCTCGCGCCGATCCCCGCGCCGCGGGATGCGCCCTACCCCGGCGTGATCTCGCTGGAAATGGACGCCACGGACCTCGACCGCCGCATCGTCTCGGTGAAACAGTCTATCCCGGTGACCGCCGCCGGGCCGATGATCCTGCTGTATCCGCAGTGGATCCCCGGCAACCACGGCCCCGTCGGCCCCGTCGACGACATCGCCGAGCTGCAGATCACGGCCAACGGCCAGCCGCTGCGCTGGGTGCGCCACACCGTCCACACCAACGGCTTCCAGATCGAGGTGCCCGCCGGCACGACCGCGTTGGACGTTTCGTTCAAATGGCTGACGCCGATCGACGGCAGCCAGGGCCGGGTGGTGATCACCCAGGACATGCTCAACATCCAGTGGGAGAAGGCCCTGCTCTATCCGGCGGGCTATTATTCCAGCCAGATCACCTTCCGCCCGACCCTGCGCCTGCCCGAGGGCTGGCGCTACGGCACGGCGCTGGAGACCGAGAGCTTCGAGAATGGCGTCGCGACCTTCGCCCCGATCAGCCTGGAGCATTTCGCCGACAGTCCGGTGTTCGCGGGCGCCCACTACCGCCAGATCGACCTCGATCCCGGCGGCCGCTCGCCGGTGCGGCTGAACGTCGTCGCTGACGACCCCGACATGCTGGCCGCCACGGACGAGCATATCGAGTTGCACCGCGACCTGATCGACCAGGCCGACCGCCTGTTCGGAGCGCGCCATTTCAACCACTACGACTTCCTGCTGGCGGTCAGCGACAAGCTGGGCGGCATCGGGCTGGAGCATCATCGCTCATCCGAGAACAGCGTCGATCCGAAATACTTCACGGCGCCAACGGACACCCTCGGCGACCGCGACCTGCTGGGTCACGAATACGTCCACTCCTGGAACGGCAAATGGCGTCGCCCGGCGGACCAGCTGACGCCGACCCTGAACGAGCCGATGCAGAACTCGCTGCTTTGGGTCTATGAGGGCCAGACCCAGTACTGGGGCCAGGTGCTGACCACCCGCGCCGGCCTGCTCAGCAAGGAGCTTGAACTGGGGTCGCTGGCGATGACCGCCGCGACCTACGGTCTGAGTCCCGGCCGCGCTTGGCGCGCCATGCAGGACACCACCAACGATCCGATCATCGCCCAGCGCCGGCCGCAACCGTGGGGCAGCTTCCAGCGCAGCGAGGACTATTATTCCGAAGGAGCCCTGATCTGGCTCGACGCCGACACCTGGATCCGTGAGCAGTCAAACGGTCGGCGCTCGCTGGACGATTTCGCCAGGGCCTTCTTCGGCGTCGAGGACGGCGACTGGGATCCCGCGCCCTACACGTTCGACGACGTCGTACGCGCCCTGAACGCGGTCCAGCCCAACGACTGGGCGACCTTCCTGCGCACCAGGCTGGACGCCGTCGGGGCCGACGCGGCCATGCCGCTGGACGGCATCGAGAGGGGCGGTTACCGGCTGGTCTTCAAGGAGGAGCCGAACCCCTATCAGAAGGCTCTGTACGGCGAGTACGGACGCAACGACTTCCAGTACTCCCTCGGCATCGTCACCAACAACGCCAACCGCATCTCGTCGGTGCGCTGGAACTCCCCGGCCTTCGAGGCAGGTCTGACCTCGGGCTGGGAGATCGTCGCGGTCAACGGCCGCACGGCCACCCCGGCCGTCATCGCCCAAGCCATCACCGCCGCGAAGGGCGCCACCACTCCGATCGAAATGATGCTGAAGAACGGCGAGCGCTTCCGGACGGTGCAGTTCGACTATCACGACGGCCTGCGTTACCCGCATCTCGAGCGGATCGAGGGCACACCCGATCGTCTGGGCGACGTCCTCGCCCCCCGCCGCCGCTGATCGCGAGAAAAGACCATGCTGAGATCCGCCGCCCTCGCCCTGCTCCTCGTCTCCACCGCCGCGCCGGCCCTGGCCCAGGTCCCGGCCTCGCAGGCCCAAACGCCCCTGCCGGCGCCGACCAGCCTGCCGCGCCCCCTGCCGACCATTCCGGCGCCGCAGGATCGCGACTATCCGGGCGCCATCGGCATCCGCGTCGACCTGACCGATCTGGCGCACAAGGTCATCCGGGTGAACCAGTCGGTGCCGGTCAGCGCCGGCCCGCTGGTGTTGCAGTATCCGAAATTCATTCCCGGCAACCACGCCAACACCGGTCCGATCCAGCTGATCTCGGGCCTGACAGTGACCGGAAACGGCCAGCGCATCGAGTGGCTGCGCGACACCGTCGATCCGCACGCCTTCCACCTCGACATTCCCGCCGGCGTCGAGACGATCGAGGTCGGTTTCGAATGGCTGACCCAGCCGGACAATTCGACCTGGCGCGTGGTCATGACCGAGGAGATCGTCAATCTGCAGTGGGAGAAGGCCGTCCTCTATCCAGCCGGCTACAGCCACAGCCGGATCACCTTCGCCCCGTCGGTCGTGCTGCCCGAGGGCTGGGACTACGGCGTGGCGCTGGACACCGTCTCTCGCGACGGAAACGTCGCCACCTTCGCCCCGATCTCGCTGGAGCATCTGGCTGACAGCCCGATGTTCGCCGGCAAGCACTACCGCCGCATCGACATCGATCCCGGCGGCCGCTCGCCGGTGCATCTGAACCTCGTCGGCGACACCGCGGCCTCGATCAACGCCAGTCCCGAATGGATCGCCAGATACGAGGCGCTGGTCGATCAGGCCGACCGTCTGTTCGGAGCTCGCCATTTCGATCGCTACGAATTTCTGCTCGGTCTGACCTCGAAACTGGGCGGCATCGGCCTGGAGCACCACCGGTCGTCCGAGAACACGGCCAGCCCGACCTACTTCACCGCGCCCAATCCCGCCTATGGCTCGCGCGGCCTGCTGCCCCACGAATATGTGCACAGCTGGAACGGAAAATACCGTCGGCCGTCGGACGAGCTGGTGGCCAACCTCAACGTGCCGACCCAGAACAGCCTGATGTGGGTCTATGAGGGCCAGACCCAATATTGGGGCGACGTGCTCACACCCCGATCGGGACTGGGAACGGTCGAGGAGGCGGTGATCAACCTCGCCGGGGTGGCCGCCTTCTACGAGAACCAGCCGGGCCGTGAGTGGCGCGCCTTGCAGGACACGACCAACCACAACCTGCTGGGCTATCGCACCTCCAACCCGTGGCCGTCATGGATGCGCGGCACCGGCGACTACTACCGCGAGGCGCTGCTGATCTGGCTGGACGCCGACACCCTGATCCGCGAGGCGACGCGCGACCGCAAGTCGCTGGATGACTTCGCCAGGGCCTTCTATGGCGCCGAAGACGGGGTCTGGGAAGCGCGGCCCTATACGTTCGAAGATGTCGTCGAGCATCTGAACGCGGTCCACCCGCACGACTGGGCCGGCTTCCTGCGCAGTCGACTGGACGCCGTGGGGCCCGGCGCCGCGGCGCCGCTGGACGGCATCGAGCGGGCCGGCTGGCGGCTGACGTACGTTGACGAACTGACCCCGCTGGAGAAGCGGATGATGGGCGGCTGGGACAATGACTTCCAGTATTCGCTGGGGTTCAGCCTGGGGTCCGGCAACCGCATCGTCGGCATCCGCTGGGGAAGTCCCGCTTTCGAACAAGGGCTGGGCGCGGGCTGGGAGCTGGTCGCCGTCGGCGATCGCACCGCCTCGGCCGAAGCGCTGCGGAACGCCGTCACCGCCGCCAAGGGCGGCAGTGAGCCGATCACCATGATCATCAAACGCGGCGACGAGTTCCGCACGGTGAATTTCGCCTGGTACGAAGGCCTGCGCTATCCGCGGCTGGAGCGGATCGAGGGCGCGCGCGACCGGCTGGCGGACATCTTCGCCCCGCGTCGGCGCTGACGGTAGGAAGGGGGCTGCCCGCCCCCTTCCGTTTCCGCCTATTTCAGCAGGGCCAGCAGGGCCTCGGCCGCGCCTTGCGACGAGGCCGGGTTCTGGCCGGTGACCAGCTTGCCGTCGGTGACGACATGCACGCTCCAGTCCGCGCCCTTCGAATAGCGGCCGCCGTTGGCGATCAGCATGTCCTCCACGAGGAAGGGCACGACATCGGTCAGGCCGACGCCTTCTTCCTCGCCATTGGTGAAGCCGGTGACCTTGCGGCCCTTGACGAGGAATTCGCCGTCGGGGCCCTTCACATGGCGCAGGGCCGCCGGGGCGTGGCAGACGGCGCCGACCGGCTTGTCGGCCCGGGCGAAGGCCTCGATCAGGGCGATCGAAGCCGGGTCCTCGGCCAGGTCCCAAAGCGGGCCATGGCCGCCGGGGTAGAAGACGGCGTCGAAGTCGTCGGCCGACACCTCGGACAGCGGTCGGGTCGAGGCCAGTTCCGCCTTGGCGTCCGCGTCGTCCTTGAAGCGCCGCGTGGCGGCGGTCTGGGCGTCGGGCTCGTCGCTCTTGGGATCCAGCGGCGGCTGGCCGCCCTTGGGCGAGGCCAGGGTGATGTCGGCACCCGCATCCTTCAGCACATAGTAGGGGGCGGCGAACTCCTCCAGCCAGAAGCCGGTCTTCTTGCCGGTGTCGCCGAGCGCGTCGTGCGACGTCAGAACCATCAGAATCTTCATGGGGCGGGCTTTCGATTTGGGAGGAACGGCAGGTGGGAAGCCCACGCCCTGCCCGCCACCCCCCAACGAAAACGGGTCCGGAGGTTTCCCTCCGGACCCGTCTGAGGTCTTCCTCCCCTTCCGGGGCGGACGGCTGACCCAGATCTTACTTGATCTGGACCTTGGCGCCGGCTTCCGTCAGCTTCTTGGCGACTTCGTCGGCGTTCTGCTTGGAGACGTTCTCGACGACGTTCTGCGGAGCGCCTTCGACCAGGTCCTTGGCTTCCTTCAGACCGAGGTCCGAACGCACGCCACGGACTTCCTTGATGACGTTGATCTTCTTGTCGCCGCCGTCCAGCAGGACGACGGTGAACTCGGTCTGCTCTTCAGCGGCTTCGGCGGGGGCGCCGGCGCCACCACCGGCCGGCATGGCCATGGCCACCGGAGCGGCGGCGCTGACGCCCCACTTTTCTTCCAGCAGCTTGGACAGTTCGGCGGCTTCCAGAACGGTCAGTTTCGACAGGTCTTCAACGATTTTGGCGAGATCGGCCATGGGTAGGTTCCTTCGGAGGATTGGGTTTCAGTAGAGAGTTTGCAGAGATGAAAGAGGCGATGTCGCCTACGCGGCGTCCTTCGAGGCGTACGCGCTGAACACGCGGGCCAGTTGGGAAGCCGGGGCTTGCACGACGCCGGCGATCTTGGTCGCGGGGGCGTTGAGCAGGCCGAGCAGCGAAGCGCGGATCTGATCCAGCGACGGCAGTTTGGAGAGAGTCTCCACGCCCTTCGCGTCCAGAACCTTGTCACCCATGAAGCCGCCCAGGACGACGAACTTGTCGTTGGCCTTGGCGTATTCAGCGGTGATCTTGGCGGCCGTCACCGCGTCGTCGGCATAGGCGATGCCCACGGGACCCTTGAACAGGCCGTGGTATTCGCTGCCTTCGTCGGCTTCGAGCGCCTTGAGCGCCAGGCGGTTCTTGACCACCTTGAACGTGCCGCCTTCTTTACGAAGGCGTCCACGCAGGTCTTCCATGTCCGCAACGGTCAGACCCAGGTTGTGGGTCACGACCACGGCGCCCGCGTCGGCGAAGACGCCCTTGAGCGTCTCGATCGACTCGGCTTTTTGAGCGCGGTCCATTGCGGTCTCCAGTCTGGTATTCGCCGCCGGGCTTATTCCCGACGACGGATTGGCCA
>JAXHTU010000107.1:0-10045 GCA_034189955.1 Pseudomonadota bacterium | reverse complement strand
GAACATCATCAGCAGCTCGTCGGCCGTGCCGTCCTCGCCGACCGGCACCCAGACGGCCGAGGCGGGCGCCAGGCCGGCAAGCGACGCCGACGTCGGCCTGTTCGAAACTGTTGAACACCTGGGCGAGCCGGTCGGCCGGGATGCCGCAGCCGGTGTCGGACACCGCCACCAGCAGGCGGGAGCCATCCCAATCCACCGCGACCAGGATTTCGCCGTCAGGGGTGAATTTCACGGCGTTGGACAGCAGGTTGAACAGGATCTGCTGAAAACGAAGCGGATCCGTGCGGACCGCTTCGGGCACGCCGGGCGCCACCTGCAGCCTGAGCCGGACGCCGTTGGCCACGGCTCTGGGCTCCCACAGCCGGTTGAGGATCGACAGCCTTTCGCGCACGACCATCTCGGCGCTTTCCAGCTCCATCTTCCCGGCCTCGATCTTGGAGAAGTCCAGCACGTCGTTCAGCAGGCCCATCAGCACGTCGCCGGCGTCGATCAGCATCGACACATGCTCGCGTTGACGCGGGTCGAGACGCGTCCTGCGCAGCAGGTTGGCGGCCGAAATGACCGCGTTCATCGGGGTGCGGATCTCGTGGCTCACCACCGCGAGGAAGTCCGACTTGGCGGCGCTGGCGACCTCGGCCCTCTGACGCGCGCGCTGCTCGGCGTCGCGGGCCGACTTCAGGGCGTTGGTGGTCATGGAGCTCTGGCGGACCGCGACGACGAGGTGGCTCATGTAGAGCACGCAGCCGATGGCGATCAGCAGTTCGTGCCAACTGGCGCTGGCGATCGCGCTGTAGATCGGCAGGCCAAGAAAATAGGCCGCGTGCGCGGCGACGGCCGATATCAGAATCGGCCTGACGTGGTGCATGTGCAGGCTGACGTGCAGCAGACCGCCGGCGCACTGAACCATGGCGAAGATGCGCCCCGCCTCTCCCCCTTCGAACCACAGATATCCGGTGATTCCGGCGTAGACGACGACGCTCAGCACGGTCGTGGCGCAGCACAGGATCAAATACGGGCGATCCGGAAGCCATTGGGGATCATGGCGGAAACGTCTGAACACCAACCAGTCCAGCGCCTGCGTCACCACAACGGCGACAAACCAGACCAGGGGCCAGATCGTCTGGGTGACGACCCAGGCCGTCGCGCCAATGAAGGTGGCGAGCGCGATCCGCGTCATCAGTTCCCGGTATCGCACCTGCGAGACCATGGCGTAGGCGGTGGCAGGCATCGAAAACCCCTCCGATCGGACACTGTTGCGTCAATTGGAAAAGGATTGGTTTCCGGGCGTGATGACCCCGCGCGCGATACTGGCTATGGAACGCTCGATATCGCCGCGCGTTTGGAACGCCGATCCGGGGAACTGATTGATGAAACGCCTTTTCGCCCTTGTCGCCATGGCCGGCGCGCTGACCCTGACCGCCTGCGACGATCCGCGGCCCGCCGAACCGGAAGTCCTTGACGCGCCGATGGAGGAACCGGTGGCGCCCAGCATCGAGGAGGTGCAGGTCCCGGTCGCGGAGCCCGGCGCGATGGACACGCCCGACGACAGCGTTCAGCCGGCCGAACCGGCGACGTCGGAAGAGTCCGTCAAGCCGGACAGCGAGACGCTGTTCTACTGACCAGACCGCCGGGCCGGCGCCCCATTTGCGCCGCCGGCGGATGCCATCCCGCCCCGCCCGCCGATATCTGGGCGCATGCCCGTTGACCAAGGTTCCCGTTTGACGTCGAGGCCCGCCCTGTTTCTTTCCAGCGTGGCCGGGTTCGCGCTGCTGGCGTCCACGGCCGCCGCGGATCCGCGCGCCGTGGTGCGCGGCGAGATGGACGCGGACCTCAGAGCCCAGCTTCAGCGGGCGATCGGCGAGGTGGACGGACCGCCCGCCAACCGCTTCGAGGCCCGACGCCGCGCCCGCGGCGCGCTTGACGCGGCCGAGGCCTTGCTCAGATCCGAAGGCTACTACCAGCCGGTGCTGGAGGACGTGGTCGAGGGCGAGGCCACCCCGGTGGCCATCGTCGCCGTGACCCCCGGCCCGCGTTTCGTCCTGACCGAGCCGATCATCAATTTCGCCGAACCCGAGCCCGCACCGACGCTTCAGGACGCGGTTCGTGAGGACCTCGATCTCGAGGCCGGCGACCCCGGTCGGGCGGTCGATGTAATCGCGGCCGAGGGCCGGATCGTCGCCGGCCTGACCCGACGCGGACACGCCGACGCCAGGGCCGATCCCCGCCGCGTCGTGGTCGATCACGCCGCCCTCAGCATGCAGCCGACCTACAACATCGTCGCCGGAGCGTTGGTGCGCCTCGACGGCGTGCGGCTGGAGACCAGCGGCCGCACCAACCCGAACTGGGTGGCCGGCCTCGCGCCCTGGTCCGAGGGCGACGTCTACGACCCCGAGGACGTCGCAGAACTGGAACGTCGGCTGCTTGACACCGGCGTCTACGACGGGATCGGCGTGGCCCTGGCGCCGCAGGACCAGGTGAACGCCGGAGGCAACCGCCCCGTGATCGTCACCCTGACCGACCGGCCGCGGCGCATCCTCGAGGCCGGGGCGACCTTCAGCACGGCCGAGGGCTCGGGCGTCGATGTGATCTGGACGTGGCACAACCGCTTCGGCCGGGCCGACACCCTGGTCTGGCAGGCCCGGCTCGCCGATGTCGACAGCCGGCTGGGCGCCGATCTTCGCCTGCCCCACTGGCGCCGGCCGGGCCAGACGCTGAGGCTGTCCACCGCCCTGCTGAACGAGGATACGGACGCCTATCGTCGGACCGCGGTCGCCGCCGCCGCCGACCTGCAGCAGCGCATCGGCAAGACCTCCTGGTTCAGCTATGGCGTCGGGCTCGACGCCGGGAAATATGACGAGAACCGCTTTGATCCGGCGACCCAGCTGCCGATCAATTTCGAGCGCGATCTGATCATCCTGACGGGTCGCGGCAGCGCCTATCTCGACTATTCCAACGATCCGCTCGACCCCACCACGGGCTGGCGACTGACGATCTCGGCCCAGCCGACAGCGGTGGCGGGCGAGGACACGACCGTCTTCCTGCGCACCGAAGCCCAGGCGACCGCCTATCTGCCGGTCGAGGACAACGCGCGCACGGTGCTGGCCGGCCGGGTGCGTCTCGGCTCGATCCTTGGCGGCGACGAGTTGCTCGTTCCCTCCGACCGCCTGTTCTATTCCGGCGGTGGCGGCTCGGTGCGCGGCTACGAATACCAGGGCGTCGCCCCGCGCCTGCCCGACAATACGCCGCGCGGCGGCCTGAGCCTGTTCGAGGCCTCGGCCGAGGTGCGGCGCAACGTGTTCGGCAGCTTCCAGGGCGTGGCCTTCATCGACGCCGGCTCGGTCGGCTTCGACCAGGCGCCGGACTTCAGCAACATGCGCTACGGCGCCGGCTTCGGCGTCCGCTACAAGCTGCCCTTCGGTCCCATTCGCGCCGATGTCGCCTTCCCGCTCGAGAAGCGCGAGGGCGACGCCGACTTCCAGATCTACGTCAGCATCGGACAGGCGTTTTGACCGACGCCCCGCCCCCGCCCGAGGCCCCGGACACGCCTGACACGCCGGCCGTCAAGGCGCGGAAGAAGCGCACGCGGCTGCAGGCCCTGGCCTTCTTCGGCGGCGTGGGCCTGACGATCCTCGCCGCCCTGGTGCTGCTCGTCGCGGTCGGCGGACGGATGTATCTGCTGTCCGACTCCGGACGCGGGCTGGTGACCAGCTTCGTCGCCGGCCAGAAGGTCGGCCGCTATGGCCGCATCAATGTCGAGAACGTGCGCGGGGACCTGTTCGACGACTTCACCATCGGTCGGGTCACGGTGACCGATGCGGACGGGATCTGGCTGGAGGCGCGCGAGGTTCGGGTCGACTGGAACTGGTGGCCCCTGGTCACCCGCCGCTTCCACGCCACCGCGATCGAGGCGGACATCGTGCGCTTGATCCGCCGTCCTGTGGTCGAGGTCTCCACCGAACCGCCCGGCGCCCAGCCGCTGTCGATCGACATCGACCGGTTCGAGGCCGACGTCGAACTGCTGGAGGATTTCAGCAAGGAATACGGCCGCTGGAATCTGGCCGGCGAGGCCCTGATCCCGCGCAAGGGATCGAAGACGGTCACCGTCAACGCCGACAGCAACAGCCGGCCGGGCGATTTCCTGCGTCTGACCGCCGCCATCGGCGACGACATCGCCGACATGCGGCTGAACCTGCGGGCGCGGGAGGCGCGCGGCGGGCCGATCGCCGGCGCGCTCGGCTACTCCCCCGATCAGCCCTTCCTGGCGACCGCGATCGTCAATGGCGAGGTCGTCGACGCCGTGGTCCGGACCGGCGATTTCACGCCCCTGTCGGTCAAGGGAACCTATGGTCCCGAACAGATCCGCATCGCCGGCTATGCCGACTTCTCGGGGTCGGACCTGCTGGAGCCGTTCGTCAGCCGTATCGGACAGACCGCCCGCTTCGCCGTGGCGACCTCGCCGGATCGCGACGACGACGGTCTGCAAGGAGTCGGCTGGCGTCTGATCTCCGACAATCTGAATTCCAGCGCCAGCGGCCTGATCCGGATCAGCGACCGCAGCGCCCCGCGGGGCGTGCGCGTCAACGTCACTACGCCCTCCCTGACCCGCCTGGCCGGACGCCCGTTGGGCGATGGCGCGGCCTGGTCGGCGCTGTTCCGGGGCGACGCCGCGACCTGGAGCCTCAACGGCTCGATCGACATCCTCGGGGCCGAGCTCTCCAGCTACGAGGCGCGGCGCATCCGCGGGCCGGTCAACATCCAGGCCCGCGCCGGGCGCTATGACATCGACGGCGACCTGCGCGCCGCCGGCGGATCGACGGCCGGCATGGTCGGCGGCCTGCTCGGGCCAGAGCCGCGCGTTCAGTTCGAGGCGGCGCGGCTCGCCGACGGCGCCTTCCTGCTGGAACGGCTGGAAGCGACCGGCCGGGCCCTCAAGGTCTCCGGAACGGGCGGCCGCAATCTGCTGGGCGGCCTCGGCTTCCGCGGCCGGGCCGAAGTCACCGACGCCAGTCGACTGCGACCGGGCGCCGAGGGCGCCTTCGGCGGAACGATCGCCGCCTCCATGCCCCGGGCCGGCGCACCGTGGCGGATCACCTTCGACGGACGCGGACGCGGCTTCGCACTGGGCGTCAGCGAACTGGATCGTCTGTTGGGCCCGGCCCCGCGGCTGCAACTGGTCGGAACCCTCAGCGACGCGCGGGTGCAGATCGAGTCGGCCCGGCTCGGCGGCGAGCATGGCAATGCCGCGGCACGCGGCTTCATCGAGGGCGACGGCCGGATGCGTCTGGCCATGAACTGGAACGCCCGCGGCCCGTTCGGGGTCGGCCCGGTCGAGATCGACGGGGCCATGACCGGAGAGGGCACGGTCGGCGGCACCCTGGCCCGGCCCAGCGCCGACCTGCAGGCCCGGTTCGCGCGGGTCAGCGCCGGCGCCTTGACCCTGACCGACGCGACCATGGACCTGAGTTTCCGGCGCGGGGCCGACGCGTCCGACGGCCGCATCTCGGTCGTGTCGGGCTCGAACTACGGCCCGGCCCGGGCCAGCGGAAACTTCTATCTGGGCGGCGATCGCATTCGCCTGACCGACGTCGACCTCGACGCCGGCGGCGTGACGGCCCAGGGCGCGATCGCCCTGTCGAACAACTTCCCGTCCAGCGCCGACCTGACCTTCACCGCCCGTCCCGGCGCCTTCCTGGCCTCCGGCACGGCCGACGGCCGCATCCGGCTGACCGACGGCGCCGGCGCCGAGACCGCCATCCTCGACGTCACCGGCCGCAACGTCCGCCTCGCCGGCTCGACCTGGATCATCCGCTCGCTGGATCTCAGCGGTCGCGGCACGTTGGACCGGCTGCCGTTCACGCTGAAAGCCGACGTCGGCGGCGCCACCCCGGTCAGCTTCGACGGGTCCGGCGTCTATTCGCGCCAGCCGAACGCCCAGACCGTGGTGCTGGAAGGCGCGGGCCGCGTGCGCGAAATCGAATTCGTCACCCGAAATCCGGCGGTGGTCGCCCTGTCCGGCGACGGCCGCGTCGTCCGCCTCGATCTGGGGGTCGGCGGCGGCGTCCTGACCGGCGAGCTGCGCCAGGACTCCCGCGCGGCCGTCATCGAGGCCAATCTGACCAGCGTCGAACTGGGCTCGCTCGCCCCCGACCTGCGAGGCCGCGCCACCGGCCGGCTGTCATTGCGCGGCGCCGGCGAAGACCTGTCGGGTTCGGCCAACATCGCGCTGGAGGATGTCCGCAGCATCGACGCGCCCAACACCCTCGCGATCGACGGGACCGTGAACGCGGTACTGGTCGACAATACGCTCAGGGTGCGGGCCCAGGTCGACGACGACGGCGCCGTGACCGCCAACGCCGACATCACCCTGCCGGTCGAGGCCTCGGCCGCGCCGCTGCGGCTGGCGGTGGTCCGCACCCGGCCGATGTCGGGCGAGATCGACATTCAGGGCCAGGTACAGCCGGTCTGGGACCTGTTCCTCGGCGGCGAGCGCTCCCTGTCCGGCGTCGTCAACGCCCGCGCCACCCTGGCCGGGACCATCGCCGCGCCACGCATCAACGGCCGCATGGACCTGTGGGAAGGCAGCTTCCGCGACAACGCCACCGGCCTGCAGTTGCGCGATGTCACCCTGGCCAGCCGTTTCGACGACACCACCGCCATGGTGGAGAGCTTCTCGGCCACCGACGGCGAGGGAGGCACCGTCGCCGGCGACGGCCGCATCGGCCTGCGCGAAGGCTCGGGCTCCAGCGTCGAGCTGGCGCTGAGCCGCTTCCGCATCATCGACAACGACATCGCCGAGGCTCGCGCCTCCGGGCCGCTCAGCGTGGTCCGGGCCGCCGACGGCAAGATCCAGCTGGCCGGCCGCATCGACGTCGACGAAGCTGTCATCCAGGCCAATCCGCCGGGCTCGACCGGCATCGTCCGGATGGACGTGATCGAGATCAACAAGCCGGGCGGCGACGTGCCGGAGGAAGAGCAGAACCGTCCGCGCGGGCCGCAGATCGGCATCGATATCGCCATCCGCTCGCCGGGCGGGGACGTGCGGGTGATCGGCCGCGGCCTGAACGTCGAGATGAGCGTCAACGCCCGGGTGACCGGCACCATCAACCAGCCCGTGCTGTCGGGCACGGCGCGGGTGGTGCGCGGCGACTACGACTTCGGCGGCAAACGCTTCGTCTTCGACGAGCGCGGGACCGTCACCCTGTCGACGCAGCCCGAGAACATCCGCCTGAACCTGACCGCCACGCGGGACGACCCGGCCCTGACGGCGACGATCCGCGTCACCGGCACCGCGGCCCGGCCCGAGATCGCCCTGACCTCGACGCCCGACCTGCCGCAGGACGAAATCCTCTCGCAGGTCCTGTTCGGGCGGTCGGCGTCGCAGTTGTCCGCCTTCGAGGCGGCCCAGCTGGCGGCCAGCGTCGGCGCCCTGGCCGGGGGCGGCGGCTTCGACGTGATCGGCAATCTGCGCGAGCTGGCCGGTCTGGACCGGCTGTCGTTCGGTGGCGAGGCCTCCAGCCTGACCGTGGCGGGCGGCCGGTACATCACGGACGACGTCTATCTGGAGATCATCGGCGGCGGCGAAAACGGAGCGGCGGTTAACGTCGAGTGGCAGGTGCGGCGCAACCTGACCGTCAGCTCGGAGTTCGGCGGAGAGGGCGGGGCCACCCTGTCGATCCGCTGGCGCCGCCAGTCCCGCGAGCCGGGCGCCGGTCGCGAGGACCGACGCCCGAACCGGTAGTCTTCAGTAGGCCTGGGCGTCGCGGAACTTGCCCAGGGCGCTGGCGCCGCGGATGCCAGCGATGTGCAGAAGCAGCTGGACCACCATTACGGCGATGCCGCCCCAGACCTGCCAGGCCGGGGTGGCGGCGGCGGCCGGGATATCCATGTCGCCGCTCAGGACCATGCCGAGCGCGGTGCTGCCGAGGCCGTACACCACCAGAACCGTGAACAGGATCGGGAGCACGATGTTCGGCTTGAACCACTGAACGAGGCCGAGGATCAGCTGGATCACGACCATGAAGCCGGCGATGCCGATCGCCGCGCCGGTCATCATTCCGGTCATGCCGGCCGCCTCCGGCGACTGGGCGGCGGTCTCGGCCATCGCGGCCTCCATCACCGCGGCGCCCGGGCCCATCAGCCAGACGAGGACGATGATCCCCCAGACCACGCCCAGAAAGATCGCGACGGCGCTGGCGCGCGCCGCGGCCTTCGCCTCCTCCGCATTGGTTATAGCGGCGGCGGGGTTCATCCCCTTCACCAAATCAGTCATGCCGTGTCCTCCCTGTGTGGCCGTCACACCCTATAAGGGCGCGGCCGTCGCGCAACGCACAATCGGCGGCCGCCTTCACCTTTACGGTCCGGCCCGCTAGGGTCCGGCCGCATGCGGATTCTTCCTAACGACCAGGCCGTGCTCGACCATGTCGCGGCGCGCGGGGCGGCCATCGTCAGCCGGGCGGTCGACTGGGCCGGGATCAATTCCGGCAGCCGCAACGGACCGGGTCTGGCGCAAATGCTGGACCGGCTGGAGGCCGCCGCGGCGCCGCTGTCGGCCGAGGTCGTCCGCGTTTCGACGGCCGGCTCGACCAGCGTCGGCGACGACGGCGTGGTCCGGGAAGAGTCGCACGCCGACGCCCTCAAGATCACGATGCGGCCTGATGCCCCCGTGCAGGTGGTCCTGACCGGCCATTACGACACCGTCTTTCCCGCCGACAGCGCCTTCCGGAGCGTCATCACGCGCCCTGACGGCGCCCTGAACGGCCCCGGGATCGCCGACATGAAGGGTGGCGTCAGCGTCCTGCTGGCGGCGCTCGAGGCGTTCGAGACCCATCCGGACAAGGCCCGCGTCGGCTGGACCGTTCTGCTGTCGCCGGACGAGGAGATCGGCTCGCCCGCGTCCGCCCCCCTGCTGGCCGAACTGGGCGCGCGCGGCCACGTCGGCATGACCTATGAGCCGGCCCTCGCCGACGGGACCCTGGCCGGGGCGCGCAAGGGCAGCGGCAACTACCACCTGATCGTCAGCGGCAAGGCGGCCCACGCCGGACGCGCCTTCGAGGAGGGCGCCAACGCCGTCGCCGGCGCCGCCATCCTCGCCGCCCGCCTGCACGGATTGAACGGCCAGCGGGAGGGCGTCACCGTCAATGTCGCGAAGATCGCCGGCGGCGGGCCGCTCAATGTCGTCGCCGACAACGCCGTCGTCCGTTTCAACGTCCGTGTGCCCGACGCCCAGGCCTCGGCGTGGATTTCCGAAGCCGTCCGCGAGATCGCGGCGCAGCCGCCCTTCCCCGGCCTGAGGCTGGACCTGCACGGCGGCATGACCCGCGCGCCCAAGCCGATGGACGCCAGCCAGTCGGCCCTGTTCGAGGCGGTGCGCCAGACCGGCGCCCTGCTGGGCCAGAGCATCGCCTGGAAGCCATCGGGCGGGGTCTGCGAGGGCAACAACCTGCATGCGGCCGGCCTGCCGAACATCGACACCCTCGGCGTGCTGGGCGGGGACATCCATTCGGACCAGGAGTTCGCCTGGCCGGCCAGCTTCGTCGAGCGGGCCCGGCTCAGCGCCCTGATCCTGTGCAAAATCGCCTCGGGCGAGATCGACGCTCAGAAACTGAAGTCCCTGCGTCTGGAGACGATGTAACCCCATGCTCGTCGTCCGCCCCGCCGGTCCCGCCGACCTCGACCATCTGCTGGAGTTGGCCATCCTCAGCGGCCCCGGCTTCACCAGCCTGCCCGAAGACCCCGACCAGCTGGCCGAGCGCCTGGAGCTGGGCCGCGACAGCTTCGCCGGAAAGCTGGCGCCGGAACAGTGCTGGTACACCCTGATGCTGGAGGAGTCGGACACCGGCGACGTCGACGGCGTCGGCTCGGTCAAGGCGGCGGTCGGTCTGAACCGGCCGTTCTTCTCGTTCCGCCTGGTCAACAACACCCAGTCGTCGCCCTCGCTGGGGGTCAAGCTGGACCATCAGACGCTCGTGCTGGTCAATGAATGCACCGGCTGGTCCGAGGTCGGCTCGCTGTTCCTCAAGGCCGACCGGCGCAAGGGCGGCGCGGG
>JAXHTU010000106.1:0-10105 GCA_034189955.1 Pseudomonadota bacterium | reverse complement strand
GAGCCGGCGAGCGCGGCGAACGCCACCGCCATGGCCCCGACCTGCACCCGCCGCACCCCGCCCAGCGCCAGTCCGGCGGTCAGCGGCAGGAAGACGAACCCGGCCAGCGGTCCGGTCAGCCCCCCTGACAGGCTCGCCGCCACCGCGGCGGCCACGCCCCAGAGCCCCAGCAGCGTCATCCGTTCCCGGTCGCCGTCCCGCTGCAGCAGGGCCAGTCCGGTGACCCCGGGCACGACCATCGCCAGCACGCCGTAGAACACCGGCCCCTCGACCCCGTCCAGCCAGCGGGCGCCCAGCGCCAGCAGCGCCGCCGCCACGGCCCAGCCGGCGTGCCATGCGGCCAGCGCCGGGCCGTCGCCGCCGGGCTCTCGCGCGGTCGGCGTCTCGGGGGCGGCGATATCGGCGGCGGGGTTCAAGGGCGGGGCGGACCATGGCGGGCGACCGGACACGGACGCCCGGCCAGCCAGCCTAGTCGCCCGGGCGAGTCGTCCAAAGCGCACACCCGTGACAGGAGAGCGCCGCGCCGCCCGGCGACCCGAAATCTGGGGACCGACGCCCTGGTTGTCGTTAACGCCGCCCTGGCCTATCTGCCTGCCATGAACGCCGCCCACGCCACCATCGACGCCGCCCTCGCCGAACTGGTCGAGGAGTTCGACCTGCTCGGCGACTGGGAAGGCCGGATCGAATACGTCATCGAACTGGGCAAGGACCTCGAGCCCCTGCCGGACGCCGACCGCACCGAGGCCAGCAAGGTGCCGGGCTGCGCCGCCCAGGTCTGGCTCGCGGCGCACCGCGAGGGCGACCGGCTGTATTTCCACGCCGACAGCGACAGCGCCCTGTCCAAGGGCAATATCGCCCTGCTGCTGCGCCTCTATTCGGGCCGGACCCCGGCCGAGATCCTCGCCTTCGACGCCCGCGCCGCCCTCGACCGTCTCGGCCTGCCCTCGGCCCTGACCCGCCAGCGCGCCAACGGCCTCAACAGCATGGTCGGCCGCATCCGCGAGGCGGCGCTGGCCGCTCAGGGATGAGGGATTAGGGATCAGGGATTGGGGATTGGGCAGCTAGAGCTGAGAGCGTGCGGTTGCGGTTGTCTCGCGGGGCAGGGCGCGTAGCCGTACGGGGTCCGCCCCTGATCCCTAATCCCCAATCCCTAATCCCCAATCCCTAATCCCTCCCTCTCACCCCATGCCGTAATACCCCGCCAGCGCCCGCAGCCCCGCCTTCAGCACCGCCTTGCCCGAGCGCCGGCGCAGCCCCAGATCCTGCTCCGCCGCCTGCAGGGCGCTGGCGTGGACGCAGACCGCCTCGACCATCCGCCGCCCCGGCCCGCAGGCCGCCAGCGCCGCCTCCACCCGCCGCGCCGCCGCCATGGCCCGGTCGCCCGGCTCGACCCGGGCCGCCGATCCGCCGCCGGCGCGGGGCAGGGCGTCCCACCGCATGGTCAGCGACGGCCCGGCCAGGGCGATCTCGGCGTCCGCCGCCAGCCGCTCGGCGGCGGCCCGCTCGGCGCGCTCGATCCACGGCCGCCCGTCAGCGTCGCGACGCCCCGACAGCCAGGCGATCGGCGAGACCGTCAGATTGGCGCGGTGCGACCGCATCCGGCCATCGCCGTCCATGACCGCCCGCACCCCCTCGGTGACGCCGGGCCGTCCCTCCGCCCGGGCGTCGGCCTCTGCCGGCGCGGACGTTCGCGCCGTCCAGCCGCCGCCCGGCCGCGCCCGCAATCCCGGGTCCTCGACCAGCCGTCGAAAGCGCGCCTCGTCCAGCCGCATCAGCACCCGCGCGCGCCGGTCCCGACCAACCCGCAGCGCATAGCCGCCGTCGCCCGCCGCCTCGATCCAGCCGCCGGGCCGCGCCAGCAGCCGGCGCGCCCGCCGGTCCTCGCCGCTCATGTCGTCAGCTCGCACGCCGGCGCCTCCAGCACCGCCCGGGCGCTCTGCTCCAGCCGGTCCAGCAGGTCGTCAAGCGCCGGCAGGTCGCGGCCGTCCTCGGCCCAGCGGCACGCCGCCGCCGCTGTCGCCCGGTTGAGACCGAAGGCGTGGCCGACCCGGTCCATCGGCCAGTTGAAGGTCACATAGGCCAGATACATGGCCAGCCAGCGGGCCCGGCAGGCGCGGCCCTCCAGCCGCGTCTGGGTCTCCATCCGCTCGCGCGGCACGCCCGTCGAGGCCGAGACCAGCTGCAGGGCCAGGCCGGCCCGAATCCGGTCCTCGCGCCAGATTTTCGCCAGGGCTTCGTCCACCTCGTCTCTCCCATCCCGCGGACCGCCTGCGGCGGCGGGTCCGGGATAGGAATATATGTCTACGATCCGTCGAAATCGGACGTATCCGAGGGGGCGTCCGCCAATTCGTTAAAAAAGCGCCCGCGGTTGACTCGCGACTCTCGACGCCGATTCGCAAATCAGCCTACGATTCGTTTTGGGACAGGCGTTAACCCTTCTTAAGTTTTTCCCCGGTTAACGTTCGAACAAGGTTACCCGGAAACGGGTCAGTCACATTCAAGATCAAGCTCTGCCTTGGAGGGCATCAATGCGCGTTCTGCTAATCGAAGATGATCACGCGACCGCGCAGAGCATCGAGTTGATGCTGAAGTCGGAAGGCTTCAACGTCTACACCACCGACCTCGGCGAGGAAGGTATCGATCTGGGCAAGATCTACGACTACGACCTGATCCTTCTCGACCTCAACCTGCCCGACATGAACGGCCTTGAGGTTCTGCGCCAGCTGCGCGTCGGCAAGGTCAATACGCCGGTGATGATCCTCTCGGGCTCGTCGGAAATCGAGACCAAGGTCAAGACCTTCGGCGGCGGCGCCGACGACTACATGACCAAGCCGTTCCACAAGGACGAGCTGATCGCCCGCACCCACGCCGTGGTGCGTCGTTCCAAGGGTCACGCCCAGGCCATCATCCACACTGGCGAGATCGCCGTGAACCTGGACGGCAAGACGGTCGAGGTGAACGGTCACCGCGTCCATCTGACGGGCAAGGAATACCAGATGCTGGAGCTGCTCTCGCTCCGCAAGGGCACCACCCTGACAAAGGAAATGTTCCTCAACCACCTTTACGGCGGCATGGACGAGCCCGAGCTGAAGATCATCGACGTCTTCATCTGCAAGCTGCGCAAGAAGCTGGCCACGGCCGCCGGCGGCAAACACTACATCGAGACCGTCTGGGGCCGCGGCTACGTCCTGCGCGACCCGTCGGAATCCTCGGCGCCGGTCACCGTCGCCGCCTAGGCCGGTTCAGGCAGCAAGCCTCCGCGAGGCGAGATAGCCCACGACAACGAACGCCCGCCGGATCGCTCCGGCGGGCGTTTCGCTGTTCGGTGACCGGATGAAGGTCGATCACCTTCCCGAGAGGTGAGCGTTCGGACATTGAAGCGGCCAGGCGGGACGCGCATTTCCGGTGCGCCTCCCCGGCACAGTGTCAGTAACGCCGCCGCCGGCCCATGCGCCGGAGCGCCTGGAAGTCCGTTCATGAAATCGTCCCGAGTTCTACTCGCCGGCGCGGCCTCGGCCGTGCTCGTGGCCGCCGCATCGCCCGCCGCCGCTCAAGCCTATTATCTGCAGGAGCAGTCCGCCCGCGCCGCCGGTCGCGCCTATTCCGGCGAGGCCGCCGACACGGGCGTGTCGTCGCTCTGGTGGAACCCCGCGGCCATCGCCCGCAGCGGGCGCGAGGTCTACGTCGGGGTGCATGCGATCGGCGTGAAATCGGAGGTCGCCGACACCGGCACCAGCCTGACCTACCCCGGCGGCGTGACCGTTCCTGTCTCGGGGACCGACGCGTCGGGTCCGATCGAGAGCGGCATCGTGCCGAACTTCGCCATCGCCACGCCCGTCGGCGACCGGTTCGCCGTCGGGCTGAGCGTCGCCGCCCCTTATAATTTCACCACCAAATACGAGACCGACTCGTTCGCCCGCTATGACGCCCTGACGTCCGAGCTGCGGTCGGCGGACGTCGGCCTGACCGCCGCCATGCGGGTGACGGACTGGCTGGACCTCGGCGTCGGCGTCGACGCCCAGTTTGTCGACGCCAAGCTGACCTCGGCCCTGCCGAACCTGTCGCCGCTGCTCGCGGACGGGATGTCCTCGCTCGAAGGCGACGGCTGGGACTATGGCTGGAACGCCGGCGCCCAGGCGCATTTCGGTCGCTTCGACATCGGTCTCAGCTACCGCTCGGCCATCGAACACGAGCTGGACGGAGACGTCGTCATCGCCGGTCTGCTCGGGCCGCTGGAGGGCGCCAACGTGACGACGTCGGACGGCGTCGCCCGTTTCACCACGCCCTCGTTCGTCGCCCTGTCGGCGCGTTATCGTCTGAACGACCGGCTGACCCTGAACGCCCAGGTCAATCGCATCGGCTGGTCCGAGTTCGACGCGATCGACGTCGTCTATCCGACCGGCGGCCAGACCATTGTCCAGGACTACAAGGATGTGACGACCGGGTCCGTCGGCTTCGACTACGCCGCCAGCGACACGCTGACCTTCCGGGGCGGGCTGGGTTACACGCCGACGCCGACGCGGGACACGGAGCGCACGGCGCGCATCCCGGACGCCGATCGCTGGCTGGTGTCCGGCGGCCTGTCGGCGCGCGCCACGGAGCGGCTGACGGTCGATTTCGGCCTGACCTACGTCGCCTTCCAGGACAGCGAGATCTTCAGCGACCGCACCCTGTACCCCGGCACGCCGGCGGCCACGACCTCGCGGCTGCGCGGCACGGCCGAAGGGTTTGGCCTCGCCTGGTCGCTGGGAACGCGCTGGAGCTTCTAGGCGCGCCCTGCCGGCGGACGATACAGCCAGTCCGCCGGCAGACCCATCCGCACGCAGGCCTGCGCCGGCGGCAGGCTCTCCAGCGCCAGCCGGTCGGCCGCCCGGCCCATGGCGCGCACCGCGGGCCGCTCCCATGGGGCCAGCCCCTGGTCGGCGATGTCCAGCCGCGCCCGCGCCCAGCCCGGCAACACATCGACCGCCGCCCGCACCAGCAGCGGCTGGGCCAGCCGCATCGGGCCGGGCAGGGCGGGGGCCTTGCGGATGATCTCCAGAAACTCGCGGATCACCGGCGAGGCCTCCAGCTTCGGCGCCATGACGTCGAACGCCCGCTCCAGCGCCGCCTCATCCATCGGACTGTTCAGCGCCCCGTACAGCCGCGCCGCCGGCGCCGCCTCGGCGTAGAACCGGTCGCGGTCGGCGTCCGACAGCGGGGCGACGAAGCGGTGATAGCCCTGCAGAAAGCCGTACGACGCCGTCGCCTGGACCCAGTCCAGAAGCTCGGGATCGTCCGCGGCATAGGCCGCGCCGTCGTCGGCCGTCCCGGTCACCCGCGCGTGGCGGCGGTTGACCCCGGCGATCATCGCCCCGGCCGTCTCGCGCGCCGCATAGACGGTGATCATGGCCGCCAGGCCCGTGCGCCTCAGCCGCGTCACCGGCTCGGTGCGGAAGCTCGTATGGTCCCACACCCCCGACCGCACCCGCGGCTCCGCCAGCTCCAGCAGCACCGCCGCCACCCCGCCGATGAACAGGGCCACCGGGTTCTTGAACACCCGCCACGACACCGAGTCCGGGGCCGCCAGCGCCGGCGCGCCGGGCGGCGTGGCGAAGTCGACCGCCATCCCGTCGACGCGCATCAGCGCGCCGGCCGTCGTCTCGAGGCGTCGGTGCAGGGGGGTGGGCAGTCTCAGCGGCGGGGCCATCCCTCTCCAAAGCCCGGAGCGGCCCCGGGCGTTCCGGCGCGCCCCGCCGTCGGCCCTTTCGGGAACGGCGGGCGGCAGGGGGCGTTAAGCGGTCCCCGTCGCCGAGGCTTGACCGTGCGACGCCCTTTCCGCCCAGGATGTTCCTCCGCCGTGTTCGACGCCGAGCCCAACCTCGCCGATCTGGATTTCGCCGCCTCCGTGGCGCAAGGCCTGTCGCTGCGGCCGCGCCGCCTGGCCAGCAAATGGCTGTATGACGACGCCGGCGCCGTTCTGTTCGAGGGCATCGTCGCCTCGCCGAACTACTATGGCGCGCGGGCCGAGCTCGAGATCCTGCGGACCCATGGCCCCGACGTCGCCCGCGCCCTCGGCTCCCGCGGCAGTCTGGTCGAATTGGGCAGCGGCGCCAGCGTCAAGGTCCGCCGCCTCCTCGACGCCATGCCCGACCTGGCCCGCTACATTCCCGTCGACATCTCGCAGGCCCAGCTCGTCGCCTCCGCCGCGGCCATCCGCCGCGACTATCCGGACCTGGAGGTCACGCCCGTCGCCGCCGACTTCACCCGGGATTTCGCCCTGCCCGGCCTTGTCGGCGAGGGCCCCGTGCTGGGCTTCTTCCCCGGCACCACCCTGTGCAACTTCCTGCCCGAAAACAGCGAGGCCTTCCTGCGTCGCATGCACGCCCTGCTGGGGCCGGACAGCCTGTTCCTCGCCGGCGTCGATCTGCGGAAGGACGAGGCCGTGCTGCGCCGCGCCTACAACGACCCGGGCGGCCCGATCTGGGACTTCAACCTCAACATCGTCGACCGGATGAACCGCGAGCTCGGCGCCGGTCTCGACAAGTCCGACTTCCGCCACGAGGCCATCTACAACACCGGGGCCCATCGCATCGAGGCCGCCATCTATCCCCTGCGCGACCTGTCGCTGACCCTCGCCGGCCGGTCCTTCGACCTGCCGTCCGGCGAGCCGATCGTGCTCGAATACTCCTACAAATACACCCTCGACGGCTTCGCCGCCCTCGCCGCCCGCGCCGGCTGGCGCACCCTCGACGCCTGGACCGACCGCGAAGGCCTCTCCTCCATGTTCCTGCTGACCAACCGGCCCGCCGCATGAGCGCCGCCGTCGCCGCCAACGACCACCCGCTCGCCCGGGCCTTCGAGACCTTCGTCCGCGATCAGGCCTTCCCCTGCGTCGGGGCCAAGTCGGCGCTCGCGCGCAGCCAGATGGACATCATCGTCGCCCGCGACATCACCTCATCGTGGGACGACCTGCGCATCCACCCCGGCCTGTTCGAGGCCGCCCGCCGCTTCACCGTCGACCCGTCGCTGTTCCAGAGCTTCGTCGTCGTCTTCGAGGGCCCGCGCGACCTCGACGAACTGGCCTTCGAGCGCGCCATGTGGGACCGTATCCAGTCGCTGGCCGACAAGGACGCCTTCAACGGCGTGCCCTATGACGCCTCCGTCGACCCCGACCCGAACAGCCCGCATTTCTCGCTCAGCTTCGGCGGCGAGGCCTTCTTCGCCGTCGGCATGCACCCCGGCGCCAGCCGTCCGGCGCGTCGTTTCCACACCCCCGCCGTGGTCTTCAACCTGCACCGCCAGTTCGAGATGCTGCGCGCCGCCGGGACCTATGAAAAGCTGCGCGCCAGCATCCTGCAGCGCGACGTCACCCTCGCCGGCGCCGTCAATCCGATGCTGGCCCGCCACGGCGAGAGCTCCGAGGCGCGCCAGTACAGCGGCCGCGCCGTCGACGAGTCCTGGTCCGCCCCCTTCGATCCCCAGTCCGGGAAATGCCGCCATGCCCAATGAAATCCCGCCCCGCTCCGGCGTCGCCTTCGAGCTCAGGGCCGGCCAGCGGCTCAAGGTCATCGACCCGCGCGGCGAACAGGTCAGCGATCTGCTGGCCTTCAACCGCCACGACCTCGGCGAGGTCATCTCCTCCGGCCGCACCCTCGACTACGCCAGCCGCATTTATCTGACGACCGGCGACGCCCTCTACTCCAACCGCTCGAACGTCATGCTGCGCATCGAAGAGGACAGGGTCGGCCGCCACGACTTCCTGCTGACGCCCTGTTCGGCCGACACCTTCCGCATCATCTATGGGGATGCGGACCCGCACCGCGGCTGTTTCGGCAATCTCGCCGAGGCCCTGGCCCCGTACGGCGTCGTCCGCGACCAGATCCCGACCGCCTTCAACGTCTTCATGAACGTGCCCGTCGACGCCGCCACCGGCGCCCTGACCGTCGAGCCGCCGCTCAGCCAGGCCGGCGACTTCACCGTCTTCGAGGCCTGCATGGACCTGATCGTCGGCCTGACCGCCTGCTCGGCCCTGCAGTCCAACAACCACGCCTTCAAGCCGATCCACTACGAGATCCTCGGTTAATCGTCGGACCAAGCGCCGCTCCAGACACGACAACGCCCGCCGGATCGCTCCGGCGGGCGCTATTCGTTCTAGTCCCTGGTCCCTAAGCCTTGGCATACCCCTGTCCGCCATTCGACGGACGCCGGCGCCGCGGACGGCGCTTGATCTCGCCGTCCGGCCTGGCCGCCACGGCCACGGCGACATCGCCGCCGCCCTGACGCGGATCGTTGTTCGAGTGACGCGGACGCTCGCGCGCCAGCGGATCGAAGGCCCGCTCCGGCGTCGGGCGCGCGTCGCGGCCCGGCCCGGCCTTGCGGACGCGGTGCGGCTGCCCGCCGCCTTCCAGCTTGACGCCGTCGCGGCGCGGATTGCGGTTGCGATGCTCGCCGCCGCGACCGCCGCGGCCGTCACGCTCCTCGCGGTCCGGCATGGTCGCCTTGGTCCCGACGCCGGCCGCCATGATCGAGGCGTCCAGCAGGCCCAGGGCCTTGTCGTTGCGGCGGTCGATGGCCGGAATCTTCTGGCGCGTGACCTTTTCGATGTCGCGCAGCAGCTTCATCTCGTCGCCGGCGACGAAGCTGATCGCCGTGCCGTCGGCCCCGGCGCGGGCGGTCCGGCCGATGCGGTGGACATAGGCTTCCGGCACGAACGGCAGTTCGAAGTTCACGACGTGCGAGACGCCGTCGACGTCGATGCCGCGCGCGGCGATGTCGGTCGCCACCAGCACCCGCAGCTTGCCCTTCTTGAAGGCCTCCAGGGTGCGCTCGCGCTGCGGCTGGCTCTTGTTGCCGTGGATGGCCCCGGACTCGACGCCGCCGGCTTCCAGATAGGCGGCCACCTTGTCGGCGCCGTGCTTGGTCTTGGTGAAGACGAGGCAGCGGGTGAAGCGGGCGTCCGAGAACATCTCGGTCAGCAGGGCGCGCTTGCGGCCCTGTTCGATGTGGATCACCGACTGGTTGATGCGCTGCACCGTGGTCGCCTGCGGCGTCACCTGGACCTTGACCGGGTCCTTGAGCAGCTCGCCGGCCAGCTTGCCGATCTCGGTCGGCATGGTGGCCGAGAAGAACAGGTTCTGACGCTTGGCCGGAATGCGCGAGACGATCTGGCGGATCGGCTTGACGAAGCCGAGGTCCAGCATCTGGTCGGCCTCGTCGAGGACGAAGATCTCGGTGCGGCTCAGGTCCAGGGTCTTCTGCTGCATATGGTCCAGCAGGCGGCCGGGCGTGGCCACCAGCACGTCGAGGCCCTGTTGCAGGGCGCGCTCCTGCGGCCCGTATTTGACGCCGCCGAAGATCACGGCGACGCGGAAGCCGAGGTGTTTGCCATAGCTCTTGAAGCTCTCGGCGATCTGGCTGGCCAGTTCGCGCGTCGGCGACAGGATCAGCACCCGCGTGGTGCGCGGCACCGGCGGGGTGCGGTTCTCGGCCAGGCGGTGCAGGATCGGCAGGGCGAAGGCGGCGGTCTTGCCGGTGCCGGTCTGGGCGATGCCCAGCAGGTCCTTGCCGGCCATGACGTCGGGGATGGCCTGCTGCTGGATCGGCGTCGGCGTCGTATAGCCTTCCGAGGTCAGCGCCTGCAGGAGGGCCGGATTCAGGCCCATGGAGTCGAAGGTCTTGTTGCTCACGTGGAACGTTCTTTCGCGTATGCGGCGACGCGCAAACAGCCATGGCTCAACGCCGTAAGGGCCGCGCACCGCCAGTCCCGATGGGATGTCGGCGTGACATCGTCGGGGTGGATCGGGCGCCGCCCCGCGTGTCCGGGCAGCGAATGAATTCTGGAGGACCGGCCGCTGCTACAGTCAGGTCTCCGGTTCGGAAGACCCACACGCGCTGGAGGCGGACGGCGATCGCGATTGTGCGATGCAGCGTAAGTGGCGGATCAATACGGCCAAGTCAAGGCCGGGGAGGGCGCTGTCAGCTCACCTCCCCGTCGGCGAAGGCCGACGGGGAGGACAGATCGCGCAGCGATCAGGAGGGGGCGGCTCCGTCAGAGGTAGGTTCGCGCCGGACTCACTCACCGCCTGCGCCGCCCCCTCCTGATCGTCGCTGACGCGCCGATCTG
>JAXHTU010000105.1:0-10212 GCA_034189955.1 Pseudomonadota bacterium | reverse complement strand
GTTCGGCGAGATCAAAAAGCCCGAGACGATAAATTATCGGACCTTCAAGCCCGAGCGTGACGGCCTGTTCTGCGCCCGTATCTTTGGCCCGACCAAGGACTACGAATGCCTGTGCGGCAAGTACAAGCGCATGAAGTACAAGGGCATCATCTGCGAGAAATGCGGCGTCGAGGTCACCCTGGCCCGCGTCCGGCGCGAGCGGATGGGCCACATCGAACTGGCCGCCCCGGTCGCCCACATCTGGTTCCTGAAGTCGCTGCCGTCGCGCATCTCGCTGATGCTGGACATGGCGCTGAAGGACGTCGAGCGCGTCCTGTATTTCGAGAACTACATCGTCACCGAGCCGGGCCTGACCCCGCTGAAGCAGAACCAGCTGCTGACGGAAGACGAGTTCTACCGCTACCAGGACGAGTTCGGCGATGACGGCTTCACGGCCGAGATCGGCGCCGAGGCCGTGCGCAACCTGCTGATCGGCATCGACCTGCACGCCGAGGCTGAAAAGCACCGCGGCGAGCTGGCCGACAGCCCCTCGGAAATGAAGGCCAAGAAGGCCTCCAAGCGCCTGAAGCTGATCGAGGCCTTCCTCGAGTCCGGCAACAAGCCCGAGTGGATGATCCTGACGGTCGTTCCGGTCATCCCGCCGGAACTGCGCCCGCTGGTGCCGCTGGACGGCGGCCGCTTCGCCACCTCCGACCTGAACGACCTGTATCGCCGGGTCATCAACCGCAACAACCGCCTCAAGCGCCTGATCGAGCTGCGCGCGCCCGACATCATCATCCGCAACGAAAAGCGGATGCTGCAGGAATCGGTCGACGCCCTGTTCGACAACGGACGTCGCGGTCGCGTCATCACGGGCGCCAACAAGCGCCCGCTGAAGTCGCTCGCCGACATGCTGAAGGGCAAGCAGGGCCGCTTCCGCCAGAACCTTCTGGGCAAGCGCGTCGACTATTCGGGCCGTTCGGTCATCACCGTGGGGCCCGAGCTGAAGCTGCACGAGTGCGGCATTCCCAAGAAGATGGCGCTCGAGCTGTTCAAGCCGTTCATCTATGCGCGTCTTGACGCCAAGGGCCTGTCGGGCACCGTCAAACAGTCCAAGCGCATGGTCGAGCGCGAGCAGCCGCAGGTGTGGGATATCCTCGACGAGGTCATCCGCGAACACCCGGTGCTGCTGAACCGCGCGCCGACGCTTCACCGTCTGGGCATCCAGGCGTTCGAGCCCAAGCTGATCGAGGGCAAGGCGATCACCCTGCACCCGCTGGTCTGCACCGCCTTCAACGCCGACTTCGACGGCGACCAGATGGCCGTTCACGTCCCGCTGAGCCTCGAGGCCCAGCTGGAAGCGCGCGTCCTGATGATGTCGACCAACAACATCCTGTCGCCCGCCAACGGCAAGCCGATCATCGTGCCGTCGCAGGACATCGTCCTGGGCCTGTACTATCTGTCGCTGGTCAAGGAAGGCGAGAAGGGCGAGGGCAAGCTGTTCGCCAACATGGGCGAAATCGACGCCGCGCTCGACGCCGGGGTCGTCACCCTGCACACCAAGATCAAGGCCCGCTGGACCGAGATGAACGCCGAAGGCGAGGTCATCACCAAGGTCATCGACACGACGCCGGGCCGGATGAAGCTGGGCGCCCTGCTGCCGCATAACGCGAACATCGGCTACCGCCTGCTCGAGAAGAACCTGACCAAGAAGGAAATCGGCAACCTGATCGATCAGGTCTATCGCCACTGCGGTCAGAAGGCGACGGTCATCTTCGCCGACCAGATGATGCAGCTGGGCTTCCGTGAAGCCGCCAAGGCCGGCATCTCCTTCGGCAAGGACGACATCGTCATCCCGGCCGCCAAGGCCACCCTGGTCGCCGACACCCGGACCCAGGTCGAGGAGTACGAGCAACAGTACGCCGACGGCCTGATCACCAAGGGCGAGAAGTACAACAAGGTCGTCGACGCCTGGGCCAAGGCCACGGACAAGATCGCCGATGCGATGATGGGCGAGATCGCGCAGCCGCGCGTTCTGGCCAAGGGTCAGGCCCCGGACATCAACTCGGTGTTCATGATGGCCAACTCCGGCGCCCGTGGCTCGCAGGCGCAGATGAAGCAGCTGGGCGGCATGCGCGGCCTGATGGCCAAGCCCTCGGGCGAGATCATCGAAACGCCGATCATCTCTAACTTCAAGGAAGGCCTGACCGTGCTGGAGTACTTCAACTCCACCCACGGCGCCCGCAAGGGTCTGGCCGACACCGCGCTGAAGACCGCCAACTCGGGTTATCTGACCCGCCGTCTGGTGGACGTGGCGCAGGACTCGATCGTCACCGAGAACGATTGCGGCTCGACGCGGGGCATCACCCTGCGCGCCGTGGTCGAAGGCGGCGACGTCCTGGTCTCGCTGGGCCAACGCGTCCTGGGTCGCTATGCGGCCGAGGACATCAAGGAGCCGGGCGGCGACAAGGTCCTCTTCAAGGCCGACACCTATCTGCAAGAGGAAGAGGTCGAGATCATCGACAGCGCCGGCGTCCAGTCGGTCAAGGTCCGCTCGGCCCTGACCTGCGAGGCCGAAGCCGGCATCTGCGCCTATTGCTACGGGCGTGACCTGGCGCGCGGCACCAACGTCAACATCGGCGAAGCGGTCGGCGTTATCGCCGCCCAGTCGATCGGCGAACCCGGCACCCAGCTGACGATGCGGACCTTCCACATCGGCGGCACGGCGCAGGTGGCGGAAACCTCGTTCTACGAGGCGACCAACCCCGGCGTCGCCAAGATCACGGGCCCGACCGTCAAGGCGGCGCACGGCGATCTGGTGGCGATGAGCCGCAACGTCGTCGTCACCATCGTCGTCGACGGCAAGGACCGTGAGAGCCACAAGATCCCCTACGGAGCCCGTCTGCGGGTCACCGAAGGGGCCGAGGTCAAGCGCAGCCAGCGTCTGGCCGAGTGGGACCCCTACACCTCTCCGATCCTGACCGAAGTCGGCGGCGTGATCCGCTTCGAGGACCTGGTCGAGGGCCTGTCGGTCCGCGAGGAAACCGACGAAGCGACGGGCATCGCCCAGCGCGTCGTCTCCGACTGGCGCGCCAGCCCCCGCGGCGCGGACCTGCGTCCGGCCATGGGCGTCACCAAGGGCGACGAATACGCCAAGCTGGCCTCGGGCTCCGACGCCCGTTATCTGCTGCCGGTGGGCGCGGTTCTGTCCGTCAACAACGGCGATGTGGTCAAGCCGGGCGAGATCATCGCCCGCGTCCCGACCGAGGGCGCCAAGACGCGGGACATCACCGGCGGTCTGCCGCGGGTGGCCGAGCTGTTCGAAGCCCGTCGTCCCAAGGACTGCGCGGTCATCGCCGAGATGGACGGCCGCGTCGAGTTCGGGCGCGACTACAAGAACAAGCGCCGCATCAAGATCACGCCCGAGGTCAACGCCGACGGCGAGCAGGGCGATGCGGTCGAGTTCCTGATCCCCAAGGGCAAGCACATCTCCGTCCACGACGGCGATCTGATCCAGAAGGGCGACTACATCATCGACGGCAACCCGGATCCGCACGACCTGCTGCGCATCCAGGGCGTCGAGGCTCTGGCCGAGTACCTGGTCAACGAAGTGCAGGAGGTCTACCGACTGCAGGGCGTGCCGATCAACGACAAGCACATCGAGGTGATCGTTCGCCAGATGCTGCAGAAGGTCGAGATCCTCGACTCGGGCGAAACCACCCTGATCCGTGGCGACACGGTGGAAGTGGCGGAGGCCGTGGCCGAGAACCTCAAGGTCGAGAAGCGCAAGGGCCGGCAGGCCACGACCCAGCCGGTCCTGCTGGGCATCACCAAGGCGTCGCTGCAGACCCGCAGCTTCATCTCGGCGGCGTCCTTCCAGGAGACCACCCGCGTCCTCACCGACGCCTCGGTCAACGGCAAGAAGGACACGCTGGAAGGCCTGAAGGAAAACGTCATCGTCGGCCGGCTGATCCCGGCGGGCACCGGCGCCTACCTCCGCGCCCTGCAGAAGGTGGCCAACGAGCGCGACGCCGTCCTGACGTCGCAACGCGAAGAGGCCATCGAGCCGCTGCCGGCCGATCTGGCCCTCGAGCTGGAGAACAGCGAAGGCTGATCTGCGGCGACGGACTGAAATGACGAGGGCGGCCCCGGCGACGGGGTCGCCCTTTTCTTTTGCCGATTTCACGCGGAAGCTGGCGGCCTCGCGCACGGAGACACGCCATGACCCTGACGCCCCTTCCGTCTTTCCGCCTTGACGGCAAGCGCGCTCTCGTCACCGGCGGCGGCCGGGGCATCGGCGCGGCCGCGGCCGAGGTCTTCGCCCAGGCGGGCGCCGCCGTGACCCTGTGCGGCCGCACGGCGGCCGATCTGGACGCGCGGGTGCGCGAGATCCGCGAGGCGGGCTTCGCCGCCGACGCCTTCGTTCTGGACGTCACCGACATCGCCGCCGTCCGGCGGGAGATCGCGGCGCGGGGCCCGTTCGACATCCTGCTGAACAACGCCGGCGTGAACCGTATCCGCCCGATCACCGAGGTGACCGAGGAGGACTATGACGTCGTTCTCGATCTCAATCTGAAGTCCGCCCTGTTTGTGGCCCAGGCGGTGGCGAAGGGACTGCTGGAGTGGGGCCGGCCGGGCTCGATCATCAACGTCTCGTCGCAGATGGGCCATGTCGGGGGCGCGGGACGCTCGCTCTACAGCGCCTCCAAATGGGGGCTGGAGGGCCTGACCCGCTGCATGGCGATCGATCTGGCGCCCCACGGCGTCCGGGTGAACACCCTCTGCCCCACCTTCATCGACACAGCCATGACCCGCCCCATCCTCGACACCCCCGGGACGCGCGACTTCGTTCTGAGCCGCATCAAGCTTGGGCGGCTGGGCCGGATGGAGGAACTGACCGGGGCCTTGCTGCTGTTGGCGTCCGACGCCTCGACCCTGATGACGGGCGGTTCCGTGATGGTGGATGGAGGCTGGACCGCCGGTTGATCCTCGCCGCCCTAGCCGCCGGGCTTGAGCGGGGCGCCGTCTCCACGCCGGCCTTCACGCTGCGGGGTGCGGATGTTCTCGGTGGAGTCCGGCCGCAGCGACGGATCCAGGTGCGATCCCGCCACCCCCATGCCGAAGTTCGACCCGGGCCCGTCCTGCGGCCCGACGATGCCGACCCCGCCGCTGAGCGGCCGACGCCGCCCTTCGTATTCCGCCAGCGCGCGGGCTCCCTCGCGCGCGAAACGGCCGTCGCGCTCCGGATTGCCCGTCCCCTCGATCGGCGCGGCGACGGCGGCGCGGGCGCCGAAGCGATCGTCGCAGATCGCCCGCTCCGGGGCTGTCAGCAGCCGGGGACTGGCGCAGCCGACGGGACTGGTGCGCAGGCCGCGCCCGACCCGGTCGCCCGTGGTCTCGGGCCGCACCTGCCACGGGGCTGTGCCGACCGCGGCCGGGGGTCGCGGGGCGCCGGGGGCCGGCGCGCGCGGGGAGGGAGCTGTGCGGTCGTCCTCGTCCTCGGGACGCCGGAAGGTGGCCTCAGCCGGTCCGGCGTCCGGCAGGGCTTCGGCGGGCGTCTGGGGACGCGCCGGCGGCGGCCGAACCCGGGCGACCTCGCCGGGCAGAAGGGGGCGGGGCTCGATCTCGACATAGACCACCCGGTCCATCTGCGGCGGAGGTTCGCCGAGGTCGATCGATCGCAGGCCAATGACGCCCAGCACCAGGGCATGAAGGCCGACGGACACAGCGACGATCGCCGGCGTCCGCCAGCGCTCGGCCCGACGAGGCCAGACAGGGCTCCATACACGGCGGCGGCCTTCACTCATCGTCGCCCCTCAGGTTCGGCAGCCAGCCGTCTATCGAAGAAAACAGATCGACGTGGATCTCCAGTTCGCACTCCGCGACAGGCCCTGTCTTCTCGCAAGGTGGATCATCGGAGCCCGACAGGGGCGCTCGCCGTTCCTCGTAACGGGCCAGGACGCGGGCGCCGTGACGCGCAAGGCGAGCGTCGCGCTCGCGATCGCCGGTTCCGCGGATCGCCGCCGCCCGCGCCGCCATGCGGCCGTCGCACCGGGCGCGTTCCTCGTCTCCCAGCAGCGCGGGGGTGGCGCAGGCGAGAGCGCTGGCGCGCAGACCGCGACCCACCCGATCATCCGTCACCCCGGGGCGCACTCGCCATCTCCGGGCGTCGATCCCGGGCGACGGCGGGGCGGGGGCCGAGCCGACCTCGCTGGAAGAGGGCGCCGTCGACTGACCCCGCGGAGCGGATCCGGTCGAGCCGGTGGTTTCCGTTCGGCGGGTGCCTTGATCGGCGAGCCTGGGACCGGGGCCTTCCGGCGCGGGCGTCTCGCGGGTCCGGGCGACTTCACCGCGGCGCAGCGGGCGAGGCTCGATCTGGACGTGGATCACCGGCCCCGGAAAATAGTCTATGATCGGGCCGCTTCCGGAGCGACGGGAGCCCTCGAACGTATCGAACGCCATATAGCCCAGCACCACGGCGTGAAGGGCCAGGGACGCGGCGACGATGGCCGGCTTGCGCCAGCGTTCGCCGCCCGAGGGCCACTCCCACGCCAGCCCGCCCATCCGTCCTCCCTCTGCTGGACCGATAAGGAGGGGCGAGCGTGGCGGTATTGCGGCCTCCGCAGGCCGTGCCCGGCCGGCCGCGCCCTTGACCGCGGCAGGCTCCCGGCGTAGAAGCCGCCCACTTTCGAGGCGGGCGCGTCAGCGTTCATCGAGATCGTGACAATCGAACGACCGGGCTGTCGCCCGCCGGAACGCCCGAAGCGCGCGTTCCGGCTTTTCTGTTTGTCGCGGTCGCGGCTCGGAACCCAACCCGGGGCGGCGCATCGGCGTCGTCCGAAAAGAAGGCTCACGAGGCGCTCCGGCCGAAAGGCACACGCCTCCATCGATTGAAAGAGACGAGTTTCGAATGCCGACTATCAACCAGCTGATCCGCAAGCCGCGCCAACCCAAGCCGGTCCGCAACAAGGTCCCGGCCCTGAAGGGCTGCCCGCAACGCCGCGGCGTCTGCACCCGCGTCTATACGACGACCCCGAAGAAGCCCAACTCGGCCCTGCGTAAGGTCGCCAAGGTCCGTCTGACCACCGGCATTGAAGCGGTGTGCTACATCCCCGGCGAGGGCCACAATCTTCAGGAGCACTCGGTCGTCCTGATCCGCGGCGGCCGCGTCAAGGATTTGCCCGGCGTTCGCTACCACATCCTGCGCGGCGTGCTCGACACGCAAGGCGTCAAGGACCGCAAGCAGCGCCGTTCGCACTACGGCGCCAAGCGTCCGAAGTAAGCGACCCGCTCCACCAGATTCATCCCGGCCCGTCCGGGACTCCAGACACCGTTTTAGAAGGCCAGGCTCATGTCCCGTCGTCACCGCGCACAGAAGCGCGAAGTTCTGCCGGATCCCAAATACAAGGATCTGACCGTCACCAAATTCATGAACTACGTCATGTACGAGGGCAAAAAGGCCGTCGCCGAAAACATCGTCTACGGCGCGTTCGAGATCCTGGCCGACAAGAAGAAGGAACAGGAGCCTGTCGCGACCTTCCACTCCGCGCTGGAAAACGTCGCCCCGGCGGTCGAAGTCCGGTCGCGTCGCGTCGGCGGCGCCACCTACCAGGTGCCGGTCGAGGTTCGCCCGGACCGTCGCAAGGCTCTTGCCATCCGCTGGCTGGTCAATGCCGCGCGCAAGCGGGGCGAGAACACCATGACGGAAAAGCTGGCCGCCGAGCTGCTGGACGCCTCGAACAACCGCGGCACCGCGGTCAAGAAGCGTGAAGACACCCACAAGATGGCCGAGGCCAACCGCGCCTTCAGCCACTATCGCTGGTAACGCCTTCAAGGAGCTCTCTTCGGCTCCTATCTACTGACTATCCGGCGCGGGCGGTTTGAGCTAAATCGCCCGCGCCTGCTTATCCAGACAGACGCAGATCTCCCCGAGGGCGCGAAACGCGTCCTGAACTCACTTCAAGGCACGCTTTCATGGCCCGCACGCACAAAATCGAGGACTATCGCAACTTCGGCATCATGGCCCACATCGATGCGGGCAAGACGACGACGACCGAGCGGATTCTCTATTACACCGGCAAGAACCACAAGATCGGCGAAGTCCACGACGGCGCCGCCACCATGGACTGGATGGACCAGGAGCAGGAGCGCGGCATCACCATCACGTCGGCCGCGACGACCGCCTTCTGGAAAGAAAAGCGCCTCAACATCATCGACACCCCCGGCCACGTGGACTTCACCATCGAGGTCGAGCGTTCGCTGCGCGTGCTCGACGGCGCCGTGACGGTGCTGGACGGCAACGCCGGCGTCGAGCCGCAGACCGAAACCGTCTGGCGCCAGGCCGACAAATATTCGGTGCCGCGGATCGTCTTCGTCAACAAGATGGACAAGATCGGCGCCGATTTCGACGCCTCGGTGCAGTCGATCCGCGACCGTCTCGGCGCCAAGGCCGTGCCGATCCAGTTCCCGATCGGTTCGGAATCCTCGCTGACCGGCCTGGTCGACATCGTCGCCATGAAGGCGGTGGTCTGGGACAACGACGCCCTGGGCGCCAACTTCACCGTCGGCGAGATCCCGGCCGACCTGCTCGACAAGGCCAATGAGGCCCGCCAGTACCTGATCGACAACGCCGTCGAGCTCGACGACGAGGCGATGGAAGCCTATCTCGACGGCACCGAGCCCTCGCTCGAGGTTCTGAAGAAGTGCATCCGCAAGGCCGTGCTGACCGGCGCCTTCTATCCGATCCTGTGCGGCTCGGCGTTCAAGAACAAGGGCGTCCAGACCCTGCTCGACGCCGTTGTCGACTATCTGCCGTCGCCGATCGACATCCCGCCGACCCCGGGCATCGATTACAAGACGGAGGAGCCGGTCGTGCGCCGCGCCGCCGACGACGAGCCCCTGTCGGTTCTCGCCTTCAAGATCATGGACGACCCCTTCGTCGGCTCGCTGACCTTCTGCCGCATCTATTCCGGCGTGATGGAAACCGGCATGGGCCTGCTGAACTCCAGCCGTGATCGTAAAGAGCGCGTCGGCCGCATGCTGCTGATGCACTCCAACGACCGTCAGGACATCAAGGAAGCCTACGCCGGCGACATCGTCGCCCTGGCCGGCCTCAAGGACACCCGCACCGGCGACACCCTGTGCGATCCGCTGAAGTCGCCGGTGATCCTCGAGAAGATGGAATTCCCGGCCCCGGTGATCGAGATCTCGGTCGAGCCCAAGACCAAGGCCGACCAGGAGAAGCTGGGCGTCGCCCTGGCCAAGCTGGCCTCGGAAGACCCCTCCTTCACCGTCTCGACCGACCACGAGTCGGGCCAGACCATCCTCAAGGGGATGGGCGAGCTGCACCTCGACATCAAGATCGACATCCTGCGCCGCACCTACAAGGTCGACGCCACGATCGGCGCGCCGCAGGTCGCCTATCGTGAATCGCTCGGCCGCAAGGTCGACATCGACTACACGCACAAGAAGCAGACCGGCGGTACGGGCCAGTTCGCCCGCGTCATGATCACCTTCGAGCCGGGCGAGCCTGGTTCGGGCTTCGTGTTCGAAAGCTCGATCGTCGGCGGCGCCGTGCCCAAGGAGTATATCCCGGGCGTGCAGAAGGGTCTCGAGTCCATCAAGGACGGCGGCCTGCTGGCCGGCTTCCCGCTGATCGACTTCAAGGCGACCCTGACGGACGGCAAGTACCACGACGTCGACTCCAGCGTGCTGGCGTTCGAAATCGCCGCCCGCGCCGCCTTCCGCGAACTGAAGGAAAAGGGCGCGCCCAAGCTGCTCGAGCCGATCATGGCGGTCGAGGTCGTGACCCCCGAGGACTACCTCGGCTCGGTCATCGGCGACCTTAACGGCCGTCGCGGCATGATCCAGAGCCAGGACATGCGCGGCAACGCCACCGTCGTGAACGCCTTCGTGCCGCTGGCCAACATGTTCGGCTATGTGAACACGCTTCGCGGCATGTCGCAGGGCCGCGCGGTCTTCACCATGCAGTACGACCACTACGAACCGGTGCCGCAACACGTCGCCGACGAAGTGATCAAGAAGTATTCCGCTTAAATCACCCCCTGAAACACTAGGACAAAGCCCCCTGTTCAGGGGACGGAGAGAAGAGAATGGCCAAGGAAAAGTTCGAACGTAACAAGCCGCATTGCAACATCGGCACGATCGGTCACGTCGACCACGGCAAGACGACGCTGACGGCGGCGATCACGATGGTTCTGGCCAAGGCCAGCG
>JAXHTU010000104.1:0-10512 GCA_034189955.1 Pseudomonadota bacterium | reverse complement strand
ACCTGGACCGTCGCCGGACGGACCTTCAACAGCCGGCTGATCGTCGGCACCGGCAAATACGCCGACTACGCCCAGAACGCGGCGGCGGCCGAGGCGGCGGGGGCGGAGATCGTCACCGTGGCCCTGCGGCGGGTGAATCTGTCGGATCCGAGCCAGCCGATGCTGGTGGATCATGTGAAGCCGGAGCGGTTCACCTTCCTGCCCAACACCGCCGGCTGTTTCACCGGCGAGGACGCGGTGCGGACGCTGCGGCTGGCGCGCGAGGCCGGGGGGTGGAATCTGGTCAAGCTGGAGGTGCTGTCGGACAGCGCCCACCTGTATCCGGACATGGTCGAGACGCTGCGGGCGCTGGACCTGCTGGTCGCCGACGGCTTCGACGTCATGGTCTATTGCACCGACGACGTGGTGATGGCGAAGCGGCTGGAGGACGCCGGGGCGGCGGCGATCATGCCGGCGGCCTCGCCGATCGGCTCGGGGCTGGGCATCCAGAACCGGGTCAATATCCGGCTGATCGTCGAACAGGCGAAGGCGCCGGTGCTGGTGGATGCGGGCGTCGGCACGGCCTCGGACGCGACCATCGCCATGGAGCTGGGCTGCGACGCGGTGATCGCCAATACGGCCATCGCGGCGGCGAAGGATCCGATCCTGATGGCCAGCGCGATGAAGCATGCGGTGATCGCCGGGCGCGAGGCCTATCTGGCCGGGCGGATGGCGAAGCGGCTGTACGCCAGCGCCAGTTCGCCGATGGCGGGGCTGATCTAGGGCCGGCGGGTTTTACCCGGGCAAAACCGGAAAACACCGTCCAGACCGTCCAGACCGTCCAGACCGTCCAGACCGTCCAAACCGTCCAAACCGTCCAAACCGTCCAGACCGTCCAGACCGTCCAAACCGTCCGGGTCGACCGGGGCGCCTGTCGCGGCGCGGCGGGGGTTCGGTTGTCAAAGATCGGGGCGGCAGTCTACGGCGCCGGCTTCCTGTGGCGGGTACAGGACGCTGGGGGGCGGGCGGGTGCGTTGGAAAACAACGGGTTGGGCGAGAAAATTGTGATGGCTGGACGCGGATTTGCAGCGCAGCATCGTCGTCCTTGAGAGCCGAGGTTCATCACAACGGACACAACGAATTCACAAAGAACACGACGGGGCCGGAGGGCCCTCGGCTTCCATCGGGGTGTCGCAATGGATGGATGGCGGGCAAGGCCCGCGCAGGGGCGCAAGGCGCAGGCTCCCGTGGTGTCCGTCGTGCTTTCGTTGTGTCCGTTGTGATGAACCCGCGCGGCCAGCCGCCTGGACCGGCGGATCAACTGAGGAACCCGGGGCGGGTTGGCGGAATCTGCGGCGGGGGTTAGAGCAGGCGCTTCCCCGAACCGAGACCGACCATGCACGACATCCGCGCCATCCGTGACCATCCCGCCGCCTTCGTCAGCGGCTGGTCGTCGCGTGGCGTCGAGGACGCCCAGGCCATTGTCGACAAGGCGCTGGAGCTGGATCGCACGCTGCGGGCGGCGCAGACGGCCGGGCAGGAGGCGCTGGCGAAGCGCAATGCGGCGTCGAAGCTGATCGGCGCGGCGATGGGCAAGAAGGACATGGCCGAGGCCGAGCGGCTGAAGGGCGAGGTCGAGAGCCTGAAGGGCGAGATCGCGGCGGCCGAGGGGGTCGAGGCGGAAACCGGCAAGGAACTGCGAGACCTGCTGGCGGCGCAGAAGAACCTGGCGGCGGACGATGTGCCGGACGGCAAGGACGAGGCGGGCAATGTCGAGGTCTCGCGCCGGGGCGAGCCGCGCGCGGGCGGGCCTTCGAAGGATCACGCCGATCTGGGCGAGGCCATGGGCCTGCTGGACTTCGAGGCGGCGGCGCGGATGTCGGGCGCGCGGTTCGCGGTGCTGAAGGGCGGGCTGGCGCGGCTGGAGCGGGCCATCGGCCAGTTCATGCTGGACGTGCAGACGAACGAGCACGGCTATCTGGAGGTCAATCCGCCGTATCTGGTGCGCGACGAGGCGATGTTCGGGACGGGGCAGCTGCCGAAGTTCTCGGATGACCTTTTCGCGACCGGCGTTTCTCTATCTGAGCAGCGCCGTCGGATTATCTTCGACTACCTCGCTGCGTTCGACGAGCAGGTCTGGAAGGAACACGGTGAGGGCGAGGGGCCCAATCAGGCCTCGGATCGCGCGTACGATGCTGTCTACGACCTTCTCTATGAACTGGAAGCGAGAGACCCGGAGCGCCGCTGGCTCATCCCGACCGCCGAAGTCTCCCTGACCAACCTCGTGCGCGAGCAGATACTGCCCGAGGAACAACTCGCCGAGCCGATGCGGCTGACGGCCCTGACGCCCTGTTTCCGGGCCGAGGCGGGGTCGGCCGGGCGGGATACGCGCGGGCTGATCCGGCAGCACCAGTTCCACAAGGTCGAGATGGTCTCGATCACCCGGCCGGAGGACAGCGAGGCCGAGCACGAGCGGATGGTGCGCTGCGCCGAGGTGGTGCTGGAGAAGCTGGGGCTGCCGTACCGCCGGATGCTGCTGTGCAAGGGCGACATGGGCTTTTCGGCGAGGAAGACCTTCGATCTGGAGGTGTGGCTGCCGTCGCAGGGGATGTATCGCGAGATCAGCTCCTGCTCCAACTGCGGCGACTTCCAGGCCCGGCGGATGGATGCGCGCTTCAAGCGGGCCGGCGAGAAGAAGACGGAGTTCGTGCACACGCTGAACGGCAGCGGGCTGGCGGTCGGGCGGACGCTGGTGGCGGTGATGGAGAACTACCAGGAGCCGGACGGGCGGATCGCCGTGCCGGAGGCCTTGCGGCGGTATATGCCGGAGGGGGTGACGCATGTGGGGTGAGGGTCGCGCTCACCTCTCCGACGCCGTAGGGCGGCGGGGAGGACAGGACGCGAAGCGTCCAGGAGGGGGCAGCGCGGTGCTGGCCGCCGGAGCTCCGATCGGATCGTTCCGCGCCGCCCCCTCCTGGCGGCTGGCGCCGCCTGTCCTCCCCATTCGCCTTCGCGAATGGAGAGGTGAACGGGCATGAGAATCCTCCTCACCAACGACGACGGCATCGAGGCGGAAGGCCTTGAATGTCTGGAGCGGATCGCGCGGACGCTGTCGGACGATGTGTGGATCTGCGCGCCGCAGACCGAGCAGTCGGGCAAGGGGCGGGGGATCACCCTGACCGAGCCGCTGCGGGTCAATACGCTGGGCGAGAAGCGGTTCGCGGTGACCGGGACGCCGACCGACTGCGTCGTGCTGGCGGTCAACGACCTGATGCCCGAGCGGCCCGATCTGCTGCTGTCGGGGGTCAATCGCGGGCACAATGTCGGCGAGGACTGTTCCTATTCGGGGACGGTGGCGGGGGCGCTGCAGGGCATGGCCTTCGGCATCCGCTCGATCGCCCTGAGCCAGTCGCTGGAGCGGTTCCACGACGAGGTCGTGGCGCACTGGGAGACGGCCGAGGCGTTCGCGCCGGCGATCATCAGCCGGCTGCTGGCCCAGCCGTGGCAGGACGGGGTGGTGATGAACCTGAACTTCCCCAGCCGGCCGCCGGAGGCGGTGACCGAGATCGAGGTGACGCGGCAGGGCTTCCGCGACATCGGCGAGATGCATGCGGTCAGGCGCACGGATCTGCGCGGGCGGGACTATTACTGGATGAGCTTCCGCGGGGCGAAGCAGGACCATCCGGCCGGGACCGACCTGCGGGCCATGGACGAGGGCAAGATCTCGGTCACGCCGCTGCACATCGACCTGACGCACAGGCCGAGCGTGCACGACCTGAAGGGCGTGCTGGGCGGGGCGCCGCCGAAGACGGTGGCGGCGGAATGAGGGTCGTCCCGGAATGAAGTTGAACGACGATCGCGCCGGCCGGCTGATCCTCGGGCTGCGGCAGCAGGGGGTGACGGAGCCGCGCGTGCTGGAGGCGATGGAATCGATCGATCGCGCGGTGTTCGTGCACGAGAAATTCCTCGACCAGGCGTGGGAGGATCAGGCCCTGCCGATCGACTGCGCCCAGACCATTTCCCAGCCCTATATCGTCGGCCTGATGACCCAGGCGCTGGACGTGCAGCCGCGCCACCGGGTGCTGGAGATCGGCACCGGCAGCGGCTACCAGGCGGCGGTGCTGAGCCGGCTGGCGCGCTACGTCTATTCGGTCGAGCGCTATCGCAGCCTGCTGACCGAGGCCGAGAGGCGGCTGAAGGAACTGCAGATCGACAACGTCATCACCCGGCACGGCGACGGCGGCCTGGGCTGGCCGGAGCAGGCGCCGTTCGACCGGATCATGGTCACGGCGGCCTCGCCCGGAGAGCCGACGGAGCTGCTGCATCAGCTGAAGCCGGGCGGGATCCTTGTGTGCCCGGTGGGGCGGTCGTCGGTGCAGCGGCTGCACCGCTATGTCAGCCTCGAGGACGGGTCGTTCCGGCGCGAGAGCCTGGCCGAGGTGCGGTTCGTGCCGCTGGTCGAGGGGACGGCGAAGGAGGGGTGAGGGGGAGGCAGGCAGCAGGCAGCAGGCAACAGGCAACAGGCAACAGGCAGTGAGCGCTGACGGGATGGGCAGGCGTTCCGCCGCCGACGGCCACTATTTGGTGATCTCTGCTGCCTGCTGCCTGCTGCATATTGCCTTCCTGTTAACCTTCCCGCCCAACTTTGGCGCGGTTTGGGGGGTCTGGTCCGGCGGGGCGGATTCGCGATTCAGGAGCGGGCGAATGATCGGACTCAGGACGGGGTTGAAGGCGCTGGCGGTGCTGGGGGCGATGAGCCTGACGGCGGCCTGCGCGAGCTATCCGGCCGAGCCGCGCTATCCGATCCATGTCGATGGACCGCCGCCGGCGCGCCAGCCGGCCTACCCTGTGACCGCGACGCCCGCCCCGAGCGGCGAGGGGGTGCGCGGGGCGACCAATCCCGCTTACGAGGCGCCGCCGCCGGCCACCGCGCCGGTCGGCGAGATCGACGGGGGCGCGCTGGATACGCCCGTCGGGCCGCGGCCCTATCAGCCGGCCGCCGGGCCCGCCTCCGAAGGCTTCGCCACGCCGCCGCCGCCGGCTTCGGGCGCGGCGATCGCGGCCGGGGCGGCCTATGAGATCCAGCCGGGCGACACCATTTCCGGCATCGGCCGGCGCTTCCAGACGCCGGTGCAGACGCTGATCGACCTGAACGGCCTGGGCCCGCGCGCCGACGTCTCGCCGGGCCAGCGCATCATCCTGCCGGCCCATGCGGTGGACATCGGCGGCGATCCCTATGCGACCGGGCCGTCGCCGAGCGGCGTCTATGTGCCGGAGGCCGGCGTGCCGCCGCCGCCGCCCCCGCCGCCGCCCTCGGGCAATGCGGCGACGCCCCTGCCGTCGCGCCAGCCGGCGGCCACGGCCGGGCCGGTCGGGACGGCGCCGGCCTCGGGCACGGTGGCGCTGGACTGGCCGGTGCGCGGCGAGATCCTGCGTCGTTTCGGCCCGGTCGGCATGGGCGAGCGCAACAATGGCGTCAACATCGGCGCGCCGCAGGGGACCGAGGTGCGGGCCGCGGCGGGCGGACGGGTCGGCTATGTCGGCGACGACCTCGCCGGACAGGGGCTGACGGTGCTGATCGTGCACCGCGACGGCTGGCGCTCGGTCTATGGCCATCTGGGCACGGCGGTGGTGCGCGACGGCGAGGACGTCCAGGCGGGGCAGGCCATCGGCACGGTCGGCACGACCGCCGGCGACGGGCGGCCCTCGATCCATTTCGAGACCTGGCGCATGCGCGGGGACGAGCCGACGGCGGTCGATCCGCTGAGCGTGTTGCCGCGCTGAGGCCCGACGCGGGGTCATCGCGGCCTTGCGTTGCAATGTGCGGCGGCGCGCCCTAGGTTCCGCGCCTCATTTTCAAGGGCCGCCCGGCGCGGCTCCAGACGCTTGCGGAGACTATCGTGCAGGAACTCTTGGCGGGGCCGTTCGGCACCCTGATCTTCTTCGTCCCGGTCATCATCCTGTTCTACTTCATGCTGATCCGGCCGCAGCAGAAGCAGATGAAGGCGCACCAGGCGCTGGTCGCCGGGCTGAAGCGCAACGACACGGTGGTGCTGTCCAACGGCATGATCGGCAAGGTCACCCGGGTCGAGAACGACGAGGCCATGGTCGAGATCGCCCAGGGCGTGAACGTCCGCGTGGTGAAGGGCATGATCACCCAGGTGCGCGACCGCACCGCCGTCGCCGCCAACGACACCAAACAAATCTCCAAGGCCTGATCTCGGCGTTCTGAAAGGTCGGGGAAGCCCGCATGGTCCATCTGTCGCGCTGGAAGGTCATCCTTCTCGCCCTGTCGTTCGCGTTCGGCCTCCTGTTCGCCGCGCCGAATCTGCTGACCGCCGACCAGCGGGCGGCCCTGCCCGGCTGGCTGCCCAAGAGCGGGGTCAATCTCGGCCTCGACCTGCAGGGCGGCTCCTATCTGCTGCTGGAGGTCGATGTCGCGGCCATGCGCGAGGCGCGGCTGAACAACCTCGGCGAGGACGCGCGGACGGTGCTGGGCGAGGCGGGGATCGACGCCGCCGGCGTGGTGCGCGACGGCTCCGGGGTGACGGTGACCCTGGCCGACCCGGCCGCCATGCCCGCGGCGCTGGAAGCCATGCGGGCGCTGACGACCGGCGGCGGCGCCGGAACCCTGGCCGACCGCACGGTGCAGCGTCAGGGCGAGGACCGCATCCGCTACGCCTTCACCGACGCGGCCATGGACTCGATGGCGTCCAATGCCGTGACCCAGTCGATCGAGGTGGTGCGCCGCCGGATCGACAGCCTCGGCACCCGCGAACCGTCGATCACCCGCCAGGGCGCGGACCGGATCGTCATCCAGGCCCCGGGCGAGAGCGATCCGGCCGCGCTGGAGCGGATCATCGGCCAGACGGCGCAGCTGACGTTCCAGATGGTCGATGTCGAGAACCCGATCGATGAGGCCCTCGCCGGCTTCCCGCCGCCGGATTCCGAGATCGTTCCGGACGCCAACGGCACGCCCTATCTGGTCAAGAAACGGGTGCTGGTGTCGGGCGAGAACCTGACCCGCGCCGAGGTCACGACCGACCAGAACAACCAGACCGCCATCGGCTTCCGCTTCGACGGGGCCGGGGCGCGGCGCTTCGGCGAGGCCACCGCCGCCAATATCGGCCGGCCGTTCGCCATCATCCTTGACGGGGTGGTGATCTCGGCCCCGCGGATCAACAGCGCCATCACCGGCGGCTCGGGCATCATCGAAGGCAGCTTCTCGATCCAGGAAGCGGCCGAGATGGTCAATCTGCTGAACGGCGGGGCCCTGCCGGCGCCGCTGCAGGTCGAGGAACGCCGCACGGTGACCGCCGAACTGGGCGCCGACGCCGTGGCCGCGGGCGCCCTGTCCACCGCCATCGGCTTCGTCATCATCCTGAGCTTCATGCTGCTGTCCTACGGCTTCCTGTTCGGCGGCATCTCGATCATCGGCCTGCTGCTGAACGGCCTGCTGATCATCGCCGCCATGTCGATGACCGGCGCGGCCCTGACGCTGCCCGGCATCGCCGGCCTGGTGCTGACCTTCGCCGTGGCCGTGGACGCGAACGTGCTGATCTATGAGCGGATGCGCGACGAGGCGCGGGCCGGGCGGTCGGTGATCGCCTCGCTGGACGCCGGCTTCAACAAGGCCATGGGCACGATCATCGACGCCAACCTGACGACCCTGGTCGCGGCGCTGATCATGTTCATCTTCGGCGCGGGCCCTGTGCGCGGCTTCGCCTGGACGCTGACCATCGGCGTCTTCACCTCGATGCTGTCGGCCGTCCTGGTCGCACAGGTCGCCCTGGCGTGGTGGCTGAAGGTCGCCAAGCCCAAAAAACTGCCGATCGCGGAGTGATGGCGATGCGTGGATGGCCCCTCATCAAGGTTCTGCCGGTCAAGACCAACCTGCAGTTCGTCAAATTTGCCAAACCGTTCGGCCTGCTTTCGGCGGTGCTGGTGATCGCTTCGATCATCGGCTGTTTCTGGCCCGGCCTGAACATGGGCATCGACTTCCGCGGCGGGGCCTCGATGGAGGTGTCCAAGCCGGCGGGGCAGGTGGTGGCGCTGGATGAACTGCGCGCCGCCGTCGGCGAACTGGGGCTCGGCGACGTCGGGGTCCAGGGCATCGCCCGGCGCGGCACCGACGTGGACGACGGCTCGACGGCCATCGTCCGGTTCCAGATTCCCGAGGGCCAGGACCAGACGGCGGTGGTCCAGCAGGTCGAGACCGCGATCACCGAGGCGGTCGGCGAGGTCACCTATTCCGGGGTGTCCGTCGTCGGCTCGAAGGTGTCCGGCGAGTTGTTCACCTCCGGCCTGATGGCGCTGGGCCTCGCCGTGGTCCTGATGTTCGTCTACATCTGGTTCCGCTTCGAGCCGCAGTTCGGCTTCGGCGCCATCGTCGGCCTTCTGCACGACGTGATCCTCGTGTTCGGTCTGATCGTGATCATGCGGCTGGAGTTCAGCCTGAACATGGTCGCCGCCATCCTGACCGTCATCGGCTATTCGATGAACGACACCGTCGTGGTGTTCGACCGCCTGCGCGAGAACCTGCGGAAGTACAAGACGATGCCCCTGCGCGAGGTGATCGACCTGTCGATCAACGAGACCTTGTCGCGAACCATCATCACCGGCGTTACGGCGATCATGGTGCTGGCGGCGCTGGCGGTGTTCGGCGGCGAGGCCCTGTTCGGCTTCTCCATCGCCCTGATGGCCGGCATCATCATCGGCACCTATTCGTCGATCTATGTCGGCGCGCCGATCATCCTGCTGTGGGGCGTCAAGCGCGGCGGCGCGGCGGACGACGCCACGCCGGTCAAGCTGGGGATGGCGAGCCGGCCGTAGGGATCATCTGCACCGGGAACAGTCCGCGCCTTGTCATCCCGGACGCCGCGAAGCGGTGATCCGGGATGACAAGGCTCGATGGCGGCCCTGTCCCCGAAGCTGCGTCAGCAGCTATCCGGGAGACCGGTCGGCGACAGCGCAACGGCATCCTGTCTCCCGGATAATCGAAGGCGATTTCCGGGAGGATCAATCCGCGAGGGCAGTCGTCCCGGATCGGGGCTGCGCCCCGTCCGGGATGACAAGGCGGCCCGGAACGCCCCTAAACTCTATCGGTGTTTGTCGCCCCCAAGCGGCGCTATGGTCGCGGCTGAACGATTCTCGCCCGGGGAGGGGCGAACCATGGGCAATCTGCTTTCCAACTTCCGCAGCACGGTCCTGCTCAGCCTCGTGCTGGCCGGGGTGATGATCTACGCCTTCGGCAGCATCGCGCCGGGCGGCTTCGACCTGATCTTCTGGCAGGCGGTGTTCCGCTGGACCCACGTTGTGGCGGGCATCCTGTGGATCGGCCTGTTGTGGTATTTCAACTTCGTCCAGATCCGGGTCATGCCGTCGATCCCGGCCGAGCTGAAGCCGGCGATCGGCAAGCATATCGCCCCCGAGGCCCTGTTCTGGTTCCGCTGGTCGGCCCTGGTCACGGTGCTGGCCGGGCTGGCGGTGATGTTCAGCCGCGGTCACGCCTACGCCCTGGAGGTGCTGAGTTTCGGCCTCGCCGGCGGGCTGAGCGAGGACCAGAAGGGCTACACCCTGCTGGGCGTCGGCGTCTGGCTGGCCATCGTCATGTTCCTCAATGTCTGGGGCCTGATCTGGCCGAACCAGAAGCGGGCGCTGGGCATCGTCGTCGTCGACGACGCCGCCAAGGCCAGGGCCGCCCGGGTCGCCATGCTGGGCAGCCGCACCAACATGCTGCTGTCGCTGCCGATGCTGACCTCGATGGCGATGTACCAGACCCTGTTTGGCTGATCCGGCCGCCTCGCTCGAACAACAGGTCCGCGCGGCGGATGCGGACCGCTGGCTGTCCAGCCGGTTCGTCGCCGATGCGCGGGCGCGGGCCGACCTGATCGCCCTGTATGCCTTCGAGGCCGAGCTGCTGGCGATACCGACGCGCGTGACCCAGCCGCTGCTGGCCGAGATGCGCTACGTCTGGTGGCGCGAGCAGATGGACGGGGTGTTCGCGGGGACGGCGCGCAAGGGCCATCCGGTGCTGGAGGCCCTGACCGACATGGTGGACCGGCGTGGGTCGGCGCGCGCGCCGTTCGACGGTTTGATCGAGGCCCATGTCGGCCGGGTGCACGGCGAACCGCACGATCTGGACGCTTTCTATGTCGGTCCGATGCAGGCGGCGGTTGAGGTGCTGGCCGGGCCCGGGCATGAGGCCGCCGCGGCCCCGGCGGGGCGGGTGTGGGGCCTGATGCAGACGGGGCGGTTCGACGAGGCGCGCGCCGCCTTGCCGGAGGCGGGCCGGGCCGCGCGCTCCGTCCCCGTCGAGGCCTTTCCCGCCCTGCTGCCGGCCACTCTGGCCCGCAGCCCCGGCGCCGGGCCGTTGTCGAAGCGGATCCGGCTGCTAGGGGCCGCAGTTGGCGGGCGACTGTGAGGTGATCGCCTCGATCACCTGGGGATCGCCGTCGCCGAAGAAGGCTTCGCGCGGCGCCGGCGGCGGCAGGATCGCGCCGCTGCGCCAATCCATGAATTGGGTCGCCCAGG
>JAXHTU010000103.1:0-10796 GCA_034189955.1 Pseudomonadota bacterium | reverse complement strand
CGGCCACCTTCGGCATCAAGACCGCCGCCGACTTCATCGCCTCGGGCTCGGTCAAGGCCGTTCTGATGGTCAATCCCGAGATCTGTTCGGCGCATCTGAACTTCCGCGACCGCGACAGCCATTTCATCTTCGGCGACGTCGCCACCGCCGTGATCGTCGAGGCCGAAGACCAGGCCGTCGGCGGCTGGGAGATTCTCGGCGCCCGGCTCAAGACCGTGATGTCCAACAACATCCGCAACAATTTCGGCTTCCTCAACCGCGCCGCCCTGCCGACCGGCGAGGCCGAACCCGTGGTCGACGGCCCGACCGACAAGCTGTTCGTCCAGCAGGGCCGCAAGGTGTTCAAGGACGTGGTGCCGATGGTCTCCGACATGATCGTCGATCACGCCGCCGAACTGGGCGTCGATCCGGCGGCCCTGAAGCGGCTGTGGCTGCACCAGGCCAATATCAACATGAACCAGTTCATCGGCCGCAAGGTGCTGGGCCGCGAGCCGACGCCGGAAGAGAACGTGATCATTCTCGACGACTACGCCAACACCTCCTCGGCCGGCTCGATCATCGCCTTCCACCTGCACCACGACGGCTTCCAGCCCGGCGACACCGGCCTGATCTGCAGCTTCGGGGCCGGCTACTCCGCCGGCACGGTGTTCGTCCGCAAGCGCTGAGCCGCCCCCGGAATAACCGCGTCGTCATTGCGGTTGATTCTGATAATCACTCGCAGTAATTGGCCCGCTCCTTCCAAGCGGGGCCTTTGACATGCGCACTCTCCTCCTCTCCACCGGGCTCGCCGCCCTCGTCGCCGCCGTCGGTCCGGCCATGGCGGAGGACCCTTCGACCGACCCGGCGGCCGATCCGACCCAGCTTCCGCCCGTCACCGTCCTCGCCACCCGCAGCGAGACGCGGACCGACGAGGCCCCGGCCACCGTCACCGTCTTCACCGCCCGGCAGATCGAGGCGATGCTGGCGACCGACATCAAGGACCTGATCCGCTTCGAGCCCGGCGTCAGCGTCGTCAGCCAGCCGTCGCGTTTCGGCGCCGCCCTCGGCACGACCGGACGGGCCGGCAATGAGGGCTTCACCATCCGCGGCCTCGGCGGCGACCGGGTGCTGATGGTGGTCGACGGCGTCCGCGTCCCCGACGGCTTCGTCTTCGGGGCCCAGAGCGTCGGCCGCGGCGGCTACGCCGATCTCGACCTGATGAAGTCGGTCGAGATCCTGCGGGGCCCGGCCTCGGCCCTCTACGGCTCGGACGGCGTCGCCGGCGCCGTCGCCTTCACCACCAAAGACCCCGCCGACCTGCTGCGGTCCGGCGAGTCCTTCGGCGCCCGCGCCCGCGTCGGCTACAACTCGGCCGACGAAGGCGTGACCACCTCCGCCATGGTCGCCGGCCGCGGCGGCGCCTTCTCCGGCCTGCTGGCCTGGACCGGCCGCGACAGCCGCGAGACCGGGACGCAAGGGAGCGTCGGCGGCGTCGGCTCGGCCCGCACCATGGCCAATCCCCAGGAGACCCGCTCCGACGCCGTCCTGCTCAAGGCCGTCTGGGATATCGCCCCGGGCCACAGCCTGCGCGCCGGCTACGACTGGTTCGAGAGCGACACGACCGCCGACGTGCTGAGCGGCCGCAGCGCCTCGGTGCTGGAGCTGCTGGCCGACGACGAGACCCGCCGCCACGGCTGGAACCTGGGCTGGCGCGGCGACCGCGTCCTCGGCCTCGACCGCGCCCAGGCCAGCGTCTACGCCCAGCAGGCCGAGACCCGCCAGTTCACCTTCGAGGACCGCAATCCCGCCGTCGACCGCACCCGCGACAACAGCTTCGACAACGAGGTCGTCGGCTTCGCCGCCGACGCGGTGAAGACACTCGGCGTCCACCGCCTGACCATCGGCGGCGACGTGTCCGAAACGACCCAGCAGGGCGTCCGCGACGGCACGGTCCCACCAATGGGCGAGACCTTCCCGACCAGCGCCTTCCCGAAAACCGACTACGCCCTCGCCGGCCTGTTCGTGCAGGACGAGATCGGCCTGCTGGACGGCGCGCTGAAGATCATCCCCGCCATCCGCTGGGACAGCTACGACCTGTCCACCGCCGACGATCCCCTGTTCCCCGGCGCCCGCGCCGACCAGTCCGGCGACCACGTCTCGCCCAAGCTGGGCGTGGTCTGGCAGGCCACCCGGACCGTCCAGCTCTTCGGCAACTGGGCCGAGGGCTTCAAGGCGCCGACGCCCAGCCAGGTGAACCAGTTCTTCTCCAACCCCGCCTTCGGCTACGTCTCCCGGCCCAACCCCGACCTGAGCCCCGAAACCAGCCGCAGCCTCGAGATCGGCGCCCGTCTGCGCGAGGTCGATCTGTTCGGCGGCCGCTTCTCCGGCCAGCTCGCCGGCTTCCGGTCCGACTATGAGGACTTCATCAGCCAGCAGGTGGTGTCGGGCGCCTTCACCCCCGCGGACCCGGCCGTTTACCAGTTCGTCAACTTCACCGACGTCGAGATCTCGGGCGTCGAGGCCAAGGCCGATCTGTGGTGGGACAACGGCCTCAGCGCCCGCTTCGCCGCCGCATACGCCGAGGGCGAAACCACCAGCGACGGCGTCACGACCGCCCTGCCGACCATCGACCCGCTCAAGGTCGTCCTGGGCCTCGGCTATGACGAGCCCGCCGGTCGCTTCGGCGGCCAGGCCATCGTGACCTGGTCCCAGGCCAAGGACGCGGCCGATACCGACGGGCTCGGCTGTTTCAACGCCGATCCGGCCCTCGGGTGCGCCGTCGGCGACGACTTCGCCCTGCTGGACCTGACCGCATACTGGAACGTCGACGACCGGGTCACGGCCCGCGTCGGCCTCTTCAACGTTTTCGACGAGACCTACAGCTGGTGGAGCGACGTGCGCGGCGTGGCGGCGACCTCCGCGGTGCTCGACGCCTACACGCAGCCGGGCCGCAACGTCGGCCTGTCGCTGGCCTTGCGCTACTGACTGGACAGGGAGATAACGAGAATGACTCGCATTACGGAACGCACCATGACCCGCGCCTTCCTCATCGCCGCCGCCCTGCTGGTCGCCCAGCCGGCTCTGGCCCAGACCCCGGCCGCGACCGCCCCGGCCGAGGTTCCCGCCTCGCGGTTCGAGCGGGATCGCCAGTCGATCCTCGCCCAGGCCGGCCAGTGGCGCGTCCGCTTCGATATGCGCGAGAACGTCAGCTTCCGCGAAGGCTATGAGCCGCTGGAGGAGAAGCTGTCGGCCGGCGACGAGATCGTCCGCGTCGTCTACGACGACGGCGACCGCATCAGCCTGCAGCACATCCTCGTCATGGGCGACGACGCCGGCAATCACTTCGTCATCAAGCACTGGCGCCAGGATTGGGTCTATGAGCCCGAGACGGTGCTGACCTATGCCGGGCCCAACCGCTGGACCCTGACCCCGGTCGACGCTGACCAGCGCCGCGGCGCCTGGGCCCAGACCGTCTGGCAGACCGACGACTCCCCCCGCTACGGCGGCGTCGGCCGCTGGTCCTACGATCACGGCGTCGCCGAATGGACCGGCGCCCCGACCTGGCGGCCGCTGGCCCGACGCGACGCCGTGCGCGATCCGGTCTACGACCGCTATCTCGGCACCAATCGCCACGCCCTGACCCCGGTCGGCTGGGTGCATCTGCAGGACAATGTGAAGATGGGCCCGTCCGAGGGCGACGACGGCGACCTGACCGCCATCGTCCAGGAAGACGTCATCAACACCTATCGCAAGGTCGACAACTACGACCCGGCGCCGGGCGACGCCTACTGGGCCGCGACCAGGGACTACTGGGCCGGCGTCCGCGCCGCCTGGGACGCGGCCATCGTCGCCTCGGGCGGCCTGTACCTCGAGGAAGAAGCCAACCGCGGCGCCGTCACCGGCAAGCCGCTGATGGACTGGGCCGTCGAGGTGCAGGAGGGCAAGCTGACCACCGAAGCCGCCATCCAGCAGGCCCGCGACCTGATCGCCCGAGCCACGGTGGCGCCGGTGCAATAATCACCCTTCTCCCCTCGGGGGAGAAGGTGGGCCGCGAAGCGGCTCGGATGAGGGGGCTGTCGCCAAAAGCTCAACCAGAGACGATGGGGCCGCCATCCCCCTCATCCGTCATGCTCCGCATGACACCTTCTCCCCCGCGGGGAGAAGGGCGCCCCTCACGCCGCCGCCACCGCCTCGATCTCGACCAGCCAGTCTTCGTCGAAAATGCCGGTGACGATCACCGTCAACGCCGGCTGTCGCCCGGCCAGCCGGCGCGCCCGGACCTCGCGGTTCTCCAGCGCCCAGTCCCGGTCCGACAGGAAGGTCGTCACCTTGACGAGGTTGTCCAGCGTCATGCCGGCGGCGGCCAGCTGGGTCTCGATATTGTCCCAGACCTGTTCGCACTGGCCGGTGAAGTCGTCGGCCAGCGAGCCGTCCGGCGCGACCGGGATCTGGCCCGACAGGTACAGCCAGCGGGTCGCGCCGATCACCTCGACCGCCTGCGGATACGACCCCTCGACCGGCGGCGAGCCGTCGCCGGTCAGGGGCCGTATCGACAGGGTCACCGGGTTGGACTCACTGGCGGGCGGCGTCCGAGCGGGCGCGCACCTGGGCGAACTCCGAGGTCGGCTTCCACGCCGGCCAGTCCTCGCTGTTCGCGAGGTCCAGACCCAGGTGATACAGCAGGGTCAGGTTCTCGACCGCCGAGGTGAAGTCCAGATCCGCCGACCATTCATCCGACGGCTTGTGGTAGTCGGCGCCGAACCTGGCCTTCCAGGCCGCCTCGCCGGCCTCCTTGCCGCCGTCGACCCAGTCCCAGCCGTGCCACGGCATGATCGCCGGCACGCCCGCGCGGGCGAAGGGGAAGTGGTCCGAGCGGTAGTAGAAGCCTTGCTCCGGCATGCTGTCGTCGGTGACATAGCGGCCCAGCGGTTCGGCCAGGGCCTGCAGCCGGTCCTCGAGGTCATTCTGGCCCTTGCCGAAGATCGGAATGTCCTTGGTCGGGCCGGACAGCGGCAGCATGTCGATGTTGATGTCGGCGACCGTCGTCTCCAGCGGATAGACCGGATCGGCGGCATAGCCATAGGCGCCCATCAGACCCATCTCCTCCGCCGCCATATGGGCGAAGACGATCGAGCGTTCCGGCCGCGGGGCCTGGCTCAGCTGGCGCGCCATCTCGACCACGCCGACGGTGCCCGAGGCGTTGTCCCAGGCGCCGTTGAAGATCTTGTCGTCGCCGGGCGTCTCGGGATGCTGCGCCTCGCCGCCGACGTGGTCCCAGTGCGCCGAATAGACGATCGTCTCGTTCGGTCGCTCGGTCCCCGGAATGATGGCCAGCAGGTTGTGGGTGACCAGGGTGGTGATCGACTCCTCGGCCTCGACCGACAGGGTGACGCCGTTCAGCGGCACGGCCTTGAAGCCGCCCGTTCCGATTTCGGCCAGCGCATCCATCTCGAGGCCCGCCGCGGTCGCCCACTGCAGGGCGACGTCGTGGTTGACCGACATGAAGAATTCCAGATCGGCCGCGCCCGGCGCCGTCGGCCGGGAGCGCGCCCCGCCCTGCACCGCGCGCTGCCACATCGGCGAGGACGCCGGCTGCGGCACCAGGGTGACGACGCCCACCGCGCCGCGGCGGAAGGCCTCGTCGGCCTTGTAGGCGCCCGACTGGTAGTTGGTGGTGTAGTCGCCGTTGAACAGCTCGCCTTCGGGTTCGCCGGACACGACGACCACGACCTTGCCGCGCACGTCGATGTCGCCGTAGTCGTCCCAGTTCCGCTCCGGCGCGGTGATGCCGTAGCCGGCGAAGACCACCGGCGCGCCGGCGATCGAAGCCTTGCCGTCATTGGTCGCGGCGCGAAGCCCGACATCCGTTCCGACGGTCAGCGGATGAACGGTTCCGTCCGGTCCCGTCCAGCTGGCGGTGGCGGTCACCGGGGTATAGCGCTTCAGCTCGACCGGCTGCAGCCACTGGCCGTCCGGCCCGCCCGGCTGCAGGCCCATGGCCTCGTACTGCGCCTGCAGCCAGGCCAGGGTCATCCGCTCGCCCTCGGTCCCGGGATAGCGGCCCTGATAGGAATCGTCGCTGATGGTGCGGATATCCTGGCTGATCCGCTCGGCCGAGAAATCCTGCGCCAGGGCCGAACCGGCGGCCAGAAGCAGGGCGGCGGCGGCGACGCCGCTGGTGAATGCACGAAACATATAGACAGGCTCCATCCGGATTTGGGCGCACTCTAGGGACGGCTCCGGCGGACCGCCCATTACGTTTTTGTCATCTGCTCAGCGACGCGCCGTCGCGCTCGTCGCCCGGGCCGGTCCGAACTCCGACCCCGGCTTCCAGCCCGGCCAGTCGCGGCTGTTCGCCAGATCGCGGCCGATCCACAGGGCGACCTCCATGTCCTCGATCTGGCCGGCCAGGTCCCAGTCGGCCGACCATTCGTCGTCGGCCTGGTGGTAGCGCTTCGCCCCGTATTCGTTGCGCGCGGCCTCGCGCGGCTCGACCGGGGCGTCGCGGAAATCGCCGCTGCCCTCGGCATAGGCCATCGGCACGCCGCGCTTGGCCAGGGGGAAGTGATCGCTGCGGAAATAGCTGCCGGCGGCCGGATTGGCGTCCGGCTCGATCCCGCGCCCCTGCCGCGCGGCGGCGGCGGCCAGCCGCTCGTCCAGTTCGGACTGGCCATGACCGACCACGCCGAGACTGGCGACCCGGCCGTAGACGTTCATCGCGTCCATGTTGAAGCCGGCCACCGTGGTCTCCAGCGGCCAGACCGGATTGGCGGCATAGTATTCCGAACCCAGCAGGCCGCTCTCCTCGGCGGTGAAGCTGATCATCACGATCGACCGCTCCGGACGCGGGCCTGCGGCCCAGACCCGCGCCAGCTCCAGCAGGGCGGCGGTGCCGGTGGCGTTGTCGACCGCCCCGTTGAAGATGGCGTCGCCGTTGGCGTCCGGCTCCCCGACGCCGATGTGGTCCCAGTGGGCGGTGTACAGAATGGTCTCGTCCGGATGCGTCGTTCCCGGCAGGCGGGCCAGCACGTTGCGCGTCACGATCTGGCTGGTCGCCACGTCGAACGACCCGCTGAAGCTCGCGCCCGGCAGTTCGACCGGCCGGAAGTCCCGGCGGCGCGCCTGGACCTTCAGCGCCTCGAAATCCAGTCCCGCGGCGCGGAACAGGTCGACGGCGACGTCGCGCTGGATCCAGCTCTCGACCGGCACGCGCTCGGCCGCCGCGTTCTCGCGCACGATGTCGAACTGCGGCCCCGACCAGCTGTTGGTCACCGTGGCCCAGCCATAGGAGGCCGGGGCGGTCTCGTGGACGATGATCACCCCCGCCGCCCCGCGCCGCGCCGCCTCCTCGTACTTGTAGGTCCAGCGGCCGTAATAGGTCATGGCCCGGCCGTTGAAGGTGTCCAGCTCCGGCTGTTCGAAGTCGGCGTCGTTGACCAGCACGACGATGACCTTGCCGCGCACGTCGACGTCCTTGAAGTCGTCCCAGTTCCGCTCCGGCGCGGTGATGCCATAGCCGGCGAAGACCAGCGGCGCGTCGGTCAGGGCGACCGCCTCGCCCGGCAGCCGGGTCGACACCACGATCTCCCGGCCCTGGGTCAGCGGCACGGTCTGCCCGCCGACCTCGAAGCGCGCCTCGACGTCCGAGGCCGTGAACCGGTTCAGCGTCACCGCCTGGGTCCAGCCGCCGTTCTCGCCGCCCGGCTGGAAGCCGGCGGCCGCGTACTGTTCGCTCAGATAGCGGACGGTTTTCTCCTCGGCCGGCGTGCCGATGCCCCGCCCCTCGAAGCTGTCGTCCGACAGCACCCGCGCGTGCTCCAGCAGCCGCGCCGCGTCGAAGGCGGCGGCGGGGGCGGCGGGCGATCCGGGGGCCTCGCCCATGGTGCCGCAGGCGGTGAGCAGGGCGCCGGCGGCGAGCGCGGCGACGGTCGACAGGAGACGCATGGACGGAAACACCCTCAGCCGGAAACAGACCCGGACAGGTTAGGGCGCGCGCCCGCCCCTGTCGATCACGGCGCGACCGGATCGGCCGCCGGCCAGCCGGTGTCGCCGCGCCGGCGCAGCCGCAATTCGATCACCCGCATCGGCTCGCGGTCCGGCAGGACGAAGTCCCCGGTCTCGACCCATTCGCCGTCCCGGTGGGTGGTGACATAGTCCATCCGGCCGCCCCGGCTCGGCGTCGACCATGTGAACCCGTCGGCGGTGGCCTCCAGCGGAAAGTCCGCCGCCATGCCGTTGGCGTACGACCGCATGGTGTAGCGGTCGGCGGCATCGTCCCACGACACCACCGCGAAGGCGTTGAACGTGACCTCGCCGTCCGCCTCGGTGGTGCGCCCCTCGATCACCTTGATCGACCCGCCGACCATCGGCCCGATCCGTTCGGTATGGCTGTGCGAGGTGGTGCGGCCGGGACCGGCGTAGACCGTGGCCGTGCCGGTCCATTCGCCGTCCATCCACGACAGCCGCTGCATGGCCTCGCGCTGTTCCCGGGTCCCCGCGGGCCGCAGGTCCTGCGCCGCCGACGCCGTGGTCAGGCCGACGGACAGGATTGCGGCCGCGGCCGTCAGCGAATTCCGGAACGCCCTCTGCATCACCCGATCTCCCTTGTTCGCTTTGCGTTGTAAAGTTCTTTTCCATTCTTGACAAGCGCGCACGAAAAACCCGCCGGCGCTGAGGCCCCGGCGGGTCGATCGGTCTCGCGAAAGGGCGGAAGCCTAGTGGGCGACGCCCTTCCAGATGCGGCGGTAGCTGACGTAGGTCACGCCGGCGAACAGCAGCAGGAAGATCAGCACCCCGACGCCCGACTGCTTGCGCTGGACCTGCTTCGGATCCGAGGCCCAGGCGATGAAGGCGGCGACGTCCTTGGCGTACTGGTCGACGGTCTCGGTCGAGCCGTCGTCATAGGTCACCTGACCGTCGGCCAGCGGCGGCGGCATGGCGATGAAGCCGCCCGGCGGCACATGGGCGCCTTCCGGCACGAACGGCGTCAGGTCGCCGGCCATATAGGGGTTGTAATACTGGCCCGGCCGGATCTCGAGGCCGGCCGGAGCAGCCTGGTAGCCCGACAGCAGCGAGTAGATGTAGTTGGCGCCGTCGTGACGCGCCTTGGCCATGACCGACAGGTCGGGCGGCAGGGCGCCGCCGTTGCCCGCGGCCGCGGCCGTGGCGTTCGGATAGGGATTGGGGAAGCGGTCGGCCGGGACGGCGTCACGCATGATCGCCTCGCCGGTCTCGCTGTCGATGTCCGGCACCTGGGCCTCGGCGGCCAGCGCCTTGACGAAGCGGTTCTCGGCCGGATTGATCTGGTGCGCGTCGTAGAACGGCCCGCCCGGCTCGGCCAGGGTGCGGAAATGCAGCAGGTCCATGCTGTGGCACGAGGCGCAGACCTCGCGATAGACCTTGTAGCCGCGCTGCAGCTGCCCCTGGTCGAAGGTCCCGAACGGGCCCTCGAAGCTGAAGCCGCCGCTGCGCGGATGCTTGGCCCCGCCCGAGGCGAGCGCGGGCTGCGCCGAGAGGGCGAGGCCCGCGGCCACGGCGAACAGGACCAGGGTCTTTTTCATCGAGCGGATGTTCGTCTGGAGGGTCATGGTCGGTCTCAGCCCTTCTGCTCGATCGAGGCCGCGCCGAGCGGAGCGTCCGCCGTGGGCAGCACCGGCTCGGAGATGGTCGCCGGGATCGGCAGCGGGGTCTCGCGCAGACCGAGCAGCGGCATGATCACGAGGAAGAAGGCGAAATAGTAGAGGGTCAGGAAACGCGTCAGCCACAGATAGCTGTTCAGGTCGCCGTCGATCAGGATGAAGGTGCTGAACGAGCCGATGACGGGCGCGTCCGGCAGCTGGGCGCCGCACCAGCCGAGGCCGAGACCGACGATGACGAAGAAGACGAAGAAGGTCCGCATGGTCGGGCGGTAGCGCATCGAGCGCACCTTGGACGTATCCAGCCACGGCAGGACGAACAGCACCCCGATCGCCGCGAACATCGCCACCACGCCGCCGAACTTGTCGGGGATGGCGCGCAGGATCGCGTAGAACGGCAGCATGTACCACTCCGGCACGATGTGCGCCGGCGTCTGCAGCGGGTTGGCCGGGATGTAGTTGTCGGCGTGGCCCAGGGCGTTCGGCATGAAGAAGACGAACAGGGCGAACAGGATCAGGAACAGCACGATGGCGAAGCCGTCCTTGACCGTGAAATACGGGTGGAACGGCACCGTGTCCTTGGCCAGCCGGTCCTTCGGGATCAGGATCCCGACCGGGTTGTTCTGGCCGGCGTGGTGCAGCGCCCACAGGTGCAGCACCACGCAGCCGGCGATCACGAACGGCAGCAGATAGTGCAGCGAGAAGAAGCGGTTCAGGGTCGCGTTGTCGATCGCCGGGCCGCCGCGCAGCCAGATCAGGATCGGCTCGCCGACGACCGGGATGGCCCCGATCAGATTGGTGATGACCTCGGCGCCCCAGAAGGACATCTGGCCCCACGGCAGGACGTAGCCTAGGAAGGCGGTGGCGATCATCAGGAAGAAGATCAGGCAGCCGACGATCCAGATCATCTCGCGCGGCGCCTTGTACGAGCCGTAGTACAGGCCGCGCAGCATGTGGATGTAGACCGCGATGAAGAACATCGAGGCCCCGTTGGCGTGGGTGTAGCGGATGATGTCGCCGCCCGGGACGTCGCGCATGATGCGCTCGACCGAGGCGAAGGCCAGCTCGGTGTTCGGCACATAGTGCATGGCCAGGATGACGCCCGAGGCGATCTGCACCACCAGGCACAGGGCCAGGATGCCGCCGAAGGTCCACCAGTAGTTGAGGTTCCTCGGAGTCGGC
>JAXHTU010000102.1:0-10814 GCA_034189955.1 Pseudomonadota bacterium | reverse complement strand
ATTTCCCGGAAGCTGCCTTCGCGTTGCATCTTCTTCTTGAGGGCCTTCAGCGCTTGATCGACGTTATTATCGCGAACGAAAATCTGTACCAGGTTGAACTCTCCTTTGGCCGCCCGCCGCGCACCTCGAAAGGGAGACGGGCAGACAAATAAAATCGTCTTCCGCGCACAGGGTCCGCGGATGAAGGCGGGCTGATACACGTTCACCCCCGTCCTGTCCAGATCGTCGCGGCAAGATGTGAAGGGTCGAAACGCCCGCCGGACGGGCTTATGCTGGCGCCATGACCGACGCGCCACACCTGTCCGACGAACCCTCCGCGGGCGACAGTCCGCCCGGCGACTGGGCCGACCGCATGGAGCAGTCCGTGCTGGACGCGGCGCTCGCGCGCGCGCCGGCGCTGGGCTGGAACAGCCGGCTGGTCCGGGCGGCCTGCGAGGCGAACGGCTTGTCCCCGGGCGACGAGGAACTGCTGCTGCCGAACGGGGCGCGCGATCTCGCCGCCCTGCTGTCGCGCCGCCACGACGACCGGGCGCTGGCGTCGCTGGGCGGGGTCGAGGCCTCGGCGCTGAAGATGCGCGAGCGAATCGCCCGGGCCGTCTCCGCCCGCATGGAGGCCGGGGCCGCCGACCTCGAGGCCACGCGCCGCTGCGCCGCCTTCCTCGCCCTGCCGACCAACGCCGACCTCGGGCTCAAGCTGGCGTGGGAGACCGCCGACGGGCTGTGGACCTGGGCCGGGGACACGGCGACGGACTGGAACCACTATTCCAAGCGGGCCATCCTGTCGGGCATCCTGATCCCGGCCCTGACGATACGCTGGTTCGACGGCAAGGATGTCGCCGAGGCCTTCGTCGCCCGCCGCATCGAGAACGTCATGGCCTTCGAGAAATGGAAGGCCGGCAAGGATTTCGACGCTCCCTTGCGGAAGGTGACCGATGCGCTGAGCCGGATGCGCTACGGGGCGAAGACCGGAGCCTAGAGCGGCTTCACCCGGTTCACATGGCCCATCTTGCGGCCGGGGCGGGCCTCGCCCTTGCCGTACAGATGCAGGCGCGCGTCCGCCTTGGCCGCCAACTTCGGCCACTGGTCGATCTCGTCGCCCAGCAGATTGGTCATTTCGACACTGGCGTGGGCCTTCGTCGGGCCCAGCGGCCAGCCGGCGATGGCGCGAATATGCTGCTCGAACTGGTCGCAGACGCAGCCGTCCTGGGTCCAGTGGCCGGTGTTGTGCACGCGCGGCGCGATCTCGTTGACCAGCAGCGTCCCGTCTCCGAGATCGAACAGCTCGACCCCCAGAACGCCGACATAGTCGAGGCCCTCGAGGATGACCGTGGCGATGGCCTTCGCCCGCTTTTCCGTCCTGGCCTCGACCACGGCCGGGGCGACGGTGGTCTTGAGGACGCCGCCCTTGTGGATGTTCTCGCCCAGCGGATAGACGGCGATCGCGCCGTCGCGGCCGCGCGCGGCGATCACCGAAAGCTCGCGGACGAAGTCGGCGCGGGCCTCCAGAATGGCGGGGCGCTCGCCGACCGCGTGCCAGGCGTCGGCGGCCATCTTCGCCGAGCGGACCCAGACCTGGCCCTTGCCGTCATAGCCGTCGCGGCGGGTCTTCAGCAGGGCCGGGGCGCCAAGACGCTCCAGTCCGGCCAGCAGATCGTCGAGGCTGTCGACCGCGGCGAAGTCGACCGTCGGGGCGCCGACGCCGTTCAGGAAGGTCTTCTCCGCGACCCGGTCCTGGGCCACGGCCAGGGCTTGCGGGCCGGGCGACACCGCGGCGCCGCCTTCGGCCAGGGCCGCCACGGAGGCGGCCGGCACGTTCTCGAACTCGAAGGTGACGGCGGCGCAGGTCTGGCCCAGCACGCCCAGCGCCGCCGGATTGTCGTAGGCGGCGACGATCTGGCCCTGCGACACGCGCCCGGCCGGGCTGTTCTCTTCCGGATCGAGGATGACGACGTTGAAGCCCAGCCGCGACGCCGCCTGGCTGAGCATGCGGCCCAGCTGGCCGCCGCCGAGAATGCCGAGGGTCGATCCGGGGGGCAGCGGGAAGGCGGTCACTCAGTCCTCGACCGTCTCGTGGACGCTTTCCGTCTGGGCCTCGCGGAAGGCCGTCAGCCGGCCGGCCAGCACCGCGTCCGACAGGGCCAGGATCTGCGCCGCGAGGATGCCGGCGTTCTTGGCCCCGGGCTCGCCGATGGCGAGGGTGGCGACCGGCACGCCGCCCGGCATCTGGACGATCGACAGCAGGCTGTCCATGCCCTTGAGAGCCTTCGATTCGACCGGCACGCCCAGCACCGGCAGCTCGGTCATGGAGGCGGCCATGCCGGGCAGGTGGGCGGCGCCGCCGGCCCCGGCGATGATGACCTTGTAGCCCGCGGCCCGGGCGCCGGCGGCGAAGTCGAACAGGCGTTTGGGGGTGCGGTGGGCGCTGACGACCTTGGCGTCCCAGGCCACGCCCAGCCGGTCCAGCGCCTCGGCGGCGTGCTTCATCGTCGGCCAGTCCGAGCGGCTGCCCATGATGATCGCCACTGGAGGCGTTCCGGTCGTCATGAGTCGCGGCCCTTTTCGACGAAAGCGGCGCGATACAGGACTCGCGTTGCGCCCGCAACCGACGGCGTTAGGCTGGCCCTTGGCCGGGCGTGGTGAGTCGCCCGCCGGGGAGGCCTCTTCGTTCGTGACCCACGCGGCCGTCATCGACCCCTACGACGAGATCGAGCGCCTGCGCGCCGAGGTCGAGGCCCTGCGCCGCCGGGCCGAGGCCGCCGAGGCGGCGGCCGATCACGACGTCCTGACGCCGGCCCTTAACCGGCGCGGCTTCGTCGCCGCGATGAAGAGCGCCATGGCCTTCTGCCAGCGCCACGACGTCCCCGCCGTCCTGCTGTACCTCGACCTCGACGGCTTCAAGGGCGTCAACGACGCCCTCGGCCACGCCGCCGGCGACGCGGCCCTGGTCCATGTCGCCGGAATGATGCGGGCCAATCTGCGCGAGTCCGACGCCGTCGGCCGCCTGGGCGGCGACGAGTTCGGCCTGCTGATGCTCAACGCCGGTCTCGACGAGGGCCGCGAGAAGGCTTGCCGGCTGGCCGCGGCCCTCGAGGAGACGCCGTTCGAATGGGAGGGCCGTTCGGCCGGCCTCGGCGGCTCGTTCGGCGTCCGCGCCTTCGCCGGCCACGCCGACCCGGAAGTCTGGCTGGCCGAGGCCGACGCCGCCATGTGGGTGCGCAAGAAGGGGCGGTGACGACGCCCCTCAGGCGATGATGTCGGGGAGGATGCGATCCTCGATCTTCACGATCTCGTCGCGCAGCGTCAGCTTCTTGCGCTTCAGCCGGGCGATCATCAGCTGGTCCGGCACGGGCATGTGCGACAGGGCCTCGATCGAGGCGTCGAGGTCGGCATGCTCCTGGCGCAATTCCTTGAGCCGGGCGTGCAGCGCCTGGTCTTCCTCGCTCAGAAACGGATCGTCGTCATTCATGGTCGGGGCCCCGGAGGCGGGCTTATAGCGTGCGTCGGCTCAGGCCGGAAGCCGTTCGGCGAGCGCGGTCAGGCCGGGCCGCGGCGTCATCGGCGACCACTGCCGCGAGACCGCGATCAGGGCCTCCAGCACCGGCCGCGGCGCGCTCTCCGGCGCCGGCGAAAGGCCCTCCAGCGCCGCCAGAAGACGGCGCTCGGCTTCCAGTTCGACGGCCTTCACCTGGCTCCGCACCGCCTCCCGATCGGCGTCGTCGAGGTCGGGATTGCGGCCCTTCATCTGGCGCCGCACGGCCCGGAGCGGCGCGATCGCCGCCTCCTGCCAGGCCCGGGCCACGTCGCAGGCGGCTTCCAGGGCATCGGCGTCCGTCGCGCGCCCGGTCCGCGCCGCCCACGCCGCCCACAGCAGCAGCGGCACATTCTGGCCGGCGGCGTCCTGCAGGTGCAGACAGGCCTCGCCGACGCCGTCGGCGGCATAGGCCTTCCCGGCCCAGTCCCACAGCTCGCTCATTCGCCGGCCGGGCCCTTGAGCCCGTCCCAACGCCGGACGGCCGACCAGTCGAGGCCGAACAGGTCCAGCGCCCGGCCGACGGACTGGTCGACCATCTCCTCGATCGAGGCGGGCCTGGCGTAGAAGGCCGGCAGGGGCGGGGCGATGACGGCGCCCATCTCGGTCAGGGCCGTCATGGTGCGCAGATGGCCCAGATGCAGCGGCGTCTCGCGCACCATCAGCACCAGCGGGCGGCGCTCCTTCAACGCCACGTCGGCGGCGCGGGTCAGCAGGGTCGAGGTCACCCCGGTGGCGATCTCGCTCATCGTCCGCACGGAGCAGGGGGCGACCAGCATGCCCATGGTGCGGAAGGAACCCGAGGCGATGGAGGCGCCGACGTCGTTGAGCCGGTGCGTCACGTCGGCGCGAGCCGTCAGGTCGTCGGCCGAGAGGTCGGTCTCCTGCGACAGGGTCAGCAGGGCGGCCCGGGTGACGACGAGGTGGCTCTCGACCCCCAGCTCACGCAGGGCGTCCAGGGCCCGGACGCCGTAAGCCACGCCCGAGGCTCCGGAAATTCCGACGATCAGACGGGCGGGGATCGAGCCGGAAAGGTTCCGTACGGCTCCGTTCACATCTTCGGCCAATTCGGGCTCCAGGGTGGTCCGTATCAGGACGGTCGGCAGTTCACTGGAATGTGATTCTACAGCCGGTCAGACCCGGCGCTGACTGTACTGGTCCCTTAGACATGGAGGCGCAAGCCATGACCATCGAAGCTCGTATCCGCGAACTGGGAAACCGTCATCGCAACCTGGATGAGACCATCCGGCGCGAGATGACCCACCCGGCGGCGGACCCGCTTCACGTCAGGGAGCTCAAGCAGAAAAAGCTCCGGCTCAAGGAACAGATCACCAGTCTGGAGACCCGGGCGCACTAGCGACGGCCTCCTGCACAAGGAAAGACGGCCCCGGAGCGATCCGGGGCCGTTTTCATTGTCAGTCCTTTTTGCCGAAGACCGACTCGGCGGTCGGCTCGGCCCCGCGACGCTCCCGGGCCTCGGGGACGAATTCCGGCTCGGCCGGCTCGGCTGCGTCCGCGGGCTGCAGGGTGGCGCCGCCCTTCTTGGCGTCGTCCTTCGCCTTCTTGTCGGCGGCCTTCCTGACCAGTTCATCCAGCGCCAACTGGCCGACGAGGCCGAGGGTCACAGGATCGACCGGCTTGATGTTCGGGCTGTTCCAGTGGGTGCGGTTGCGCACGCTCTCGATGGTCGACTTGGTGGTGCCCAGCAGCTTGGCGATCTGGGCGTCGGTCACCTCGGGGTGGTTGCGAACGAACCAGGCGATGGCGTCCGGGCGGTCCTGGCGACGCGAGACCGGCGTGTATTTCGGGGCCGGCTTGTGCGTCTTCAGCAGTTCGGCGTGGCGGCTGACCACGGCCTGCATGCGGTAGGTTTCGTCGTTCTGGGCCTTGTCCAGTTCTTCGCGGGTCAGCTGGCCGTTGACCAGCGGATCGGCGCCGCGGATGTCGCGGGCGACGTCGCCGTCGGCGATGCCGCGCACTTCCAGCGGGTGCAGGCCGCAGAAGTCGGCGATCTGCTCGAAGGTGAGGGAGGTGTTGTCGACCAGCCAGACCGCGGTGGCCTTGGGCATGAGAATTTCGGTCATGAGCGTCTTTGTTTCTGTTCTTGGGCCCCTGAGACGGGTCCCGGATACGACGGCGCCCGACCTTTCGGCCGGGCGCGTATGACACCGATATAGGCCCATTCGCGGCAAAAGAAAATGAAAGTCAGAGGGTCAGCACGATCTTGCCGACGTGGCCGCCCGCCTCGAGCCGGTGGTGGGCGGCCGCGGCCTGTTCCAGCGGGAAGGTCGCCTCGACGGGCGGGCGCAGCTGTCCGGCCGCCACCCAAGGCCAGGCGGTCGCCTCGACCGCCGCCATCAGCCGGGCCTTTTCGTCGGCGGGGCGGGCGCGCAGGGTCGAGCCGGTCAGGACGATCCGCTTGATCATCACCCGGGCCAGATCGATCTCGGCCCGCGCGCCGGACAGGGTGGCGATGACCACCCAGCGGCCGAAGGGCTTGAGGACGGCGAGGTTGAGCGCCGCATAGTCGGCGCCGACCATGTCCAGAACCACGTCGACGCCGCCGAACGCGGTGATGGCGGCCTCTAGATCGTCGGTCTCCGCATCGAGACTGAGATCGGCGCCGAGCGCGCGGGCGGCATCCGCCTTCGCCGCGCCTCTTGACGTCGCCACGACCCGCGCGCCGGCCGCTATGGCCATCTGGATGGCGGTGACGCCGATGCCGCTGGTCGCGCCATGGATCAGCAGGGTTTCGCCGGCCTTCAGGGCCCCGGCCTCGAAGACATTGGCGAAGACGGTGCAGACCGTCTCGGGCAGGGCCGCCGCCTGAACCCAGTCGAGATCGCCCGGGACGGGCAGGGCGTGGCGGGCGTCGACGACGGCGTATTGCGCATAGCCGCCGCCGCCCAGCAGGGCGCAGACGCGGTCGCCGATGCTCCAGCGGACGACGCCGTCGCCGATCTGGTCGATCTCGCCGGCGACCTCGAGGCCGAGGATGTCCGGGGCGCCGGGCGGGGCGGGGTAGCGGCCCTGTCGCTGCAGCAGATCGGGGCGATTGACGCCGGCGGCGCGGACGCGGATGCGGATCTGGCCCGGCCCCGCGACGGGAGCGGCACGGTCGACGAGGACCAGGGCGTCCGCGGAGCCGGAGCCGCCGGTGATTTCTATGGCCTGCATCCGCGTCCCGTTCTTGCAATCGTCCGTGTCCGGGCGTTCAGATAGGCGCCTGTCCGTGGAATGGCCAGGAAGGAGGCGGTGATGTTCGAGGACCTGGAGCCCCGTCCGGCGCGGGGCGCGCCGTTGATCGCCCTGACGCGCGAGGATCTGGACAACTATTCGGTCGAGGACCTGCAACAGCGTATCAGCGGACTGGAGGCCGAGATCGCGCGATCGAAGGCCGCCATCGAGGGCAAGTCCTCGCAGCGCAGCGCGGCCGACGCCATGTTCAACTTCCGCCCCTGAAACGGCTCCTGAATCAGTCCTTTGGCATGGCCGTTGCAGACGGTTCATGCACCGCGCGAAACCGTGCCGGTCGTGATACGGATGCGCCTTGCCGATGAGTTTGACCGAGTTGATGCCCAGCGACGATCTTATTCCCTCGCCCGCCGGACGCAGCCGCGCGGCCGTCGTGGACGACTTCGCCCGGTCGGAGCTGTTCGACCGCACCTTCCGTGAAGGCATGGAGCTGGTCGAGGAGACCGCCGCCTATCTGGACGGGGACGGACGGCGCGAGTCCAAGCTGCTGTCGCGGGCCACCGCCCTGGCCTATGCCGGGGAGAGCATGAAGCTGACCACCCGGCTGATGCAGATCGCGTCGTGGCTGCTGGTGCAGCGGGCGGTGCGCGAGGGCGATATGACGGCGCTGGCGGCGTGCGAGACGCGCTACCGGCTGGCCGACCGCAAGATCGAGACCGAGCCGACGCATCCGGAGCTTCCTATCGCCCTGATCGAATATCTGGTCCGGGCCGAGAAGCTGTACGACCGGGTGCTGCACCTCGACCGGCGCATGTATCTCGACAGCCCCGAGGAAGAAGCCGTCAATCCGGTGCAGAGCCAGCTGGACCGGCTGACGGCGGCGTTCCGGCAGTAGGGCTGGATTTCGAAGCGAAACCTGAGGCGGGTCGAACGGCGTCCAACCCGACCGACTTTCCTACGGCCCGACGTCGTCGGCGTCGCGGCCGCGGCCGTCATCGACCACCTTGGGCAGGCTGACGCGGATGCCGAGGGCCTCCGCCAGCTTGTCGTCGCGGCCGTAGACGTCCTCGCGGAAGGCGACGCGCCCCTGACCGTCGACGAAAGCGGTCCAGTACAGCAGGCGCACGGTGATCTCGCGGCCGGTCTGAATGCGTTTGGTCTCGCGGGTGTCCTGGGCCTCGTCGAACTGGCCCAGCAGGACCGGATCGGGCGACAGCAGCAGGCGGGCGAACTCGACGGCGCCCTGGACCCGGACGCAGCCGTGGCTGCGCTGGCGCATGGACAGGTTGAAGGCCGCCTTGGCCGGGGTGTCGTGCAGGAAGATGGCATAGCTGTCGCGCAGCTCGAATTTCACATAGCCCAGGGCGGCGGTCGGGCCGGCGCGCTGGATGACCGTGCCGTTCGACATGTACATGTTGTTGGCCGCCAGATAGCCGGGACCCTTGGGCAGGATCTCGTTGCGGGCGATCGAGGCGGGCACGTACCAGGGCGGATTGGCGACCACCGAGGCGAACTGTTTCTCGAGGCTGGGCGTCTGGTTGTCCGGCGAGCCGACGACGACCCGGTTCGAGTGAACCGGCTTGCCGTCCTTCCAGTAGACCATGATGGCGGCGGCGGTGTTGACCTCGATCCGCTCGGGCGCGACGTCGCGCGCCAGCCAGCGACGGCGTTCCAGATTGAGCGCGATCTGGCGGGCGCGATCCTCGGCCGAGGCCGACAGCGAGCGCTGGGTGCCGGCGCCGATGCGGCCGTCGGCGCCGAGGCCGTGGCGCACCTGGAAGCCTTTGACCGCCTCCTCCAGCTCGGGGCCGTAGAAGGTCCCCATGGCGGCCAGTCGGGCGCCGTCGTCGGTTGACAGGTCGCGCTCGGCGACCAGTCGTTCGATCAGCACCGGGATGCGCGCATCGCTGGTCCCCGGCTCGATCGTCGGGCCGGAGCGGAAGACCGGCCAGCTGCGGCCGTCGCGGATCATCCGGCGGTAGCGGACATAGCCGGCCGACAGGTTGGAATAGCCGATGTCGGTGGGAGCCAGGCCTTCCAGCCATTCGACCAGCCGGGCCTGGGCGAGGGCGTCGTTGAGGCCCAGAGGCAGGTCGACGCGGTTCTTCTGCATCTCCCACAGATCTTCGACGGTCTCGGGCCGGACCCGGCCTTCGGCGAGGACCCGGGCATAGCCGAGCGCCGCCGCCGTGGTGCGCATCTCGGCCGCGGCGCGCTGGGCCGCCAGGGCGTCGAAGTCAAAGAAGTCGCCCTGCGACAGGCCATGCCGTTCGGCCATGGCGGCGGCGGCCTGGAGGGCGCGCAGGCGTTCGGCGGTCCACACCGGCCGCCAGCCGTTCATCTCGTAGAAGGCGCGGACGTCGGGCTGGATGGCCGCGGGCAGGCGGGCCAGCTGGTCGTTGAAGCTGTCGTAGAAGGCGACCGACGCGGGATCGCGGCTCTGCGCCATGGCGGCGAGGCCGTTGGCGGACGCGAAGGCGGTCACCGCCGCGCCCAGACCCAGTTGTCGTCGATTCATCACTGCTGCTCTTCGCCCGATTCCACGCAGAATTCTGCGCCTACGCCCCGGTGGTCCAACGCCGCCATGCTATCGGCGTTCCGGCCAAACACAAAGGCGCCGGTCCGGGGACCGACGCCTTTCCGCAAGTCTTGACGGGGGGTGTGGCCCTGAAGCCAGACCGCCTACTTCTTGATGAAGCCGCCGAATTTGTTGTTGAAGCGCGAGACGCGGCCGCCGCGATCCATCAGGTGCTGGTTGCCGCCGGTCCAGGCCGGGTGGGTCAGCGGATCGATGTCCAGGTTCAGGGTCGCGCCTTCCTTCTGATAGGTGGAGCGCGTCTGATAGGTCGTACCATCGGTCATCGTCACGGTGATGAAGTGGTAGTCGGGGTGCGTATCGGCCTTCATGGTCGGTATCCGGTCTCTGCGCGGTGACGATGCCGACCGTCGGTGCGCGAAAATGAGAAAACCCGCCGGAACAGGGCGGGAATGAGCGGCGGCGTTTACACCGGGGGCCGATCCGGGGCAAGAGGCGCGCGCCATGACAGACAGCACAGCTCCCGCCCCCGACCCCGCCGAACTTCACGGGCGGCCCGGCGCCGGCGCGCTGCTGATGGAGCAGATGGGCGAGGCCGGCGAGCGACGGGCCAGGCGGCGGGACATCCGGCCGCTGGGGCGGCTGCTGCCCTACGCCCTGCGCCACAAGGGCCATATGGCCCTCGCGGCCGTGTCGCTGATCCTGTCGACGGCGGCCTCGCTGGCCCTGACGGTGGCGGCGCGCGGGGCCATCGACAACGGTTTCGAGAACGACGGCGAGCGGCTGAACCAGTGGTTCATCGTCCTGGGCCTCAACGCCCTGTTCCTCGGCCTGGCCACGGCGGTGCGCTACTATTTCGTCACCAAGACCGGCGAGCGGGTCGTGGCCGATGTGCGCAAGGGGCTGTTCGGCCGCATCCTGACGCTGGATCCGTCCTTCTACGCCACCATGCGGACGGGCGAGGTGCTGTCGCGCCTGACCACCGACATCGCCCTGGTCGAGACCCTGCTGACCACCTCGGTGTCCTACGCCCTGCGCAATCTGCTGACCCTGATCGGCGGGACCGTGCTGCTGTTCATCGTCAGCCCCAAGCTGACCGGGCTGGTGCTGCTGGTGGTGCCGCTGCTGCTGGGGCCGCTGTTCCTGTTCGGGCGGCAGGTGCGCAAGCTGACCGTGGCTTCGCAGGACCAGTTCGCGCAGGCCGTCGGCTTCGCCGGCGAGAGCGTCGACGCCATCGAGACGGTGCAGGCCTTCGGCCGCGAGAAGAGCGCCATCGAACGGTTCGGCGCGGCGGTGGAATCGGCCTTCGGCGTCTCCCTGGTGCGGATGAAGGCGCGGGCCCTGATGACCGCGATGATCATCGTGGTGATGTTCGGCGGCGTCACCCTGGTGCTGTGGCTGGGGGCCCAGGACGTGATCGCCGGGCGGATGACCCCGGGGGCGCTGCTGCAGTTCGTGCTGCTGTCGGTGTTCGCGGCCGGCGCCGTGGGCGCGCTGGGCGAGAGCTGGGGCGATGTGCAGAAGGCCGCCGGCGCCATGGAGCGGATCGACGAG
>JAXHTU010000101.1:0-10864 GCA_034189955.1 Pseudomonadota bacterium | reverse complement strand
CGCCGCCGTGGAAACGCCGAACGACAACCGCGACGCCGAACCGGCCGCGCCCAAGGCCGAACGGACGCCCCGCGCCCGCCGCCCGCGCCGTGACGAGTCGGAGGCCGCCGTCGAGGACGCGCCGACCGCCCTGCCCGGCTTCCTGACCCGCCCGACCGCCACGACCGCGCCCGTCGCCGACGCTCCGGCCGAAGGCGGCGAGGGCGAGGCCCCCGCGCCCAAACGCCGCGCGCCGCGCCGCAAGGCCGAGACCCCGGCCGACGAAGGCTGACGACCGGCGGCTCCGGGAGCCGACGCGCTTGACCTCGCGCGCCCGTCCGGGTCCAAGGGGCGTCTGTACGTTCACGGACGCCCGCCGGCCTCTTCCATGAGGCGCGCCGGGCCTTGACCCACGGGAGCGCCGCATGCCTCGCCTGTCCCGGCCGACGATTCTCATCGCCCTGGCCGCCGCCACGATCACCGCCTGCGCCACGCCGCCTCCGCCACCCCCGCCGCCGCCGACTCCGGGCGCGCCCGGCGCCGGGCCCGTGCTGCGCGACTGGCGTGGCGTCGTCACCGCCCGCGACCGCGACCGCTACACCCGGCTGGACGCCGCCTGGTCCCTCGCCTTGCAGCAGGCCGACCGCCAGCGCGGCTCGGGCGACCTGGCCTCGACCGGAGACCTGATCGACCCCGCCGCCGCCCGTCCCTCGGTCGCGCCGCCGCCCGGCGCCTACCGCTGCCGCACCGTCAAACTCGGCTCCCAGGGCGGCGAGGACGGCCTCGGCTATGTCGTCTACGGCTGGTTCGCCTGCCGCATCGAACAGACGCCGAACGGCCTGAAGTTCAGCAAGCTGACCGGCAGCCAGCGCCCCTCCGGCTTGTTGTTCCCCGAGGACGACCGCCGGATGGTGCTGCTCGGCTCCATGGCCCTGGCCGACGAACCGGCGGCCAACTCCTATGGTCAGCGCCCCGACCGCGACCTCGTCGCCGCGCTGGAGCGGATCGGCGAGCGCCGCTGGCGGCTGGTCCTGCCGTGGCCGCAGTATGAGTCCAACCTCGACCTGATCGAACTCGTCCCCGCGTGACGAAGCCGCCGGGGGCGAAACCGCGCGGGTCGCGGGCCCCAACGGCGGGCCCGGCCGCGTCGGATCGGGAGGTTCCGGAGGGCCGACGACCGCGGCCCCTTGAGAAAGACGCCACGTCGGATCGGGAAGTTCCGCAGGGCCGACGACCGCGGCCCGGAAAGGAAGACCCGCTCGACATCCCGCCGCCGCCGCGCCGCACCCGGGCCGCCGACATCGCCGTCGTCGGCGCCGGCCCCACCGGCCTCGCCGTCGCCCTGATGCTGGCGCGCCAGGGCCGTCGCGTCATGGTCCATGAGCGGTTCGCCACGCCCCGGCCCGTCGGCGCCGGCTTCATGCTCCAGCCGACCGGCCTGGACGTGCTGGACGGACTCGGCCTGACCCCGCGGGTCGAGGCCCTCGGCCAGCGCATCGACCACATCTTCGGCCGCGAGGCGCGCCGCGGCCGCGTCGTGCTGGACGTCCGCTACGGCGATCTGAAACACCCGCGCCCGGCCATCGGCATCCACCGCGCCGCCATGTTCTCGATCCTCCACGAGGCCTGCCTCGAGGCCGGCGTCGATTTCGAGACCGACCGAGAGATCGTCGCCGCCGACGCCGGCCGCCTGATCGACAGCGCGGGCCGCCGCAGCACGCCGTTCAACCTCGTCGTCGACGCCTCCGGCGCCCGCTCGGCCATCGCCTCCGGCATGGGCGTGGAGCGGCGCGACCTGGCCTGGGGCGCCCTGTGGACCACCGTGCCCTGGCCCGGCGCGCCGTTCGATCCGACCGCGCTGGAGCAGGTCTATCGGGGCGCCGACCGGATGCTGGGCGTCCTGCCCAGCGGCGTCCTGCCCGGCGCGCCCGACGCCCCCTTGGCGACCTTCTTCTGGAGCCTGAAGACCGAGATATGGACCGCCTGGCACGCCCGCGGCCTCGGCGTCTGGAAGGACCATTGCCTGCGCCTGTGGCCCGAGCTGACACCGGTCATGGACGCCATCGCCGACCGCGAGCAGCTGACCTTGGCGTCCTACGGCCACCAGACCCTCGCCCGCCCCGTCGGCGAGCGGCTGGCGGTGCTCGGCGACGCCGCCCACTCGACCAGCCCGCAGCTGGGTCAGGGCGTCAACATGGGGCTGCTGGACGCCCGCGCCCTGGCCGGCGCCCTGACCCGCCACCGCGACCTGCCGACGGCGCTGAACGCCTACGCCCGCGCCCGCCGCTGGCACGTGCGGCTGTACCAGGCGCTCAGCCTCGGCTTCACCCCCTTCTACCAGGCCGACGGCCGCCTGTTGCCGTGGGTCCGCGACCATGTGCTGGGCAAGGTCGCCCGTCTGCCCGGCGCTCCCCGCCTGCTGGCCGCCACGGTCGCGGGTGTGCTGCTGGATCCCCGCGCCCCCGACTCCCGCGACAGCTCTCCCGCCCGCCCTTGACCCCCGGCGCCGCTGGGACGAGTCTGGCGTGACGCGAGGCGGCTTCGCCTCAGCATCCAGGGGGTTTTCATGCGCGGCTTCAGTCTCACCATCGGCGGCGTCATTCTGGTGGTCATCGTCGCCGCCGCCGCCCTGATCGGCATGCCGACCTACAACGTCTATTCCAAACAGATGCAGGGCAAGGCGGCCTATGAACAGGCGGTGCAGGACCGCCGCATCCGCGTGCTCGAGGCCCAGGCCGCGCTCGACTCCGCCACCCTGACCGCCCAGGCCGAGATCGCCCGCGCCCGCGGCACCAACGAGGCCAACCGCATCATGGCCGAAAGCCTCGGCGGCCCCGACAACTACCTGCGCTGGTCCTACATCCACATGCTGGAGGAGACCGCCGGCAAACAGGGCCGCGAGGTCATCTACATCCCCACCGAGGCCGGCATGCCGATCCTCGAGGCGGGTCGACGGCCGGCGCAGTAGGCGGGGGCCTCAGACCTTGCTCAGCCGCAGGTCGTGGAAGTCGTAGCTGAAGTCCGCGTCCGGGCTGACCGCCTTCATCGTCGCCGTGGCCGGGGCCCCGTTCTCCAGCGTGAAGCTGATGAACGCATCCTCCTCCCGCCGGTCGGGGAAGCGCGTGCGCATCGTCTCGCCGTCATAGGCCTCCAGCGGTCCCTGCAGCGTCGGCGTGCGGCTGAAGGCCAGCCACAGGCCGCCGCCGCGCCGCTCGATGACGATGTCGCCGTACCAGGGATCGCGCCACGTTCCGGCATAGGCCGCCAGCGGCAGGGACGGCGGCGCGCCGGCCGCCTGTCTGGCGTCGATCTCCGCGGCCGCCGCCATCGACCGGGCGTCGCCCTCGGCCTGCAGCCGGACACCGTCGGCGATCCAGTCGAAGTCGACCTTGCCCATGATGATGTCGGCGATGCCGCTGCGCAGCGCCCGGGTCAGGAAGCCCTCCTCGGCGTTTGTGAAATAGCTGAAGCCGGCGTCGCGCCCGGGGATCAGCACCGTGCCCGAGACATAGCCGGGCGCCCCGCCGCCATGGGTGATGAAGCGCTCGCCGCGATAGTCCATCACCTGCCAGCCCATGGCGTAGGTCGCGGCGATGGCCCGGCCGGGCAGGTCCGGCGTCGGCCCGGCCGAGTTGGAGACGATGATGTTGGGCCGCCACATCTCATGGCCGCGCGCCTCCGAATACAGCCGCGATCCGTCCGGCAGTTCGCCGCGCTTGAGCTGCACCGCGATCCATTTGGCCCAGTCCACGGGGTTGGTGACGAAGCCGCCCGCCGCCCCCGCCGACGACCAGTTCCACACCTCCTGGATCGACTGGCCGATGGTCTGCATCTCGCCCTGATAGCGCAGCGGCGGCCCGATCCGCCCATGCGGCAGGGCCGACGTCGCCGGGTCCGCCGCCGTCATCAGCGGCAGGGTCTCGCTCATGCCCAGCGGGTCGAGGATGCGCGTCTGCACGAACGCCTCCCACGGCATGCCCGAGGCTGCCGCGACCACCTCGCCCGCCACCACGAACATCAGGTTGCAGTAGTGGTAGGCGGTGCGGAACGAATCCTCGATCGGCACGTGCGGAACCGCCGCCATGATCTCCGCCCGGGTCCGGTCGCTGTTGGGCCAGAACAGCAGGTCGCCCGCCCCGAGGCCGAAGCCGATGCGGTGGCTCAGCAGGTCCCTCACCGTGACCATGTCGTTGAGCTCGGGCTTCGACAGGGCGAAGTCGGGCAGATAGGTCCGCACCGGCGCGTCCCATTCGACCTTGCCCTCGTCGACGAGGATGGCCAGGGCCGCCGCCGTCACCGCCTTGGTGTTGGAGGCGATGGCGAAATGGGTGTGCTCGTCCACCGGCGTCCCGCCGATCGCCCGCACGCCATAGCCGCGCGTCAGCACCGCCGCCCCGTCCTTCACCACCGCCACCGACACCGCCGGCTGCTCCGGGAAGGCCGCCATCACCTGTTTGACATAGGCGTCGACCGCCTCCGCCAGCGCCTCGCCCGCCAAAGTCGGACCCGTCCGGGCCCACGACAGCGACGGCAGGGCCAGCCCCGCCGCGGCGGAGGAGGCGAGCGCCGCGCGGCGCGTGAGGCGAATGGACATGCGAGGCTCCCGACCGGTTCAGGGCCCGACGCTAGCCCGCCCCCGCGCGGCCTGTCCACGCCCGATCAGAGCCGCGTCTCCCACGCCATCCAGAGGGCCACGGCGGCGATGCCCAGCCCCATGGCCGCCCGCATCCGCGGCCCCTGCAGCCGCCGCAGCACCGGCCCGCGCACCCCCGCCGCCCCCAGCACGATCAGCGAATGCACCGCCACCGCCACCGCCAGATGCAGCCCGCCCAGCACCAGGGCCTGGGTCAGCGGCGGCCCGTGGTCCGGCCGCATGAAGGTCGGCAGCAGGGCGACATAGAACAGCGCCGCCTTGGGATTCAGCAGATTGCCGGTCATCCCGCGCAGGAACAGCCGCGCCCGCGACCGCTGGTCGACCCCCCCGGCCGCCGCCGGATCGCCCTCGCCGCGCCACGCCTCCCACGCCAGCCACAGCAGGAACGCCACCCCGGCCCAGCGGACGATCTGATACAGCGGCGGCCAGATCAGCATCGCCTGGGTCAGGCCGAAGGCCGCGGCCAGCATCCACGCCGCCAGGCCGACCGTCACCCCGGCCACCGCCGCGAATCCCGCCGCCCGCCCGCGATCCAGCGAGACCAGCGCCAGCCAGCCCATGTTCGGCCCCGGCGTCAGCTCGATCAGGGCCACGGCGATCAGGAAGGGCAGGAGCACGCCGGGATCGACCGGCCAGGCGGAATGGGGGATCACGGGCATCTCCTCGCCCCCACCGTGGGCCAGGCCGTCCGGCCCGTCACCCCCCGCGCCCGGCCCCCTTGTGTGACCCGATCGCCACACCCAGATTTGCCTCAGCTCAAGGCGTCGCTTCCTGAAAGGACGTCTCTGGGCCCACACTCCGCCTGACCAGGGGATGCCCAAGTGAATCTCGACCTCTATTCCGACCGCGCCAAACAGGCCGTCCAGTCCGCCCAGTCGCTGGCCCTCGCCCGCCGCCACCAGCAGTTCGCCCCCGAACACCTGCTCAAGGTGCTGCTGGAGGAGCGCGACGGCCTCGCCCGCAATCTGATCACCGCCGCCGGCGGCGACCCGGCCAGGGCCGAGACCGCCGTCGAAACCGCCCTGTCCAAGCGCGCCCAGGTCTCCGGCGGCTCGGGCCAGCTCTATCTCGACGGCGACACCGCCCGCGTCTTCGCCACGGCCGAGGCCGCCTCGAAGAAGGCCGGCGACGCCTTCGTCACCACCGAACGCCTGCTCGGCGCCATCGCCCGCGAGGGCGGGGTCGCCGCCACCGTCCTCGCCTCGGTCGGCGCCACGCCCGACACGCTCGACGCCGCCATCAACGAGATCCGCAAGGGCAAAACAGCAGATTCCGCGGGCTCGGAAGACGCCTGGGACGCCCTGAAGCGCTACGCCCGCGACCTGACCCTGGCCGCCCGCGACGGCAAGATCGACCCGGTCATCGGCCGCGACGAGGAAATCCGCCGCACCATCCAGGTCCTCGCCCGCCGCACCAAGAACAACCCCGTCCTGATCGGCGAGCCCGGCGTCGGCAAGACCGCCATCGTCGAGGGCCTGGCCCTGCGCATCGTCAACGGCGACGTGCCCGAGAGCCTCAAGGACAAGAAGGTCATGGCCCTCGACATGGGCTCGCTGATCGCCGGGGCGAAATACCGCGGCGAGTTCGAGGAGCGGCTCAAGGCGGTGCTCAACGAGGTCGGCGCCGCCGAAGGCCAGATCATCCTGTTCATCGACGAGATGCACACCCTGGTCGGGGCCGGCAAGGGCGACGGCGCCATGGACGCCTCCAACCTGCTCAAGCCCGCCCTCGCCCGCGGCGAGCTGCACTGCGTCGGCGCCACCACCCTCGACGAATACCGCAAGCACGTCGAAAAGGACGCCGCCCTCGCCCGCCGCTTCCAGCCGGTCTTCGTCGAGGAGCCCAGCGTTGAGGACACGGTCTCGATCCTGCGCGGCCTCAAGGAGAAGTACGAGGTCCACCACGGCGTGCGCATCGCCGACGGCGCCATCGTCGCCGCCGCGACCCTCAGCAACCGCTACATCACCGACCGCTTCCTGCCCGACAAGGCCATCGACCTGATCGACGAGGCCGCCAGCCGCGTGCGCATGGCCGTCGACTCCAAGCCCGAGGCCCTCGACGAGATCGACCGCCGCGCCGTCCAGCTCAAGATCGAGCGCGAGGCCCTGAAGAAGGAGACCGACAAGGCCTCGGTCGCCCGCCTCGAAAAGCTCGAGGACGAGATCGCCGAGCTCGACGCCCAGTCCGACGACCTGACCGCCCGCTGGAAGGCCGAGAAGGAGAAGGTCGGCGCCGGCGCCCAGCTGCGCGAGACGCTCGACCGCCTGCGCGCCGAATTGGCCGCCGCCCAGCGCGCCGGCGACCTCGGCCGCGCCTCCGAGATCGCCTATGGCCAGATCCCCCAGATCGAGAAACAACTGGCCGAGGCCGAGGCCAACGAAACCGACAAGTCCGGCCCCCTGACCCCCGAGGTGGTCGACGCCGAACAGATCGCCCAGGTCGTCTCCCGCTGGACCGGCGTCCCGGTCGACAAGATGCTGGAGGGCGAGCGCGAGAAGCTGCTGCAGATGGAGACCGCCCTGTCCCGCCGCGTGGTCGGCCAGGACGAGGCGCTCGAGGCCGTGGCCGACGCCGTGCGCCGCGCCCGCGCGGGCCTCAACGACCCCAACCGCCCGCTGGGCAGCTTCCTCTTCCTCGGCCCGACCGGCGTCGGCAAGACCGAGCTCACGAAAGCGCTCGCCGAATTCCTGTTCGACGACGAGGCCGCCATCACCCGGATGGACATGTCGGAATACATGGAGAAGCACAGCGTCAGCCGCCTGATCGGCGCCCCTCCGGGCTATGTCGGCTATGACGAGGGCGGGGCCCTGACGGAAGCCGTCCGCCGACGGCCGTATCAGGTCGTGCTGTTCGACGAGGTCGAAAAGGCCCACCCCGACGTCTTCAACGTGCTGTTGCAGGTGCTGGACGACGGCCGCCTGACCGACGGCCAGGGCCGCACCATCGACTTCCGCAACACCCTGATCATCATGACCAGCAACCTCGGCTCCGAGGCCCTGGCCGGCCAGGGCGAGGGCGACGACGTCGAGTCGGTCCGCCCCTATGTCATGGACCAGGTCCGCGCCCATTTCCGCCCGGAATTCCTCAACCGCATCGACGAGATCATCCTGTTCCGCCGCCTGGGCCGCGCCCAGATGGCGGGGATCGTGCGGATCCAGCTGGGCCGGTTCGAGAAGCTGCTGGCCGACCGTCGCCTGACCCTGGCGCTGGACGACACGGCCGCCGCCTGGCTCGCCGACAAGGGCTACGACCCGGTGTACGGCGCGCGGCCGCTGAAGCGGGTGATCCAGAAGGAGCTGGTGGACCCGATCGCGCGGAAGCTGCTGGCCGGGGAGATCGAGGACGGGTCGGTGATCGCCGTGTCAGCGGGCGAGGGCGGGCTGGAGATCGGGAAGGCGCGGGTGCATTAATGGAGGGAGCCATTCCACTTGAGGATGTTGCCAACCTCGGCTAGCCCTAAGATAGGACCGACAAATTTTGGCTGGGCGCGTGGAGCGAATATCGACCGAAAAGCAGACCCTGGGGTTCTTCGGAGCGCTGTGCGGCGTGATGATATCCCAAGTGCCTGAGCTTCAAATGGGCCCCTCTTTCGGCTTCTGGAATGCCTTCGCAACGCTGGCATCAATTGTTGCGATGGTATTGTTCACAAACCATATTAGACGGGGCTTGGGTGGCGTTTTTACGCTTAAGACTATCGGGTCTTTTATTGGGGTGGCGGCCGCGATTGCGTTGCTAATTTATCCAGAAATATCTGCGTTTGCTTCCAGCAACACCCCTGCATCTAGCACCCCAATACCGCCTTCGATTATTCTTAAGTCTCTCATTGTGATCTATCTATTGTCTTGGTCTGTTATATCCTATCTTGATCAGCAGGAGCTATCTGCATGATCAAGTTTGCTCTTGTTCTGATAGTTATTGTCTACATTGTCGCCTCGGCGACAGAATATGTGCGAGAGAGACTCTCGTATATAAAGCGTAGAAGACATCGAGCCTCCCCGACTGGCCGGAAGATGGGATTCTATCCGCAGACAAACGGCTTTGCAGACTACGATCCAGCTAACCATCAGAGCATATATCTCCGCCTGAACCCAAAAAGTCCTAGAAATTCTCCCGGAAACTCAAAGATCGTTGAAGACGGCTGGGTTACCCCATCATTTATGCGGGCAGATCTAGAGCAGTCCGCCGGACATTCGAGTCAAGTTACCGCACCCCTTCAAGAGGATCGGATCATCAAGGATGATGAAGGCCCGAAAATTGTTTCACTCGACCAGTTCAGGAAAAAAGCATGAGTGACGCCCAACACGATTTCGGTGCTGGAGGACCTGTCTCGAACATCGTATCTACCAACGGTCAACGCTTCCTCTTCGCCAACCAGTCGAACGACGGTTCGACGATGGTGGTAAGCGTCGTTCGTCGACTGATAGTAGAAATCGACAATGCAGAAGATATAGACCGGCAGTTTACATATAACGATATTGCGTTCCTAACAAAAAGCTTAGTGAATTATCTTCATAAAGACATTAAGCTGGTTAAGTCACTAGGCAATTCCACTCAATTCTTTTCCGAGGAATTGCCTCCGAGGGACGATTCCAAGAAGGGAATCATCTCGGACATACGGAAGGCCGCAACTCTCCTTGCAGAGGTGGCGGACGTGATGGAGGGCATGCCTGTCGCCCCAGTCGATCGCATAGCGCCAGACGATGCTCGATCCGATGGACCAACAAGCTAGGGGCGTACGGCTTCGCACGGATCACCGTGCAACGCAGAGGTCCCTCGCAAAACTGCGCCGCAGCTCACCTCCCCTCTCCCATTGGGAGAGGGCTTGAGCGCACGGCGGCGCAGCCGTCGTCCTGGCGCGAAAGGGTGAGGGTCGACCGTCCGGGGGCGGCGTCGCCGCGTCCGCCGGCCCAACCCATCCCTTTCGTCATCCTCCGGCAAGCCGCGAAGCGGCGCAGACCGGGGGACCCAGCGGCGCGCGCGAGCGCGAAACTGTCGGGAGCGCGGGCGTGGACGCCACGTCTGGCGAGGACAAAACGCCTGCCGCCTGTGTTTCGCCGCTTCGCGGCGCCGCTGGGTCCCCCGGTCTCGCTGCGCTCGCCGGAGGATGACGAAAGGAAGGGAGGGATCGCTGCGCGCGCCCTCGCGAAAGGAAGCGAACCGCAGCGCGAACCCACAGCCGCAACCCCGCTCCGGGTGCAGATCGTCGACGCCCGTCCCCGCCCGGCATAGCCTGCCCCCATGGGCACGCATCGCACCTTCATCGCTACCTACATCATGGGCAGCGGACGGAACGGGACGCTCTACGTCGGCATGACGGCCAACCTCTTCGCCCGGGTGTGGCGGCACAGGACCCACGCCTTCCCCGGCTTCACCGCCGACCACGACTGCACCCGCCTGCTCTGGTTCGAGCGTCATGCCTGGGTGGTCGAGGCCATCCGGCGCGAGAAGCGGCTCAAGAAATGGAAGCGCGACTGGAAGCTCAAGCTGATCGAGGACGCCAACCCCGACTGGCGCGACCTCGCCGCCGACTGGTTCCCTGAAAACGACCCCGACTGGACCCCGCCCGAAGCGCCGGACTGACCCCCTGCCGCCCTCGCGAACCGATCCCCCGCCCCGGCGTTCACCGCCCATGCCCGACGCCCCCGCCCCCCTGTCCGAACCCCAGACCGCCCGGCTCGCGCTCAAGGCCGGCTCCGCCGCCATGACCCTGAAGGTCAGGGTGACGCCGACCGGTCTGCTGGCCATCGGCGGACTGGTCGGGACCATCCTGCTGTCGACCGCCGTGCTGGTGTGGACCGCCACCGGGCCGAAGCGTCTCGCCGCGGCCGGACGGCCGCGGCGTTGAGGCGCCGCTCCCGTCGGCGACACGGCTTCGCCGACCCCGACACCCGACCCACACCCTTTCGCGCAACCGATCGCTTCGCTCCCGGGCGCTCAAGCCCTCTCCCAACGGGAGAGGGAAGCCGTCGTGACGCTGTGCTTACAATTCGCGAATCTATAGTCTGGTTATCAAAATATTCTCGCGCATAATCAACGAACTAACCTTTTCTCGATCCGTTTTGTCTGTCCTAGGGCCGGCCTCCCGTACAATGCGCTTCATCCCGTCGCGGGGGAGGGCGTCTGGCGCCAGGGCCAACCGCGTGCGGCGGGTGTGATCGTTGCGGGACGCCGCGCGCTTTTTCGGAAGACGCGCGGCGGAACTGGACCATCCTGCGGGACGGGTTGCTCCCC
>JAXHTU010000100.1:1942-11468 GCA_034189955.1 Pseudomonadota bacterium | reverse complement strand
AGGATCAGCCGCTCCGGCTCCGCGGGAGCCGGGCGAATGGGCCGGTCAGGTCGGTCCGGTCGTTCAGTCCGGTCCGGGCGGGCGGGCCTTTCCGCCCGCGGCTGGGCCGGTCGGGCCGGACCGTCGGCCTCGCGCCGCGCCCGGGCCCGTTCTCGAATCTCGCCGCGATCACGCGCCCGGGGCGCCTCCTGGTCCTGGGCCACGGCGGATAGTTCCTGGGCGTGGACGCCGAGCGGCGTGGCGGCGGGGACGAGGAAGGCCGCGATCGCGGCGGCCACCATCAAGGAACGTTTCATTCTCGCTTCTTCCTGCACGCCCCTGTCCGGCGGCTTGTCTTTACCGTTGCGCTTGTCCGATGAACCGTCACTGAACAAGCGGGCCCGCCGAAAAGTCAGAAGAACGCCCCGCCGACGAAGTGCAGCGGGGCGTTCCTGAACATCGATGGCGGGCCTAGAAAACGCCGCTCAGCACGCTGGCGATCAGGCCCGTGGCGACGGCGATCAGCACGATGTCGTTGCCGGCGTGAACATAGCGGTACCCGCGCGGCGCCGGGCGCAGTCCGTACACGTGCGGGTCCCGCACATAATAGCTGCGGTAGGACCGCGGCAGATAGGAGCCCCTTTGCCAGCGGTAGCCGTAATAGCGCGGCTCGACCCGATAATAGCCGTAGCTCGGTGCATACCAGTATCCGCTTCGGGCGCCGCGATAGTCGCGGAAGTCGTTGCGGCCGCGCCACCAGTCGCGGTTGTTGCGATCCCAGCGACGATCCTGGCGGAAGTCGCGGCGATCGTCGCGCCGCTCCTCGCGGAAATCGCGCCGGTCTCCGCGGCGGTCCTGGCGGTAGTCGCGGCGGCTGTCATAGTCGCCCTGACGCCAGTCGCGGCGATCGCTCCGCCGTTCCTGGCGGAAATCGCGCCGGTCCTCGCGCCGGTCCTGTCGATAATCGCGGCGATCGTCCCGGCGTTCATGGCGGTCGCCGCGGCTCTGGGCCTCCGCGGCGAGGGGGGCGGTGGTCGCCAACGCCAGGCCGATGATCGCGGCCCTGGTCAAGCGGTTCATGTCTTTCTCCATCACTGGTCGGGACGGAAAGTGCTACCGGCCCGTTAATCATGGTCCCACGCTCGGCCGACGCCCATGAACTGCGCCTGAACGCCTCTGTCAGGTTCGCCATCGGCGTTGCGCGGGCGCGACGCGGCGCCCACCTGCAGCCCTTCCCTGGCAGGAGCGCTTCCCGTGACCCGACCCATCGAACTCTGGTACTGGCCCACGCCCAACGGCTGGAAGATCTCCATCGCCCTCGAGGAGATGGGTCTCCCCTACGAGCTGAAGCCGGTGAACATCGGCGCCGGCGAACAGTTCGCCCCGGCCTTCCAGGCGATCAGTCCCAACGGCCGCATGCCCGCCATCGTCGATCCGGAGGGGCCCGACGGCCAGCCGTTGGCCATCTTCGAGTCCGGGGCCATCCTGCAATACCTCGGCGTCAAGGCCGGCCGCTTCTATCCCCAGGACCCGCGCGGCAAGGCCGAGGTCGACCAATGGCTGTTCTGGCAGGTCGGCGGCCTCGGGCCGATGGCCGGCCAGACCCATCATTTCCGACAGTACGCCCCGGCCATGATCCGGGACCAGCGCCAGATCGCCTATGGCGTGCGCCGCTACACCGACGAGACCCACCGGCTCTATGGCGTCCTTGACCGGCGACTCTCGGATCGTGACTTCGTCGCCGGCGATTATTCGATCGCCGACATGGCCATCTGGCCGTGGATCCTGCCGCCGCTTCAGGGCCAGTCGCTGGACGACTTCGCCAATCTCGCGGCGTGGATGGACCGTGTCGGCCAGCGACCGGCCGTGGTCGCGGGCCGCGCGCTCGGCGACGAGCTGCGCCGCAGCCTCGCGGCCCCGGGCAAGGCGGCCGAAGACGCGCGCAAGGTGCTGTTCGGGCAACGGGCGCGGTAACCTCTTGTAAGTCTGACGGTGATCCTTCGTTAGGGGTAATGACCGGAAGATTTCCAATAGATTTCACAGGTCTTTACGGCGGATGACATTTGCACCCGCTTCGCTGAAAAGGCCGCTTCGACCCCGGCGCTGTTAACTTTAACTTCAAACCGCGGGTATTTCATCCGTGTCACAGGGCGGGGCCAGAAAGGCGCCGGTTCGGGAGATACGGTGATGATCGCGCAAGAAACAGCGCCCACGACCAATGAAGAGCAGGGCCTGCCCCTGCCGAGCGCGGACATGAGCGGGGACGACCTGTTCCGTCTGGGCATGATGTATTCGAGCGGCCAGGGCGGTTGCCCGATGGACCGCGTCTCGGCCCATATGATCTTCAACCTGGCGGCCATGAAAGGCAGCATCGAAGCGCGCGTCTATCGCCGCGAGATGAGCCAGGAAATGGAACAGGACGAGATCGCCGAGGCCCAGAAGGCGGCCCGCCGCTGGATCGACGCCGGCGTGGTCAAGCTGGCGGCGTGAGGCGGTGGTTGGGGGTTAGTGGAACGACTTGCCGTCGGATTGTCGTGCCTGCGCCAGCTTCAGCGGCGCAATCACTAGTCACTAGTCACTAATCGCTAATCACCAGGACCGCGCCTCGGCGCCGGCCGCCCACTCAAAACTGCTGATACTGCCCGCCGATCGCATAGCTGAATCCGATCGGCAGGGCGTTGCGGAACAGCGAGACGAAATTGGCCACCTCGCCCAGCGTCGAGCGCGGCACGAAGATGATGTCGCCGCGTCTCAGGGCCACCACCTCGCCGCGCCGCGGCCGCAGGTCGACCGCCCGCATCATCCGCACCCCGCCCGGACCGCGCCGGATCAGCGCCACCTCCTGCGCCCGCGCGGTCGGCAGGAAGTCGCCGGCCTGGATCACCGCCTGATAGGCGTCCAGATCGCCGTTCATCTCGATCATCCCCGGCGTGCGGACCTCGCCGCCGACCCAGACCCGGATCGGCCCCGCCGTCTTCAGGGTGATCTCGACGATCGGCCGGCGCAGCTGGCTGGCGAAGGCCGCGGCCGCGTCGGCCTCGACCTCGGCGATGGTGCGGTCCGCGGCCATGATCTGGCCGACCAGCGGCAGCGAGATCCGCCCGTCCGGGCCGATTCGCTGGGTGCGGGTCAGTTCGGTCGCTGTCGGCGTGGCGATCTCGATCTCGTCGCCGGGGTACAGCACATACTCCGGCTCCGCCTCGGTCCAGTCGGCGAAACCGATCTCGGGGAAGGAGGAACGCCCGACCTCGCGGACCCGTTCGCCGCCCAGGCCGTCCGGCCCGGCTGCTCGCCCGCCGGGGTCGCCTCCGGCGCAGCCCGCCACGGCGCCGGCGAGGCCCAGAAGCAGCAGGCGGCGGTCGATCGGCATGGCGGCGTGATTCCCGGGAAGCGGCGTCTGACGGCAAGGTCGCCGCTTATGGGTAACCATGGGTTAACGCCGCTGGCCCAAGGCTGGTCCTCGCCCGCCCGGTCAATGGAATCAGTCCCTGCATGCGTACGACGGCCTACACGACAGTTCGCCCGCGCTACGGCTTCCTCGACGTCGTCGGCCTGCTGTTCCGCGAACTGCTGTTGATGGTCGTCATCTTCCTGCTGATCTTCGCCATCGGCACGGCGGCGGTCCTGACGCTGAAGAAATCCTACACCGCCACCGCCAGCGTCTACGCCGGCGTCGGTCAGGAATATGTCTACCAGCCGCGCGTCGGGACCAGCGAACGGGGCCAGCCGCTCGAGGCCGACGCCGTGGCCCAGTCCGAGGCCCAGATTCTCGGCAGCCTCGCGGTCAAGCAGAAGACGGTCCAGGCCCTCGGCGCCGACGCCATCCTCGGCCCGGGCGCCTCGGGCACGCCGGCGGAAAAGGCGTCCGCCGCGCTCAAGGCGCTCGACAGCGGCCTCGGCGTCGGCGTCACCGCCGGCAGCGCCATCATCACCGCCTCCTACGCCGCCGACGACCCCGCGCGCGCCGCCACCATATTGAACGCCATCGTCGACCAGTATCTGGTCCAGCGCCGCGCCGTCTTCCGCGACCGCACCACCCCGGCCATCGCCGCCCAGCGCGAGGCCTTCGAGACCGACCTCGCCCGGGCCGACGCCGCCTACGACGCCTTCATGACCTCCAACAACATCGGCGACTTCGCCACCGCCAAGGCCTCGCTGGCGGCCAGCTACCAGGCCACCCAGGCCGAGGCCCTGTCGCTGCGCGCCCAGCTGAACCAGGCGACCCAGCGCCTCAACACCTTCGAGGCCCAGCTGGCGCAACAGCCGGCGGAGGTGGTGCTGCAGCAGGATCTCAACGTCTCGGCCCAGAACCAGATTCTGGAGCTGCGCACCCAGCGCGAGGCCCTGCTGTCGCGCTACACGCCCGACGCCCAGCCGGTGCGCGACATCGAACAGCAGATCTCGGACCTCCAGGCCTACGTCGCCACCGGCTCGACCGTCGGCGCCAAGGAGGTCCGCACCGGACCCAGCACCATCTTCACCGCCATCGAGACGGCCCGCATCACCGCCGCCGCCGACCGCGACGGCCTCGCCGCGCGACTGGCCGTGGCCGAGCGACAGCTCGCCCAGCTGCGCTCGCGCCTCGCCGACCTGACCCGGCTGGAATCGACCAACGCCAACCTCGCCGGCAACCGCGAGGTCCTGACCGCCAACATCCGCGAGTTCCAGCAGCGCGAGGTCCAGGCCCGCGCCGACAGCGCCCTGGTCGCCGCCGGCGCCGACAATGTCACGGTGATCGAGCGGGCCGAGGCCCCGACGCGCGGCTCCAGCCTCAAGGCGCCGTTGCTCGCCGCCGTCTTCCTGTTCGCCGGCTTCACCGCCCTGTGCGTCGGCCTGCTGCGGATCTTCACCCGCCGCGGCTACACCACCCCGGCCTCGGCCGGGCGGACGCTGGAAATGCCCGTCCTCGCCGTCGCGCCGATGAAGGCGCGATGAGGCGCGCCGCTGCTCCCCTCATGGTAGCGTAGGAACCTGTAGCCGGGCGCGTAGCGATTCGATGGTCGACCTGACAACCGAAATGGCCGCCCTCTGGGCGGCGCTGGGGCCGGCGCCCGGACACCGTGGACGCGTGATCCAGTTCGCGGCCGCCAATTCCGGCGAGGGCGTCTCCACCGTGGCGCGCGAATACGCCCGTCTCGCCGCCGTCCGCGCCCGCCGTCCGGTCTGGCTGATCGACGCCGACCTGGCGCAGCAGGGCCAGCTGGAGGCGGTCGGGGCCGAGCCCGACCGCTTCGGCGCCCTCGGCAAGCCCGCCATGGCCACCCCCGACGGCTCCATCTTCTTCGCCGTGACGCCGCGCATCGCCGATCGCGCCGGCAAGCCGGTGCATCCGGCCCGCCTCCTGACGGCGCGGCCCTGCCTCGGCGGGCGGTTGTGGGTGACGCGCTTCGCCACCGAACACCTGCGCTCGGGCCAGCGCGCCGAGGCCTTGGCCGACCCCCGCTACTGGGACGCCCTGCGCAAACACGCCGACACGGTGGTGATCGACAGCCCGGCCGCCGACCGCAATTCCATGGCGATCACCCTCGCGCCCTTCGTCGACGCCACCGTCATGGTCGTGGCGGCCGAAGGCGCTTCGGCCGCCGACCCCCTGATCCTGCGCGACGAGATCGAGGCCGCCGGCGGCAAGATCGCCGGCGTCGTGGTCAACCGCTCGACCTACCAGCCGCCGGCGTTCCTGAAGCGGCTGACGGGGTAGGGCGGTGCGCAAATCGCCGATGACGCGGGTCCGCTGACGACCCATTGCGGACGTTCGAGCGCAGGGCCAGGGTGAGGTCCCACGGGGTGTCGAAACCAATGAGGATCATCCGTCTGCTCGCGGCGTTCGCCTCCGCCCTCGCGATCCAAGGGTGCGAGAAGGCCGAGGTTGACCCGATCTCGACCTCTCGCGCCGTCCTTATCACCCACTATGGCGACGAGGTCGTCGTCCGATCCGAAGTAGCAGAGAACGGCGTGGTGTGCGGCTACGCCAGCGTCCCCGGGGTGTTCGACTACTTCGCCTTCTTGATCGAGGGCGACCGGCTCGTCCTGTTCAGTGAGGACCCCGAGCCGTTTAACCGCTGTGGCGGAGCCTTCGTTGTCCCCTTGATTGCGCCGACGTCCATCATCGACTGAGACGCTGGGTTATGCCCGCTTTCCACCCTTAGCTGCCGCCCCATACGTCCGCTCTCAGGCGTGACGCCGGACGTCCACTTCCAGCGCAGATGGCCAAGACCGCGCCCGGCCCGTTGCGGACTCTTGGCAAACGACGACGTTCGGTCTTACTGGCGGTATGAAGCTTGATCGTAGGGCTATGACGTTGGGCCTGGGCGTAGCGCTCTTTGGCGCAGCCGAAGCTCGTGGAGATGACGGCAACGTCGTGGGGCAGATGATTCTTGCCAGCGGTGAATCCTCGCTGCGGCTGAGGCTCGTGGGCTATCAGTTTCCAGACAACGTCGACGATGAATGGGATTCAAACTGGCTGATCATCGACGGGGCAGTGAGCCTGACCGGGCGTGAATGGCGTTTTCGAGATCCCTGCTTAACGACAGTTGAGGCTGAACGTCTGGCTGATTGGCTGGACGCTTGCGCGCAGGGAACGGCAGAAGTTCCATATTGCGATTTTACGGAGCCACTTCTTCAATTTCACCTTGTCGACCCGCAGACACTACGTGTCAGCTTCGCGTTGGAGGCTGCGCCTCCTTGGGCCAAGAGAGGTGACGACTGGACTGAGCACGGCTTCAATCTTCGCGTTGGTCCTCCGCTTGCCAAGGCTGCAGCAGAACTGCGTAGGCAGTTGCGAGAGTTCCCGGTGCGCGGCCCAAACCGGGCCTGAATCTGGAACCTCACTCGTCCAGATCGACGGCTGATTCCAACCCGTTGTGGCGGTTCGGAGCGTCTGGTGTTTGGCAGGTCGCCCGACCTCATTTATGAGCGCACGACCTAAACCTTCGCCGCGTCCAGCCGCGCCAGTTCGCGCGTGCCGTAGAAATGTGGCTCGAACCCTTTGATCCAGAACAGCTTGCCGACGCCTCGCGCCGTCCGGTCGTAGAACTCCGCCCGCCTCGGGCTCCCGATCACGGTCAGCGCCGCCGCCGCCGTCCCCCACACCACCGTCTGTCCCGCCCCGATCACCATCCAGCGCAGCACGGCGGGCCAGTCGCGCGCCGCCGCCGCCGTCTGGCTCGGTCCCTGGCCATAGGCGAAGGCCCGGGCGAGGGCGTAGGCCAGCGTCGCCCGGTGGGCCGGGGCGAACTCCTCGACCCGGGCGTCGGCGGCCCAGCCGAAGCGGCCGCCGCGCGCCTTCAGCGCCGCGAACAGGGCGTCGTCCTCGCCGCCCGCCTGATCGGCGGCGCTGTCGAACGGCGCCGGGCCGGGCAGGGCGGTGGCGCGCGTCATCAGCGAGTTGCCGCAGCCGAACGGCGTCTCGATCAGCCCCGTGCGCTCCGGCCCCTCGCGGCCGAAAAACCGCTCCAGCCACGGCTTCAGCCACGGCTTCGCGTCCGGCGTCCGACCGGTGATCGGCCCGAACACGGCATCGGCGCCCGTAACCTCATGCGCCTCCAGCAGGGCCGCCAGCCAGCCGGTCGAAGCGGCCTCGTCGTCGTCGAGAAAGGCGATCAGCGGCGCCGTGGTCGCCGCCAGCCCGGCGTTGCGCGCCGTGGCCACGCCCGGGCGGGGCGCATGCACATAGATCAGCGCCCACGGCGACAGCGTCCGCAGCGCCTCGACCCCGCCGTGCGCTGATCCCGACGGATCATTGTCGACGACGACGATCTCCGACACCCGCTCCGCGACCCCGGTCTGGCCGAACAGCGAGCGCAGGGCCCGCTCCAGACTCTCCGGGCGCCGCAGGGTCGGGACGATGATCGCGACCTCCGCCATCACACGGCGTCCGCATACAGGGCCGCGCGATACAGGCGCAGCGAGAAGGCCCGCGCCGCCACCGGCAGCCACGCCACCTCGGCCGCCCCGCGCATCCGGCCGCGCAGCCACGGCAGGCCCGGCAGCCGCTTCAGCAGCTTCGCCGCCCTGTAGCTGGGATAGGCCGCGACGATCTCCGGATGCCGCTGCACCATCCGGCCGAAATTCGGCGCCGACTGCTCGTACTTGCCCGCCAGAGACGCCACCGTATCCAGCCCCATATGCGTCGCCGCATTGTCGAGATGGACCACCCGGAACCGCCGCGACACCCGCATCGCCCACTCCACATCCTCCCAGCCCCAGCCGGTGAAGCCGGGGTCGAAGGCCTCGGCCTCGAACACGTCGCGCCGCACCAGCAGGTTGGAGGTGTAGACGTATTTCTCCGGCTGCTTCGCCCGTTCCGTATACGGGACGCACTCCGACTTCGCCGCCATGGCCCGATGCACCGCGAACCGGGCGTCGGTCGGCGCCTGCAACAGCGAGAAGCCGCCGAAGGCCACCGCCGGATCCTCCTTCGCCACCAGTTCGGCCCAGTCGCGCAGGAAGCGCCGATGGTCGGGCCGCATGTCGCTGTCGAGGAACAGCAGACTGCCCCCGCGCGCCGTCGCCGCCAGCCGGTTGCGCCCGATCGACCGCCCCTCGTTGGCCGGCAGGGTGATCAGCCGGGCGGGCAGGGCCATGGCCCTGATCCGCGCCGTCAGCCGCGCCGTCAGCGCCGCATCGCCGGTGCCGTCGTCCAGCACGACCACCTCGACCGCCCCGTCGACCGACCCCGCCTCCGCGTCCAGCAGGGCCAGCAGCGCCTCCGGGTCGTCGCGCAGGAAGGGCGTCAGCACCGACAGGGCCGGCTTCGCCCCCCTCCAGGCGGCGTTGTCGATGATCTTCGCCCGCGCCGTCGTCATGCCGCCGCCCTCCGCTCGCGCGCCCGCGTCAGCAGCCGCATCGCCACGTCCCGCACCCCCGCCGCGTTCAGCGTCAGGGCCGCGACGGCGTAGACGATCCCGCCGACGAACGCGTCCAGCATCAGCTCGGCGAAGCCGCCGATCGCCGGCAGCCGCGCCACCACCAGCGCCATCGCCCCCGTGGCCACGCCGCAGCGCACCAGACTGTCCCACGGGATCGGCAGCGGCAGCACCCGCCGCCCGATCGCCTGCGTCGCCAGCAGCCCCAGGGCGAAGCTCGCCGCCGTCGCCCAGGCCGCCCCCATCAGGCCGTAACGCGGCACCAGGATCAGGTTCAGCCCCACATTCAGCCCCGCCGGAATGGCCATGGCCACCAGCAGCAGTTTCGTCTTCTTGCCCAGCGTGAAGGCCTGGCCGAAATAATAGGCGGTCAGCCCGTACAGCAGGGCCGACAGGGCGATCCACGGCGTGATGCTCGCCGCCGCGACGCGCAGCTCCTCGCCAATCAGCACCTCGGCCAGGGGGCGCGCCACCAGCGCCACCCCCGCCGCCGCCGGCAGGCCGATCAGCAGGAAGGTCGACAGCTGCTCCCGCGCCGCCGCCTGCAATCGCCCCGGCCCGCCGCGCTCCAGCGCCATGATCAGCGCCGGCTGCCCGGCCGAGCCCAGCCACAGGAACAGCACGTCCAGCGTCCGGTTGGCGATCGAATAGCCGGCGTGATAGGCGCCCACCGCCGCCTCGTC
>JAXHTU010000100.1:0-1842 GCA_034189955.1 Pseudomonadota bacterium | reverse complement strand
ACGATATTGGCGGGCAGATAGCCCCAGACGCCGCGCCAGAACATCTCAGCGAACCGCCGACCGGTCGCCCAGCAGCACCGGCACGGTGACGGCCATGATCCACAGGTCCAGCCACAGCGACTGGCGCTCGACATAGTCGATGTCCAGCCGCACCCGCGCCCGCACGTCCTGCGCCGTATGCAGCGGCCCGCGCGAGCCGTTGACCGCGGCCCAACCGGTCATGCCGGGCTTGATGCGGTGGCGATGGGCGTATTCCGCCACCAGCCGCGCGCTCTCGACATGGCCGGTCTTCATGCCGATGGCGTGCGGCCGCGGCCCGACCAGCGACATCTCGCCGGTGATCACGTTCAGCAGCTGCGGCAGTTCGTCGAGGCTGGTCTTGCGGATGAAGCGGCCCACCCGCGTCACCCGGTCGTCGTCGTGCGTCACCTGCCGGCTGGCCGTCGCATCGGCGGTCTCCTGCCGCATCGAGCGGAATTTCCACACCACGATCTCCTCGTGGTTGAAGCCGTGGCGGCGCTGGCGGAAGAAGATCGGCCCGGGACTGTCCAGCCGGATCGCCAAGGCGACCAGGGCCATCGCCGGGGCCAGCAGCACCAGGGCGATCAGCCCCACCACCAGATCCTGCAGTCGCTTGTTGAAGGCGCGGCGGTCATGGTCCACCGGCCCCTGCACATCGGCCAGCGGCGCCGCCGCCAGCCGGTCCAGCGCCGAGCGGGTCTCGGCCGCGCCGTTGGGCTCGACCAGCAGGGTCACCTCGTTTGGCAGGGTCCGCAGCCGCGCCGTCAGCTCGCGCACCCGCGCCTCGGCCTTTGGATCGATGGCCAGCACCACCCGGTCGACATAGGGCGTCATCTTGTGGCTCAGCAGATCGTCGGCTGTGCCCAGCACCGGCACCCCCTCGATCGCCTCGGGCGAACGCGCCAGCCGGTCGTCGAATATCCCCAGCACATTCAGGTCGCGCCGCTTCAGCGCCTCGCGGATCAGGCTTTCGGCCCGCCGCGTCGCCCCGACCAGCACGATGTTCGGCGTCAGCGCCCCCGACGCGCGCCAGCGCCCGACCATGTCGCTCCAGCCCATGTGCAGGGCGTACAGGCTGATCAGCACCAGCCCGCTCCACACCAGCCAGGCCGACCACTGGGCCTCGCCGCCTTGCAGCGACCAGCCCGACAGCATCGCCGCCGCCGCCCCCGCCATCACGATCCCGGCCACCGAGGCCAGATGCAGGCGGGGCCTCTGCCCCCGCGCGAAACGGTAGCGGCCCAGCGACCGCATCAGACCCAGCACCGTCAACGCGCCGACGGCGAATGGCGCCAGGCGCGAGACCTCGGCGTGCAGCAACGGTCCGGGCGTCGCGGCCCGGGCGCACAGCAGGGTCACCGCCACGACCGCCAGCACGTCGAAGGCCCGGAAATAGTGCGCCGCCAGCCGCGAGGCGTGCCGCTGCCGCGCGTTCAGCCAGACCTCGGGCCGGAACGGCCCGCGCCGGGCCGCGCCGCCGGACTTCGCCGCGCCGGCCGCGTCGAGCCTGACCGAACCGGCCAGCGCCCGCAGCCCGGACGCGTCGAGGCCGCCGGCCGCGGCCGGGTCGGCGTCGAACGAAAGGCGGCTGGCGGCGTCGGTCAATCGGGGCTCGCTCGGCGGGGTGGCCGCCACCTTGCACGGCCCCTCTCACTGTCGCGTTAACGGTGGCCTGCCCAAAGGCCGTTGCGCCCGCCCGCGCGCTCCGCTATCCACGCCGCCTGCCGGAGACGTGGCCGAGTGGCTGAAGGCAACGGTTTGCTAAATCGTCGTACCCTGTAAGGGGTACCGAGGGTTCGAATCCCTCCGTCTCCGCCAGAC
>JAXHTU010000010.1:0-50523 GCA_034189955.1 Pseudomonadota bacterium | reverse complement strand
GGGGGGCGGGGGGGCGTGGGGGGGGCCCTCCCTCCGCCGCCCCGCCGCCCCCCAACCTGCACCCCGCTCCCCCCAAGGCCGGCGCGCCCCGCGCGCCCGGCCTGCCCAGCCCCGGTCGCCCGCGCCGGTGCGGGTCAAGGACAGGCCGTCCCGGCCTGCCGCCCGAGCGGCGCGCAGCGTCCTTGAGGCGCGCCGGGGCGGGTGGCGCTACGCCCTCTCGACTCATCCCAGTGAAGGCCGGGACCCAGCAGGCCTTTAGATCGCGGGCCTTTCCCCGCCGCACCAGACGTGCCTCACTTGGCTATGGTCGATTCTGTAGCCACTGACGGATCTCTCGCGCAGGCCCGATCCTGTGGTTCTTGCACGCTGTGTTGCAAGGTCATGGCGATTGACGAACTGGCGAAACCGCAGGGCGTTTGGTGCAAACACTGTACGCCCGGGCGAGGATGCGAGCTGTACGGGACCCATCCTCCGTCTTGTCAGGCGTTCCGGTGCGGTTGGCTCGTGAACGCAGACATCCCAGATTCCGTTCGGCCGGACCGGAGCAAAGTGGTTCTGGACATCGATAGCGACGGCAAGAGAGTTATCGCGCGCTGTGACCCTGGCTATCCGCTCGCTTGGCAGCGCGATCCCATGCACGGGCAACTGCGACGCTGGGCTGCCTTTGGGTGGGAGAAAGGGCAAACGGTCGTAGCTATGACCAACAGACGCCTATGGCTCATCACGCCAAAGGAAGAGGTCTATGTCGGCGAGATCGACCCAAACTCGCCGTTCGCTATCGCCGAGAGAATGGACGGTTCGATCAGCGTTACCGTATTGCCCGCGGTGGCGTTGAAATCCGCTGTCGGCGGTCCAGATGCTCGTGATGAGCGCCCCAGCTAGCGGCACAGAGTCGGGTACTCGGCCTCGTTAGGGAGAGATGTATGCTTGGTGAGATCGCTTACCGCTTCCGCCTCGATGCACTTCAGAGAGACAGGGCCAAGACGGTTCGCCACTATCGAGAGCCGGCCAAAGAAGCGCGCGCACGCCGCGATTGGGACGCCGTCCAAGAGGCAGAGCAGTCGGAGTGGTTCGAGGTCTCTCTGCTGGATGAAGAGATCGACTATCTCGTCAGCCAGCGTCTTCTGAACCGTGCGGAACGGGTGATTGTGGCGGTACCTCCCGATGGCGAGGAGTTTTGGGAAAAGGGCCACCAAACCGGACGACGGTATCTCACGCGGCGTGGAATCATCGAACTTCGCGCGAGCCTGAGAAAGGAGGCTTCAGAACGATCATCTCTGCTTCTAGCCTGGGGAGGATGGGCTACCGGCCTCATAGGGGCCCTAACGGGACTCGCCGCCGTGTTGATGAATGCCGGGTAGCGTTCGAGAATTTGCACCTTAGGAGGCGGTCGTGATCTCAACCCTGGACGATCAAATCCGGCAGTTTGCGGAAGAAATGCTGGCCAAGGGAAAGTCTGTCGAAGAGGCAGTCGCGCTTGGCCGCGAGGTGATCCAGAGTTCGATTCCCGAGATTCTCAGGACCACCATTTCTGCTCTCGACCAATCTCAACCAGAAATGCTCAGAGTGGCGCGCCTTGATCAGACAGCCTTTGAGCGGCGGAACCTTCGCCGCTGGCAGAAGTCGTTCGCCCTTGCCGATACCGTCGCCAAACTGGCGGAAGAGATCGGCGAGAACTTCAACCAACATCATCGGCCCATAGCGGTTCAAGAAAAAGATTTTGTTTTCGAAGCGGTTGTTCGCCTTCACGCTCGCTCTCTACTTATCGGTCGTGAAGCCCTGCACCTTTGTAAAGGCGGGTTTGCAGATGGGGCATTGAGCCGGTGGCGAAGCCTGCATGAATGCAAGGTCATCGCGTCATTCATCGCGGAACATGGACAAGAAACTGCGTTGCGCTATCTCGCGTCCTTTGAATGCGCGTCACTTAAGGCGGCGAATGAGCTGAACAAGGTGGTGGGCCTCCCTGGCTATGATGAGGGCTTCACCGCTGAAGAACTCGACTTCATGGAGCGACGGGTTGGGGAGATTTGCGCCGAGTTGGGGCCTGAGATGCGCCACGACTACGGGTGGGCGAGCAGGGTTCTAGGGAAGGCGAAGCCCACCTTCGCGAACATCGAGGAAGCGGCCGGTTTCGCATATGAGCGCCCACGATATCGGTGGGCGTCTCAGCACACGCATGCGAGCTCACGTCCGCCCAATAAGCTTCTGGGGACGGTCGAGGCCGTCGAGGCAATCCACCTTGTCGGTGCCAGCAACTCGGGGATGATTGACCCGCTCCAGTTTGTCGCCTTGGGCTTGGCGGGCCTGACAAGAACCCTACTGTCGGTGCGGCCGACCGTTGATGGGCAGGTCTATGGCGCAATCCTAGACCACTACGCCAACCAAGTCGGCGTGATCGCCAGTGAGGAGGAACGCACCTCATTCGAGAAGGCCCAGAAACGGAATGCTCGTCGAAAAGGACCATCCCCGTGAAAATTGAGTCCGTCGAATCCTTGGACGCGTTCCTCAAACGAGCGACCGAAACCACCGAAGAACTTCTGGCGAGCAATCACCCACTGATCCCGGCTCTCCATGAATTCCATGCCTTCTTCGTCAAGGACTTGTGGGGCGTTGACCGCGCATTTCGCCCGGTGCCGTTTTTGCTGGCGATGAACGCGCACTTCTACTGGCTCGCGGCCGTTCGCGTGGCCCTGTCCGGACAGATGACCGGGGTGTTCCCCCTCCTGCGAACTGGTCTGGAAGCGCATTGTTACGTCGCGCTGATGATGAGTGAGGAACGCCTGGAAGCGGTGTGGACCGACCGAGAGCGATCCGCTGACTCGCGCAAACAATGTCGCAGGGACTTCACGGCTGCCGTCTCAGACTTGGCGCGAAAACTTGAGGCGGAGGAAGTTGGCTCGGGTGGCTGGATTCTTGAACACTATGAGGAGGCCATCGACTGGGGCGGACATCCCAACGTGAAAATCGTCTTTCAGCATTTGAACGTCGAGGACCGTGGGGAAGACGTTCTCGTACAGGCCGTTGCGCTGCGTGGCGCTGACCATCCTGCGACCACCGCCGCCATTTTTGCATGTCTGGATCTGGGCTTCGCAATGGCCGTTGTAGCCGCCAAGAGTGTTCCGAAGGACGCAAAACTGTACGCACGGCTCAATGAGCTCAATGAGATGAAAAACTCTCTTGGGGAAAGACTATCGGCGGAATCCTGACGATGGAACCCTTGAGCCCGCTGCCTTCGAAGACCGGTCTCGCGTCGCAGGATTTCCAGCTCTGAAGATCACAACGCACTGTCGCGCGCCGCGCTACGTATCTCAACTCAAGCCGACTCGGGCGATACTCTTTGAGGAGGCCCGCTTTGATGACGATTCACATTGAGATGGCTAAGTCGGGAATTGACTGGCTCCCGCTCGCCGGACAGGTGCTCGCTACATTTTTGGGCGGTGGGTTGGTGATCTTGGCCAACGAGCTCGCCGAAAGACGAAGGCAAGAAAATGCGCGCCAGGACGAGCGCGAGCACGAGAGGGCGCTCTATGCAGGTGTCTTCGCGATCCGGAACTTCGTGATCGAGCGCCTCAACCACACCGATGACATTGAACTCGCGTTAACAAACATTGGGGCGCTCGAGTCAGCACTACGCGCGTTCAATCGATTGATTGAGAAAACTAAACCGCAAAGTCAGTCGCTCATGATTGTCATCTTCGAGATTGGGCTACAATTGGACGCCGTCGTCTCCGAGGTCGCCCGCATGAGGGCGAGCCCCAAGAGGCCAGCAAGACATTTCGACCGAGCCGTCGACGACTTGGTAGCGGCATTCGAGCAGTTTGAGCTCATTTCGGCCGATGAACTTATCTATATCACCGACGACGAATTGGACGGCTTGGCCAAGCATCGCGGTCCGAACGAAGAAGAAATCTAGATCTAGACCGACAAGATCCCGCGTGTCTCGTAAACCGATGGTTCATACGGCTTAGCTTGGACAAAGGTTTGGGAAGAAGTGTTGAGGATGAGGCTGCCACCATCATTCGTCACGAGCTTCAGGAGAGGAGCCTGCCACTCGGCGACTTCGTAACACGAGTACGATGTCTGACCATCGACGATTCTCTCAAAACTATATTTCTTGCCGATCTCAAACATCGTCTGCCCCAAGTTTCTAGGAGGGTTTCAGTTCGGAAGTGATTAGCCTCTGGGTGCGTCAAATTCGGACGCATCCGAAAAAAAAGGGCGGGCCCGTCACCGGACCCGCCCTCTTCTGTCCCGGCTCAAGGCCGGGATGACAAGACGTCGTGGACTGGAGAAGGACTAGAAGTCCATCCCGCCCATGCCGCCGCCCATGCCGCCCATGTCGCCGCCGCCGCCGCCGGCCGAGGCCTTCTTCGGCGCGTCGGCCACCGCGGCTTCGGTGGTGATCATGATGCCGGCCACCGAGGCGGCGTCCTGCAGGGCGGTGCGGACCACCTTGGCCGGGTCGATCACGCCCATGGCGACCAGGTCGCCGTACTCTTCGGTCTGGGCGTTGAAGCCGTAGGTGGCGCCCGGGTTCTCCAGCACCTTGCCGACCACGATCGAGCCTTCGACGCCGGCGTTTTCGACGATCTGCCGGATCGGGGCCTGGATGGCGCGGCGGATGATGGCGATGCCGGCGGTCTGGTCGGCGTTGTCGCCGGTCAGGCCTTCGAGGGCGCGGGTCGCCTTCAGCAGGGCGATGCCGCCGCCGGGGACGATGCCTTCCTCGACCGCCGCGCGGGTGGCGTTGAGGGCGTCGTCGACGCGGTCCTTCTTCTCCTTGACCTCGACCTCGGTCGAGCCGCCGACGCGGATGACGGCGACGCCGCCGGCCAGCTTGGCCAGACGTTCCTGCAGCTTCTCCTTGTCGTAGTCCGAGGTGGTGTCCTCGATCTGCTTCTTGATCTGCGAGACGCGGGCCTCGATGGCGTCCTTCTCACCGGCGCCGTCGACGATGGTGGTGTCGTCCTTGGTGATGGTGATCTTCTTGGCCTTGCCGAGCATGTCGAGGGTGACGTTCTCGAGCTTGATGCCGAGGTCTTCCGAGATGACCTGGCCGCCGGTCAGGACGGCGATGTCCTCCAGCATGGCCTTGCGGCGGTCGCCGAAGCCCGGCGCCTTGACGGCGGCGACGCGCAGGCCGCCACGCAGCTTGTTGACCACCAGGGTGGCCAGGGCCTCGCCCTCGATGTCCTCGGCGATGATGACCAGCGGACGGCCGCTTTGCACGACGGCCTCGAGGATCGGCAGCATGGCCTGCAGGCTGGAGAGTTTCTTCTCGAACAGCAGGACCAGCGGCTCCTCGAGCTGGGCCTCCATCTTGTCGGCGTTGGTGATGAAGTAGGGCGACAGGTAGCCGCGGTCGAACTGCATGCCCTCGACGACGTCCAGCTCGGTCTCGGCGGTCTTGGCCTCCTCGACCGTGATGACGCCTTCGTTGCCGACCTTTTCCATCGCCTTGGCGATCATTTCGCCGACCTCGGTGTCGCCATTGGCCGAGATGGTGCCGACCTGGGCGATCTCGGAGTTGGCGCTGACCTTTTTCGACGAGGCCTTGATGTCGGCGATGACGGCGGCGACGGCCTTGTCGATGCCGCGCTTCAGATCCATCGGGTTCATGCCGGCGGCGACCGACTTGAGGCCTTCCTGCACGATCGACTGGGCCAGGACGGTGGCGGTGGTGGTGCCGTCGCCGGCCTTGTCATTGGTCTTGGAGGCGACTTCGCGGATCAGCTGGGCGCCCATGTTCTCGAAGGCGTCTTCCAGCTCGATCTCCTTGGCCACCGAGACGCCGTCCTTGGTCGAGCGCGGGGCGCCGAAGGACTTCTGGATGATGACGTTGCGGCCTTTCGGGCCGAGCGTCACCTTGACGGCGTTGGCCAGGACGTTGACGCCCCGCAGCATCTTCTCGCGGGCTTCGGTGGAGAACTGTACTTGTTTCGCGGCCATGTGAGGCGGCTCCTTAAAATAGGTTCGAGGGATTAGGGTCGAGGGGCGAGAAGGGTCGGTCCGGACGCGGCGTCATTCGCCCCTCGTCCCTCGACCCTCGCCCCTGAAGCGCCGAGCCTTAGCTCAGCACTCCCAGCACATCCGATTCCTTCATGATGATCAGGTCCTCGCCTTCCAGCTTGACCTCGGTGCCCGACCATTTGCCGAACAGGATGCGGTCGCCGGCCTTCAGCTCCAGGGCGTTGACCTTGCCGCTCTCGTCGCGGAGGCCCGGGCCGACGGAGATCACTTCGCCTTCCTGCGGCTTTTCCTTGGCGGTGTCGGGGATGATGATCCCGCCCTTGGTCTTGGATTCTTCTTCCACGCGCTTCACGAGCACGCGGTCGCCGAGCGGACGAAACGCCATATTCAAGGTCTCCCAAAATCAGTTTCGGTGAAGCCCCGGGCAGCGGCTTTGGCAGCCGCCGCACCCGAGTGCTAACGCGACCGGGAGGTAAGCCCGGCGGGCCCCATCGTCAAGGACGCGGCCCCGCAATTCCCCGCTCCGTCCGGCCCCGGATGAACCGCCGATGAACCGCCGCCCCCCGCCCTGTTCAGACGGACAGGCGCATACAGGGATCTCTCCAGCGCGGATCGCGCGACCAGCGGAAAGGGACCCGACCATGAAGACGCTTTCGAAATTCACCGCCTCGACCGCCATGGTCGGCGCCATGGCCCTGACCCTCGCCGCCGCCTCGCCGGCCGCCGCCCAGAGCCGCTACGATCACCGCGACCAGGGCGGCGACCGCACCGAGGGCGTGATCCTCGGCGCCGTCGTCGGCGCCCTCGCCGGGGCCCTGATCGGCAATGGCGACGGCAAATACGTCGCCGGCGGCGCGGTCGCCGGCGCGGCCCTCGGGGCCGGCGCGGGCGGCGGCGGAAACGACTGCGACTATTACCGCGGCGGCCAGTGCTACCGGAACCAGGGCCACTGGGAACGCGAGCACGGCATCGACAGCCGCGACGGCTACGACCGCCGCGAGCTGCGCCGCCTGCGCCAGGGCGACCGCCGCGATGATCGCTACGACCGTCGCGATTACCGCCACGAGCGCCGCTGGTAGACCAGCTCCCTTTCGTCCGGCCGCGTGAGTCTGGCCGGGCGCGGGCGAGGAAGGCGGGCGCCGGAAACGGCGTCCGCCTTTTTCATGGCCGCCCCTACACCATCAGCCGCTTCATCAGCTCCGCCGTCGACGGATCCAGCCCCGCCGACGGCTCGCCGGCCCGCACGTCCTTCAGGATCGCCTTCGCCAGCACCTTGCCCAGTTCGACGCCCCACTGGTCGAAGCTGTTGATGTCCCAGATCACGCCCTCGACGAAGGTCTTGTGCTCGTACAGGGCCAGCAGGGCCCCGACCGCCTCGGGCGTCAGGGCGTCCAGCAGCACCGTCGTCGACGGCCGGTCGCCGGGGAAGGTCTTGTGCGGCGCCAGCCGGTCGGCCTCGGCCTCGTCCGCTCCGGCGGCCCGCAGCTCGGCGCGCGCCTCGGCCTCCGTCTTGCCGACCATCAGGGCCTGGGCCTGGGCCAGGGCGTTGGACCACAGCGGCGCATCGCCCTCGCGCGCGTCCGTCGCCGCCTCCGAGGTGTGGCGCACGACGATGAACTCGGCCGGGACCACCTGCGGCCCTTGGTGGATCTGCTGGAAGAAGGCGTGCTGGCCGTTGGTGCCCGGCTCGCCGAACACGATCGGCCCGGTGGCGGTGTCGACCGGCGTGCCGTCGCGCTTCACCCGCTTGCCGTTCGACTCCATCTCCAGCTGCTGCAGGAAGGCCGGCAGCCGGCGCAGGCCGTGGGCGTAGGGGGCGACGGTGCGGGCGTGACGGCCCAGACCCTCGACATTGAACACCTGGGCCAGCGCCAGCAGCACCGGCGCGTTCTTCTCCAGATCGGCCTCGCGGAAATGCTCGTCCATGGCGCGGGCCCCGTTCAGCACCCGCTCGAACACGTCCCAGCCCAGGGCCACCGCCACCGACAGGCTGACCGCCGACCACAGCGAATAGCGGCCGCCGACCCAGTCGCGGAAGCCGAAGGTCCGGCCGCAGCCCCAGGCCTCGGCCTTGTCCGGCGCCGCCGTGACCCCGACCAGATGATGCACCATGCGCCGCGGCGACAGGCTTTCCGCCAGCCACGCCTTGGCCAGATCGGCGTTGGCCAGGGTCTCCTGGGTGGTGAAGGTCTTGGACACCACCACCACCAGCGTGGTCGCGGGATCGAGCCCGGCGAGGGCCTCGCCCATGTCGCGCGGATCGATATTGGCGACGAAGCGCAGGTCGATGGTCGGCTCCAGCGGCCGCAGCGCGTCCCACAGCAGTCGCGGGCCCAGGTCCGAGCCGCCGATGCCGATGTGGACGATGGCGGTGAACGGCTGTTTGGTCCCGCCGGTCTCGGCGCCCGAGCCGATATCGACGGCGAACTGGCCCATTTCCGCGCGGGTCGTCGCGACCTCGGCCGAGACCGGCTCGCCCAACGCCCGGAAATCGGCGTCGTCGGCGGCGCGCAGGGCCGGGTGCAGCACCGCCCGCCCTTCGGTGTTGTTGACCGCCTCGCCGCCGAACAGCGCCGCCCGCCGACCCTCGAGGTCGCAGGCGCGGGCGAGATCCAGCGCCGCCTCGAAGCCCTCGGCCGTCCAGCTCTGTTTCGACAGGTCCAGATACAGGCCGGCCGCGTCGACCCCCATACGGTCGGTGCGTCCCGGATCGGTCGCGAACTGGTGGACGATGCGCGCGCCGGCGTCCTTGCGCGCCACGGCGCGAAGCATGTCCAGGGCCTGGTTTCGGGCGGTCATGAGCGAACTCTGCGGGGGGAGGGTAAACCCTCGTTTACGGGTGGGGCGTAAGCCGGTTCAACGCCGAAACGTGATTCGGTCCAACATTATGAGGTCCGCCATGTCCTGCGGCGTCGCCCTGGCCGTCTCCCTGCTGCTCTCCGACCCGAACGTGGCCCTGTCCGCGGCCCAGCCGACCGTCGCGGCCGACGCCCCGGTGTCCGTCGCCTCCGAACCCCTGTTCGCCGACATCGTCGCCCGCTCGGGCGCGCTGCATGGCGAGGTCCAGGGCTGGCTCGCGGCCGGCGCCGGCGATCAGGCCGGCTTCTTCGCCGGCCCGGCCTTCAGCCGCTTCAAGACCCAGGCCTCCGATCTCGCCGCGCTCGACATGCAGGGTCACCTGATCCTCAAGGAACGCGGAACCGACAACGACCTGAAATGCATCCTGCGCGGCATCTCGGAAGACATTCCGGTCAAGGTCGCCGCCGTCGAAACCGCCCCGACCCCGGCCGAACGCCGCGTCGCCCTCGACGAACTGGCCTATCTGCTGAACGACAACGTCGAGGTCATCACGGCCCCGCCCGCGCCGGAGGCGTAGAGTCTGCTTCCTTCTCCCCTTGCGGGAGAAGGTGGCCGAGCGCAGCGAGGTCGGATGAGGGGTCTCTCTGGCCGCTGGGTTGGCGATCCACCGGCGGTCGACGACTCCCCGCCGTCGCGACCCCTCATCCGTCAGCCTTCGGCTGCCACCTTCTCCCGCAGGGGGAGAAGGGCAAGGGTTACGTCCCGACCGTCTCCGGATACTTCACCGAACACCCGTACGGCGTGGCGAAGGCCGCGCGCACCGGCCGACCCGCTTCCAGATCGTCCAGCGCCGCGCGGACGAAATTGTTCGCCCCGTCCAGATCCTCGACCTTGTTGGTCGGGCGGTCGTCGATGCCGCCGACGAACCGCAACACGCCCTCGCCATCGATCACCCGCATGTCCGGCGTGGTCTTGGCGTCATACAGCTTGCCGACCTGGCCGGTCGGGTCCAGCAGCAGGTGCGTCGCCGAGCCATTGGTGCGCGCCTTCCACTGCCGGGCGGCCTCGCCCTCGACATGGCCCTGGGTCCCCGGCGCCGAGGAGATGATGGTCAGCCAGACGACGCCGTCGGCGACCGCCTCGCGCTGCAGCGCCTGCATCGCCCCGGTGTAGTGTTTCTGCACATAGGGGCAGCCCTCGTTGGTCCACTCCAGCACCACGGTCTTGCCGCGGAAATCGGCCAGAGAGCGCTGCGCCCCCTCGGCGTCGACGAGGGTGAAGGCCGGCGCCGCCTGACCCGCCGCCGGGGCGGCCCCGGCTTCGGCGGTGGCGGCGGCGGGCGCGGCGGGGGTCTCGGCCGTATCGGGGGCGGCGGCCTGCAGCTGGCAGGCGGCGAGCGCGAGGGCGGAAAGGGCGACGGCGGTCAGGCGTTTCATGGCGAACTCCTTCAGGGGCGAACGTCCTTGAGGGCGTCGACGACGACGCCCTCGGTGAGCAGTTGCGGCAGGATGCGCGGCTCGGTCGAGCCGGGCGAATAGAGCAGATACAGCGGAACGCCGGAGCGGCCGTGGCGCTGCAATTCGGCGGTGATGGCGTCGTCGCGCCGGGTCCAGTCGCCGACCAGATAGACGGCGTCGGCCGCCTCCATGGCGGCGGCGACGGTCGCCGAGCTCAACGAACTCCGCTCGTTGATCTTGCAGGTCACGCACCAGTCGGCGGTGAAATTGACCAGCACAGGGCGACCCTCCGCCCGGGCCGCCTCGACCGCGGCCGGCGACCAGGCACCGCTGGTCAGGGCGCCCGTGTTCGCGGCCGGGCCGGATCCCGCCTCGATCGCCGGGGCATTCGCCGCCATGACGAGGGCCGCGACGGCGGCCAGCAGGGCGGCGGCGCCGGCGACCCAATGCAGGACGCCGCGACGCCCGTTCGCCCGTTCCGCCTGTCCGCCGCCGATCAGCCATGCCCCCAGCGCGAGGGTCAGCCCCCCCGCGAACAGCAGGGCCAGGGCCTCGGCCCCGCTCTGGCGGCTGAACACCCAGGCCAGCCACAGGGCGGTTCCGTACATCGGGAAGGCCAGCAGGCCCTTGAGCCGCTCCATCCAGGGTCCCGGACGCGGCAGGCGCGACAGCAGGCCGGGCGTCAGGCTGACCCCGACGAAGGGCAGGGCCAGTCCGAGGCCCAGCATCAGGAACACCGCCAGCGCCATCGGCCACGGCATCAGCAGGGCCGCGCCGAGGGCGAAGGCCATGAAGGGGGCGGTGCAGGGGGCTGCGACCACGACCGCCAGCGCTCCGGTGAAGAAGGCGCCGACGCCGCCTGGCAGACGCGCCAGCGGCCCCGAACCGGCGCCCTGCAGGCCCGCGCCGACATGGAACACGCCGGACAGGTTCAGCGCCACGGCCAGCATCAGCAGGGCGAGGCCCGCCGTCACCGCTGGCGACTGCAGCTGGAAGCCCCAGCCGACCGCCTCGCCCGCCGCCCGCAGCGCCAACAGCACCCCCGCCAACAGCAGGAAGGTCGTCAGCACGCCGGCGAGGAAGGCGAGGCCGTCGCGGCGCGCATGGGCCGGGTCGTGCGCCGAGGCGGTCAGCGCCGCCGCCTTCATCGCCAGAATGGGGAAGACGCAGGGCATCAGATTCAGGATCAGGCCGCCAAGCAGGGCGAACAGCGCCGCCTGGACGAAGCCGGCCCATCCCGGGCTCTCCGCCGTGGCGGCCGGCGCCGGTCCGTCCTCCGCCGGGGCCAGATCGCCCGAACCGGCGGTTCCGCCCAGAACCGGCCCCGGGTCGGCGGTCACCTCGAAGGCGCCGTGGGCCGTGGACAGGACGCCGGCGACCGGCCCCTGCAGCCCGCCGCCCCGCAGGCCGCCGCCGGCCTGCATGCGCAACGTCAGGCCTTGCGGGCCCCAAGACCCGCTCTGCGGCGCGGGATGGTCGACGACCCCGCCCTCGAACGGGAAGAAATAGCTCGGTCCCGGATCGCGTCCGGCCAGCGGGCCGCCGGCCGCGCTCAGGGTCAGGACGCCGTTGTCCAGCGCGATCCGGGCCCCGATCCCGGCGGGGCGCGGCGCGGTTTCGAGGATCGACTGGATCGCGGCTCCATGGCGCGGATTCAGCGGCGCGGCGCCCTCGCGCACCGGCAGATCGAGCGTCAGGGTCAGTTCGTCCGGCACGCACATCTCGGCGCTGCAGACGAGGAACAGCGCCCGAACCGACAGCGCCAGGGTCGTGCCGGGAATGGCGGCCGCGGGGATCTCGATCGGGACCGGCAGATAGACCTCGCCGGAATAGCCGTAGTTCATCAGGCCCGACAGGCGCTGCCGCTCGGGCAGGGGCCAGACGATGTCGCCGGCCTCGACCCCCTCGGGCAGGGTCCAGGTCAGGGTCGTCGCCCCGCCGGAATCGCCCGGATTGCGCCAGTAGGTGTGCCAGCCCGGCTCGATGTCCTGACGCACGGCGACGATGGCGGTCGAGCCGGGCGCGGCCCATTGCGACAGGGCGACCAGTTCGGCGGCGATCCGTTCGGTGCGCTGCACGCGCCCGTCCTGCGCCGCCGCCAGCGACGGGACGCCCAGCAGGACGAGCAGGAGGATGAGTCTGAACAGGCGGGTCACGCGACGACCTTAGCCGCGTCGCCCCGTCCGCGTCACGCGTCGTCCTGTCCCGGCCGGTCGCCTAGCGGGGCGCGGCGTCGACCAGAACCTCGGTGCGACGCCGCATCGGCTCGCGGGCGCCGTCGGCGGTCACCGAGCCGGAATCCCCTGCGGCGCCAAGGCTGAAGGCGGGCGAGGGCCAGCCGGCCGCTTCCAGCGCCTCGGCGACGGCCAGGGCGCGTCGCTCGGACAGGGCCAGGTTGGCGGTCGCGCCGCCGCGCGCGTCGGCCAGGCCGATGACGCTGACGCTGCGGATCTGGCAGCCCTGCAACTGTGTGGCGGTCAGGCTGATCGCCTGCCGCGCCGCGTCGGTCAGACCGGCTTCGCTGTCGCGGAAATAGACCTCGAACCGCTGCGGCGCGCAGGCCTGCGGCTCGGTCACCAGGTCGCCGCGCTCGGGCGCCCCGGTCATGGCGCAGCCGGCCAGCCCCAGCCCCGCCCCCAGAATGACGATCAGCCCCTTCATCCCGCTCTCCTCGCAGAAAGGGCGGCCCGCCAAATGACGAACCGCCCTGATCACTCAAGAAATCCAGCCGCGCCTAGTACCGACGCTGACCGTTTTCCCAATAGCATTCGGTCTGACGGCCGTCGTAGCAATAGTAGTACCGGCCCTGGCTGTCGCGGTAGCGCTGCTGGTTGGAGCGGTCCTGCTGCGAACCGCGGATCGCGCCGGCGGCGCCGCCCACGACCGCGCCGATGGCGGCTCCGGTTCCGGCGCTGCCGTCACCAACGTTGTTGCCGATGATGGCGCCGGCGACGGCGCCGATGCCTGCGCCGATGGCGCCTTGTCGAACGGTCTCGTTGGAGCCGTTGCCGTACGGATCACTGGCGCAAGCGGAGGCCAGCAAGCCGGCTCCGGCGATCGCGATGATTGCCTTTTTCATGGGTATGTCCTTCATCCCTTGGGTTCGCCCCTGGGATGATAATGCTGGATAAGCGTGACGGTTCCCGCCTTATGCTGTTTGTTGAGCCTGTGACAGGCTTTGCAGTAGGTCGCACAGGGGGTGCGACATGCCCGCGGGGGGCGACAGACGGGGGTTTGGATGCGGTTTTCTCAGCCGGTTCGCATGTCGGATGACGGCGATCACAGTCCAGTGTGGGCGCGCAACAAGCGCCGCCGGGGCAATCCGGTGGTCGGCTTTCTGGTCACTCTGCTGGCGCTGTTCGGCGTGCTGACGGCAGTTCTGGGCATCAAGGAGGGGTCGCTGGCCGAGGGCGGCGCGCTGATGGACGGGTGGATCAGCAAGGCTGTCTCGACGGTGCGGGGTGAGGCGCCGAAGGTCGCCGACCAGGCCGGCGACGCCGCCGAAGCGGCCGCCGTCACGGCCGGGGACGCGGCCCAGGCGGGCGCCGCGGCGGCCTCGGAAGAGCTGAAGAAGCAATAGTCACGCTTCGACCGCACCGCCCGGAACATCGGCCCGGGCGGGGCGTTCGGGCGGCATGAACGCAAACCCGCCTCCCGCGACCCGACAGGCGACAGCGCCTGGGCCGGCTCCCGATTCACCCGCCGACTCTCATTCGAACGATGGGGTGCTGACCCGCCATGTCGCCCTCAAGCGGGTGACCATGCTGGTAAACCCATTGTCGGGCAGCGTGGGGCCGAACGCGGCCGAGGAGGCGAAAGCCATCCTCGAACGCTACGCCTGCGACACATCGGTTGTGACGCTGGAGCCGGGGCAGTTCGACGATCAGGTCCAGGCGGCGTTCGATTCGAAGCCGGACGTCCTGTTCGTCCTGGCCGGCGACGGAACGGCGGGCACCATCGCCTCGCGTTCGGGTCCCGACGGTCCTCTGGTCGCGCCGCTGCCCGGCGGGACCATGAATATGCTGCCCAAGGCACTTTACGGCACCGCCGACTGGAAGGCCGCATTGAAGGTCGCACTGGAGGAGGGGGCTCCCCAGAGTGTAGCAGGGGGCGAAATTACGGATGGCCGAACCACCCAGGCCTTCTATTGCGCCGCCATCTTCGGGTCACCCGCCCTGTGGGCCCCGGCACGCGAGGCCGTTCGCCACGGCAAGCTGGGCCTGGCCTGGGCCTACGGTCGCCGGGCGTTGAAGCGGGCCTTCTCCGGCCAGATGCGCTTTTCTCTCGACGGGGGCATGCCGCGCCGCGCCGAGGCCCTGGTGCTGATCAGCCCGATGATCTCGCGCGCGATGGACGAGGCTTCCGGCCTTGAGGCGGCCGTGATGAATCCGTCGGACGCTGGACAGGTCTTCAGGTTGGCCGCCCACGCCATGCTCGATGACTGGCGTCAGGATCCCGCCGTCACCACCCGCGCGACGAAGTTGATCGCGATGCGGGCCCGATCGCGGATCCCGGCCGTGGTCGATGGTGAGCCGATGCTGTTGCGCCACGAGGCGAAGGTCCGGTTCATTCGTCAGGCGTTCACGGCCCTCGCCCCGACGCCGCCGGCGGCCGTGGACAGCGTCTGATGGGGCGTGTGCTCCAGTTCTCCGATGTGCATTTCGGACGAGAGCATCCGGACGCCTGCGCGGCCGCGCTTGAGTTCGCCCACGCCACGCCCTGCGATCTGATCCTGATCACGGGCGACGTGACGCAGAGTGGGCTGCCTGGAGAGTTCACGGCGGCCGGCGACTGGATCCGGCGGATGCCGGAGCCGACCTTCGTCATCGTCGGCAACCACGATGTGCCGTACTGGAGCCTGACGTCGCGCCTGTTCCATCCATGGCGGGCGTTCGAGCGAGCCATCGGCCACCCGGCCCACGACCACGAATTCCTCAGTCCGGCCGTGATGGTTCGCGGCGTGGTCACCGCGCGTGGCTGGCAGGCCCGTCCCAACTGGTCGAAGGGGGTCATCGATCTGGATCAGACACGCAAGGCGGCCGAGGCTCTGAGGCAGGCTCCGACCGGGGCGTTGCGCATCCTCGCCTGCCACCATCCGCTGATCGAGATGATCGGTGCGCCGATGACCGGAGAGGTCAAGCGCGGTGAAGCCGCCGCTCATATCTTCGCCGAGGCCGGGGTGGATCTGATCACCACCGGCCATGTCCACGTACCCTTCGCCCTGCCGATCGAGCTGGGCGACCACTGCTCGTATGCGGTTGGATGCGGAACGCTGTCCGACCGGGAGCGTGGCGCGCCGCCCAGTTTCAACCAGATCGACTGGGATGCGAACGAGATCGTCGTCACGGCGATCACATGGACAGGTATCGCGTTTGAGCCTGGGCAGGTCTGGCGCCTGCCACGCCGGCAGGACACGCGCCGACCGGCGACCGCCCCGGACTCCAGGCTCCCCGACGACTGGACAGAGCCGCCGACCTGATCTCTCGAATGCGGTCATGAAAAAAGGGGCCGCGATACGTAATCGCGGCCCCTTTTGTTCGTCAGTTCGTCTTGTCTAGAGCCTTGTGCCCCGCTTGCCCTGGAAGAAGTGCACGACCAGGAGAATGAGGAAGATGACGAACAGCACATAGGCGATGTTCATCGAAAGCCCGGCGACGCCGCCCGCGCCAAGGGCGCCGGCGACAAGCGCGAGTACAAGAAAAATAACGGCCCAGCGAAGCATGAGACGGGACTCCCGGAGTTGTTGGTCCAAAGGGAGCGGCTCAGACCGCCGCGCCTGTCAGTCTAACGTCGCCGGCCCGCTCCTGTTCCGCTTCAGCGCCTCCGACGGCCGTGCGATGTCTCGGTGAAGGCGGCCGCGACCATGGTCGCCAGCGCCGGATTACGCAGGAAGATCCAGCCGCCCGCCAGCGCCGCCGCCGTGCCGAGAATCGGACGCTGGCGGAACAGGGCGAACGCGCGTTCGCCCATGCCGACCGGTTCGTCATCCTCGGCCGCTTCGGCCTCTGTCTCGCGACGAAGGAAGACAGTCACGACAACCAAGGCCGCGAGCGCGAACAGCAGCGTCGTCAACGCGGCCGCGGCGAGCGGCACAACCACAAGGCACAGGGCGTAGAAGATCGTCGCCCCGAAGGCGATCACGGCGACCATCGCCGCGGCCGCCGCCGCCGCCGCCGCGACAGCCCTCTTGATCAGCTTCTGCCCGAGCCCGCCCAGCATCAGCGACGACGGCCCGAGAGCAGGAGCCCGAGCACGACGCCGACGCCCAGCGCGATGGCGGTCGATTGCATCGGGCGCTCCTGCACCCGTTCGGTCAGATATCGCTGGGCTTCGTCGAACCGTTCGGACGCCTCGTCGTAATACTCCTGGCTCCGTCCACGGGCGGTGTCGTAATAGCCCCGGGCGCGTTCGCGCAGAACATCGGATTGTTCGCGCAGGCGGGCCTCGGTCTCGGCGGCCTTGGCCCGGAGACGGGTCTCGGCGGCGGTCGCCTTTTCACGCAGGGCGGCCTTTTCCTCGGAGCCAAGGGTCTTCAGGTCGTCTTTCAGCGTGTTGAGATCGTTCTTCACGGCTGTCCGTGCTGCCTTGTTGGTGGCCATGTGCGCGCTCCGCTTGCAAGCTTGACGGTTAATATAGAACCTTCAGCCCAGAACGCCACTCCGCTGCGCCGGTTCCGCATTGCAGCAAACTCGAGCGCTGGCGAAGGAGCCCGACCCGCTCTAGATAACGGGCATGACCGACTGGCTTTTCCCGCCCGCCCCGATCTCCTCGCTGCCCGTCGTCGGACGGTCGGAGCGCCTTCCGGTCCGGCGGATTCTTTGCGTCGGCCAGAACTATGCGGCCCATGCCCGCGAGATGGGCGATGAGCGGGCCGATCCGTTCTTTTTCTCGAAGCCGGGGGACGCCCTGGTGTCCGACGGGGCGGACCCGGTCTATCCCGGCTCGACCGCGGACCTGCACCATGAGGTGGAGCTGGTGTGCGCCATCGGCGCGGATGGCGCCGTGGCCGGATGGGCGGTCGGTTGTGATCTGACCCGCCGCGACCTGCAGGCCGCCGCCAAGGCCAGGGGGCGTCCGTGGGACGCCGCCAAGGGGTTCGACCAGTCCGCCCCGTGCGGCCCCCTGACCCTCGGTCCCTTGCCCGACCCCGCCGCGCCCATCCGCCTGTCGGTGAACGGCGAGGCGCGCCAGTCGGGCAGGCTGGACGACATGGTCTGGGCCCCGGAGGAGATTCTCGCCAAGGCCCGTACGCTCTGGGACGTCCGCGCCGGCGATCTGATCTTTACGGGCACCCCGGAAGGCGTCGGCCCGCTGCAGCCCGGCGACCGGGTCGAGGCCACGATCGGCGGTCTGGCGCCGCTTGCCTTCACCGTGCGGCCGCGATGATCCTGTCCGGCTACTGGCGGTCCGGCGCGGCATTCCGCGTTCGCATCGGCCTGAACCTCAAGGGCGTGGCCTACGACCAACGCGGCGTCGATCTGCGTACGGGCGCCCAGACGTCCGAGGCGTTTCTGGCTCTCAACCCGCAAGGTCTCGTCCCCGCTCTCGAGGTGGAGGGCGGCGTTCTGACGCAAAGCCCGGCCATCCTGGAATGGCTGGAAGAGGCGCATCCGACGCCGCCCCTGCTGCCCGGCGATCGGGTCGGCCGCGCCCATGTCCGGGCTATGGCCGCCCTGATCGGCTGCGACATCCATCCCCTGAACAATCTTCGCGTCGGAAAGGCCCTGCGCCAGGCGTTCGGGGCCGATCAGGCCGCCATCGACGCCTGGGCCGCCCGCTGGATCCTGCCCGGCTTCGAGGCGCTGGAGCAGATGGTCGGGATTCACGGCGACGGCTGGTGCTTCGGCGCGGCCCCGACCTTCGCCGACTGCTATCTGATCCCGCAGATCTACTCGGCAAGGCGCTTCAATGTGCCGATGGAGGCCTTCCCGCGCCTGCTCGCGATCGACGCGACCGCTGCGGCCCACCCGGCCTTCGTCGCCGCCCATCCGGACAATCAGCCGGACGCGGACTGACGTCAGGCCAGGAACCGGTCCACCGCCGCAAGGAAGCGCGTCGGCTGGTCGATCATGACCATGTGTTCGGCCCCCTCGATCCGCTCGAATCGCGCCGGACGCGGCAGTGAGGCGTAGGCGCCGCGGAACAGACTGTCGGTACGGCTGCGCGGAGAGTCCGCGTCCGGGCTCCAGCCATAGACCACGGTGACGGGCGCGGTGATCTCCACCAGCCGGTGGCGCAGGTCCACGGTCATGACCTCGTACAGAGACTGGGCCAGCACCCGGCGGTCGCCGCCCTGCCAACCCATGGAGCCGAACACCGCATCGGCGGCCCCGCCCAGTTCCAGCCCAAGGCTGCGTCCGCGAGCCCTCAGGCCTTCGTCACCGAGGAACTGGATGGCCTGGTAGGCCACCTGGGCGATTGGCTCGACGTCGCCGACGGTCGCGCCGGGACTGATCAACGCCGGGAAAAAGGGGGATGCGTCGACGGTCATCAGGCGGCCGACCCGGCCCGGGGCGTCCGCCGCAAGGCGAAGCGCGACCTGTCCGCCCATCGAATGACCGATCACGGCGGGCGCGATCAGACCGGTTTCGGCGATGTAGCGGCCCACCTCGCCCGCCAGCGCCCGCATCACGGCGCCATCGGCGTTGTCACCGGCCGGCAGATCGCCGAAGCCGCGCACGGAGACCAGATGAAGCCGCCGCCGCTCCGCGAGTCGCGCCGTGATCCGTCCCCAGACAGCAGAGGTCGAGGCCAGACCGGGGATCAGGATCAGGTCCGTGCCGGCGCCGCGCGTCTCGACCACGATCCGCGCCGACCGGAACGGCGCCTGGGCGAGGGCCGGCGCACCCATGGCGGACCAGGCGGCGGCGCCGAGCAGTCCCTTCAGCAGATTTCGTCTTGGTTCCATGAGCGCCAGCCGTCCAGAATGTGCCGTGGAGAACACGGGCGGGGTCCAGATGATCCGGTTGTCCAACGATCGAGTGTTTCCCGTCGATCCCGCCGCGCCGTCGGACCGAAAAGTTGGCTGGCTCGGATCAGCCAGACCCGGGCACAATGGCCGGGGATTCTGGCGCGACTATGATGGCGGTGCCTATCGCCCGCCAACAGGCGGCGAGATCAGCCCTGGGCGGGGCGCAGGGCGCCGCCGACGCTGGCGGTCTGGACCTGCGGACGTCGCTCGCCGCCAGCGGCGATGATGCGATCGATGCGGGCCTTTTCGGCGCGGAAGGCGGCCAGATCGGTGCCGGCGAGAATGGTGCCTTCGGTGGTGCGCACGCCGGCGGGATTGATCCGCCGTCCGCCGCGCCAGATTTCATAGTGCAGGTGCGGACCCGTCGAGGCGCCCGTGGAGCCGACATAGGCGACGACCTGGCCCTGGCGAACCCGCTGGCCGGCGCGCATGCCCGAGGCATAACGCGACAGGTGGCCGTATCCGGTTTCCAGACCGTTCGAATGGCGAATGCGCAACCAGTTGCCATAGCCGCCCCAGCGGCGGGCCTCGACCACGACGCCGTCGGCGGGCGCGACGACCGGCGTGCCGGTGCCGGCGGCGAAATCGATGCCCTGGTGCATCTTGCGATAGCCGGCGATCGGGTGACGACGGAAGCCGAAGGAGGACGAGACGCGGAAGCCGCGCTCCAGCGGCGTGCGCATGAAGGCCGAGCGGGTGTTCTTGCCCGTGGCGTCGAAATACTGCGCCTCCTTCGCCCCGGCGGGCTGGAAGCGATAGAAGGCGACGCCCTTCAGCTGGGCGTACAGCAGGCCGTCATTGCCGATGGTGCGCCCGTTCTCGGTCACCGTCCGGCCGTAGACATAGGTGAAGTCGTCCGAGGCGCGAATATCGCGATCGAGGTCGAACTTGTGCGAAAACAGCTGGCCGGCCTTGCGGCGGACCGCTGCCGGAACGCCCTCGCGCTGGGCCGAGCGGGACAGCGAGCCCTCGACCTTGCCGTTCAGGACAACGATCTCGCTGGTGACCTTCTCCTCCAGCGCGCGCAGGCGCAGGGCGCCGTCGAAGGTGCGCGACACGGTCACCTGGCTGGCCGGACCGGTGCGCAGGGTCAGGCCGATCAGGCGGGGGTCGCCGCGGCCGCCGCGGGGTTTGGCGATGGCGGTTTCGAAACGGAGACCGGCGCGGATGGCGCTCATGTCCATGGCGTTGGCGAGGGTGGCGGCGATGGCCGAGGCTTCCTCGGGGGCGATGCCGGTGCGGCGGACGGCCTGCTCGAAGGTTTCGCCGCGGCGGATCTGGACGGGGATGGCCTCGGGGGCCGTGAGGCCGGCCGGCGTGCCGGCGGCGGCGAAGGCCCGGGCTTCGATGACGGCGAGTTGAGCGGGAGTCAGGGGCGGAACTTCTTCAGCCTGGGCGGGCTGGTAAACGCGTCCGGCGAGAAGAGCCACCGAGAGGGCCGCGACCGCCGTAAGGGCGTGAGGCGCGAGCCGCATCGGTTGGCGTCGTGGATCGAACTGAGCCATCGGCCCCCGAAAAACTGATCGACGCCGTTCCGGCGCCCAAGCCACTGAAAGCAAGGATCACGCCTGAAGAACCCCCCGGCGCGAGACAGGCCGTATAACCCGTCTGTCTCATCATGGGAAGGTAGTTCGTTACAGACCGTTAACCGGAGCCGTTAGCCTCTGTAAAGCCTCTCGCAGGCGCCAGCTTATCGGCGGGCGCGAACAGTGTATTGACGACATTTGGTCGAGGTATTCGGGCGTAACCCGATGCGCCGCCTTGATGTCGTCACGACTGCATTCAAAGTGGCTCATGCGCCACTCTGCTGTGTTTTCCCAGTCACGCCCACTGTGTTGTTCGAGGAGTCCCGTTTGTTCATCGCCCGAGCCAAGGCATGACCGAGGCCCCCGTTCCCCCGCCGAGCCGAACCGCCGCGCGTGGCTCCGGCCGCGCCGGCCGCCTGTGGGTCGGCGTCGGCGCCGTGGTCTGCATCCTGCTCGTCCTGGCCGGCCTGCTGTATTTGAACCGCCGGGCCGCGACACGTCAGGTTCTGGTCGGCTGGCTGGAGCGGCAGGGCATCCCCGCCGAGGTGGAGATCGAACGGCTGGAGATCGACGGACTGGTGGCCCGCGTCCGCATCGGCGATCCGCGCAATCCGGACGCCGTGGTCGAACGGGTCGAGGTCGACTACGCCATCGGGACCCCCTGGTCCGAGGCCGGTCTTGGCCTGACGCCCAGCCGCATACGGCTGGTGCGTCCCGTGCTGCGCGCCTCGTTCCGGGACGGACGGTTCTCCGTCGGCAGCCTCGACCCGCTGATCGAGCGGTTCACCGGTCAGCCCCCCCGTCCGGACGCGCGCGGGCCCCTGGTGCTGATCGAACAGGGACGGGTCCGCCTCGACACGGACTACGGCCCGGTGGCGGTTCTCGGCGACGCCCGCATCGATGACGGCCGGCTGCTCCGGCTCACCGCCCGGATGCCCGCGGCCGACCTGAAGAGCGGCGCCTGGGAGGCGCGCGCCCTCGCGGCCACACTCTCCGTCACCACAACCGGCGACCGGCTGGCCGTCAGCGCCGCGGCCTCGGCGGATCAGGCGACCTTGCCCGGCCTCGCCGGCGTCGGCACGCGACTGACGCTGACAGGCGACCTGCCCTATCCGGATATGGAACAGCGTCGCGGAGACGGCCGCGCCCGCCTGGGCGTCGGACTGGTCGCCGAAAGCCTCACGGCCGGCGACCTCGCCGCGCGCGACGCCGTCGCCGACCTGCGCTTCGACGGCCAGACCATCGGCTGGCTCGAGACCTTCCGGATCGACGGGGCGGCCGACGTCGACGTCCGCGCCGCCCGATTGAGCGGCCCGGAGCTCGCCGCCACGGCCGCCGCCGTCCGCTGGAGCGACGCCCGCGCCCGCCTGTCACGGGGCGGGGAAGGGATCGCCTGGCGGATCGACGGCCCGGCTCGCTTTTCGGCCGCGCGGGCCTCCGCCGCGGGGCTGGACGGGGCCGGACTGATCCTGACCTCGAGCGGCCTGACCGCTGGCGGGCGCGACGCCGCCTGGGAGGTCAGCGGTCCGCTCGCGCTCGGGGCAGACCGGCTCGCCTGGGATGACCTGTCCCTGACCGGCGCGCGCGTGGCGGCGGACCTAGAGCTCTTGGCTGACGCCGGTCTACGCCTGAACCTGTCCGGCGGACTGCGCGCGGCCCGCGGCGCCTGGCCGCTGTTCGGTCCGGCCGCGGGCGACGACGGCCCCGACCTGGCGGAGATGAAGCGGGCGCTTGGCGCCTTCGCCATCGACATTCCGGCCTTCAGCCTGACGACGGGCGACGGCGGGACCCGGGTGACGCTGGACCGGGCCGCCACCCTGCGCCCGGCCAACGGCGGGGTGCTGACCCTGCGCCCGGCGGCCGGGCCGGTCTTCGCCGCCGCGCCCGGACAGTCCGGGGGCGGCGCGCTGACCCTCGCCGCCACGCGGGGCCGGGGATTGCCCGAGGCGGCCTTCGCCATTCCGGCCTGGCGACTGACGCCCGATGGATTCACCGCCGACCTCGACGGCCGCGCCGCCCTCGACTTCGACCTCGCGCGCGGGATTACGCTGGAAACCCGCGGCCGGCTGACCTCGTCCCGTGGAGAGGTCAGATATGTGACGGCGGACTGCGCGCCGGTGACGGTCGAACGGCTCGAACTCGGCGAGAACGACGTCGTCGAGGTTTCGGGCCAGGCCTGCCCGATCGGCCGGCCGCTGGTCAGCATCGCCGGCGGCCGATGGCGCGCCGACGGGGCCCTCGCGGGCGTCGACGCCTCGGCTCCCTTCCTCGCCCTGCACGTCCGCGACGCCATCGGTCGGTTCGCCGCCACGGGCGGTCCGAACGGCGTCGGCCTCGACACCCGGATCGAACGGGCGACGGTCGAGGACGCCACCAGCCCCATCCGCTTCAACCCCCTGACGGCCTCGGGAACGGCCCGGCTGGCCGATGAGGACTGGACCGGGGCCTTCGACCTCGCCCGTGGCGGGACGGCGCTCGGACGCCTCGATCTCGCCCACGACGGTCGCTCCGGCGCCGGCGGTCTGACCATTGACACGCCCGCGCTGGTCTTCGCCGAGGGCGGCCTGCAGCCGGACGATCTCAGCCCCCTGGCCGGCGACTGGGTCGGATCGCCGGCGACCGGCTCCGCCGCCTTCCAGGGCCGGGTCGACTGGGTCGCCGACGCCGAGGGCTCCAGTTCCGGACGCCTGACGATTCCCGATCTGGACTTTGTCAGCCCGGCCGGTCCGGTGACGGGGCTGAAGGGCGTCATCGACTTCACCAGCCTGGCTCCGCTGACCACCGCCCCGGGTCAGCAACTGACCGTCGACCAGCTCGACTCCGTCACGCCGCTGACCGACATCACCCTGACCTTCGGTCTCGACAAGATCGCCGTGACCGTGGACGGCGGCGAACTGGCCGTGGCCGGCGGCGTCATGCGGATCGAGCCCTTCGCCCTGCCGCTGGACCGCACCCAGCCGTTCAGCGGCGTCATCGTATTGGAGAATGTCCAGCTGGGCGAGATCATCGCCGGTTCGGGCTTCGCCGACTCGGTGTTGCTGGACGCTGTGGTCTCGGGCCGCCTGCCCTTCACCTCCGATCCGGTCTCGGGAATCCGCATCACGGCCGGGACCCTGTCCGCCATCCAGCCGGGCCGCTTGTCGATCCAGCGCGAGGCGCTCAGCGGTCTGGAAGCCGGTGGCGGGGGGGAGGCCGTGCCCCCCAACACGGTGCAGGACCTCGCCTACCAGGCCATGGAAAACCTGTCGTTCGACATCCTCTCCGCCGAGGTCAACAGCCTCGACGAGGGCCGGATCGGCGTGCTGTTCCGCATTCGCGGCCGGCACGACCCGCCAGTGCACCAGGAACTGCGTATCCCCTTCACCGAGTTCATCAGCCGCGAATTCCTTAACCGGGAACTGCCGCTGCCATCGGGGACCGGCATTGATCTGACGCTCGACACCACCCTCAATGTGAACCAACTGATCGGCGACCTGCTGGAGCTGAACCGGGCGCGCAATGGCGCACCCTCGGCCAGCGCCGCAGCGCCGCCGCGAACAGAAGGCGCACCGACGCCTTGATCCCGCCGCCCTCGCCGTTCAGAACCCGTTCACCCCGCGCGGCGCTAGATGGTCGCAGATCAACACCGGAGACCTCGACCATGACCCGGACGCGCACACGTCTCGCCCTGATCGGCTTCATCGCCGCCGTAGGCGCGGGCGCCTGCACGCCGACCGTCCGTTTGCAGGTCGATCCGATCCAGATCTACGCCAAGCTGGACGCAGATATCCGCGTCCGTCTCGACAAGGAGCTTCAGGACCTCCTCGTCGAGAACCCGAACCTGTTCTGATGCGAAAGCCGCTTCCGATGTTCTCCTTCCGCAAGCTCTTCGTCATCACCGCCGCCGTCGCCGCCCTCGGTGTCGCCGCCGGTGCGGCCTTCGCCCAGACCGCCGGGCAGAAGGCGATGATCGACGCCGCCAAGGCCCAGGGCGCCGTGGGCGAACAGGCTGACGGCTATCTCGGCTTCCGCCAGCCGTCGTCGGACCCGGCCCTGACCCAGGCGGTGACGGTCACCAACAGCGCCCGCCGCGAGGCCTATGCCAACACCGCCCGGACCGCCGGCACGACGACCGAGGTCGCGGCCGCCCGCGCGTTCGTGACCATCGTACAACCCCGCATCAGCTCGGGAGAATGGTACCGCAACGCCCAGGGCCAGTGGGTCCAGCGCTGATCGACGCCCGTAGGCGGGGACGGCGAGCCGGCCTTCGCGGCATGAGCCCGCTTCGCTCCATCCTGACGGCTATCGCCGTCGTCATCGCGTCCGTCATCGGCCTGCGCTGGGCTTGGGCCGCGATCGGCGGCGGTCCGATCCCGCTGCACGGTTCTATCGCCCTGTCTCTCGGCGTCGCCGGCACGGTCGCTCTCGCCTGGGGTCTGATGGCCCTGGCCTTCCGTTCCGACCGGGAGGGATGGGACGAGCGGGCCGGTCGGTCAGGTGACGCTCACGGCGGAACGCCGGACAAGCCTTGAGCGGGACGGCCGCCCGGGCGATAGGTCGCCGATGACCGATACGACAGACCCGCGCCCGTCCGTGATCACCTATTCGGGCTATCTCGCCCTCGACGATCTTCTCGCGGCCCAGCATCCGCTGTCCGACGAGCACGACGAGATGCTGTTCGTCATCATCCACCAGACCAAGGAACTGTGGCTCAAACAGATCCTGCACGAGGTGGCCCAGTCCCAGGCGCTGGTGCGCGCCGGCGACCTGGTTCCGGCCTACAAGAGCCTCGCCCGGGTCAGCCGCATCCAGGCGGTGATGACCATGAGCTGGGACATCCTCGCCACCATGACCCCGGCCGACTATCTGCGCTTCCGCGGCGTGCTCGGCTCCTCCTCGGGCTTCCAGAGCGACCAGTTCCGGCGTTTCGAATATATGCTGGGGCTCAAGGACGACCGCTTCCTGCGCTTCCACGAGGAGCGGCCCGAAGCCCACGCCGCGCTCAAGTCGGCGCTGGACGCGCCCAGCCTTTACGACGACGCCCTGGCCCAGCTCGCCGCCGCCGGCCTGCCCGTGCCCGGCGAGGTGCTGAACCGCGATGTCAGCCAACCGTGGCAGCCGTCCGAGGGCGTCGAGGCCGCCTGGCTGGAGGTCTATCGCGACACCGCCCGGTGGTGGCCCCTCTACCAGCTGGCCGAAAAGCTGGTCGACCTGGACGACGCCCTGCTGACCTGGCGGCACAAGCATGTGGTCACCGTCGAGCGGATCATTGGCCGGCGCCGGGGCACGGGCGGCACCGAAGGCGTGGCCTATCTGACCGAGACCCTGCAGCGCCGCTGCTTCCCCGAATTGTGGTCGCTGCGCACCAGGCTCTGACCGGGCGCGCCGCGTCCGCAGGCTCCCGACAGGCAACCAATGCGGTGACGGCGCGGTTCTCAGGACAGACTGAACGGAAGCCAGCCATGTCCAACGCCAATCGCCACGACATCCACGTCCTCAACGACCTGATCCAGACGGCCATCGACAGCGCCGACGGCTATCGCGAGGCGGCGGCCGAGGCCACCGACCCCGGCCACCGCGACCTGTTCGCGCGGCGCGGAGCGGAGCGCCGCGAAGTCGCGGAAGAGCTGCAGTCGAGTGTCCGCGAGCTGGGTGGCGACCCCACCGCCGACGGCTCGATCCTCGCCAAGGCCCAGCGGGCCTTCGCCGACGTCAAGCACGCCCTGATGCGCGACGAGGCCAGCATGGTCGGCGCGGTGGAGACCGCCGAAGAGGCGGTCCGGACCCATTTCGAAAAGGCCATGGCCGACACCCGGATCTCGGCCCTAACCCGCGAGACCATCCGCCGCGCCTTCGTCCGGGTCAGCACGGGTCGCGAAGACCTGCACGACCTGCGCCACAGCCTCGAAGGTCAGCGCGACGCCAGCAGCCCGTTGTTTCCCCGCTAGGGCGCACGAAAAAGGCCCCGGCGTCGTCGCGCCGGGGCCTTTTCATGTTTGGCCGTGAGTAGCGGTCTAGGCTTCGCTCTCGGCGGCCGGGGTTTCGGCCTTGCCGGTTTCCGGCACCACCACGCCCTTGGCCGGACGCACGGTCTGCTTCTCGGCGATGCGGGCCGACTTGCCGCGACGATCGCGCAGGTAATACAGCTTGGCGCGCCGCACGACGCCGCGGCGCTTGACTTCGATGGCGTCGATGTTCGGCGACATCAGCGGAAAGACGCGCTCGACGCCCTCGCCGAAGCTGATCTTGCGCACGGTGAAATTCTCGTTGATGCCGCCGCCGGCGCGGGCGATGCACACGCCCTCGAAGGCTTGGATGCGTTCGCGCTCGCCTTCCTTGATCTTGACCATGACCCGCAGCGTGTCGCCGGGCTGGAAGTCGGGGATCGCGCGGATGGCGGTCAGGCGGGCTTTTTCTTCGGCTGCGATCGTCTGCAGGATGTTCATGTCATTCTCCTCGAGCTTTTTTGCTCTTTACCTGTGATTTGGCGGGCTCATGGCCCGCATGGGTCTTGTCCAGATGCGCCGTCCAGAGGTCTGGCCGTCGTTCCCGGGTCGTCTCGCGCCGCTGCTCTTCGCGCCATTGTGCGACCTTCTTGTGGTCGCCCGACAGAAGCACCTCGGGTATCTCCAGTCCCTCGAACGTCCGCGGTCGCGTGTACTGCGGATGCTCCAGAAGACCGTCCTCGAAGCTTTCCGAACTCAGGCTCTCGGCCTGGCCCAGCACTCCGGGGATCAATCGCACGCACGCCTCGATCACCACCATGGCCGCCGCCTCGCCGCCGGCGAGCACCGCGTCTCCGACGGAGACCTCCTCGAACCCGCGCGCATCGAGCACGCGCTGATCCACCCCCTCGAACCGGCCGCACAGCACCGTAATGCCGTCGGCCCTGGCCCATTCCTTGACGCGCGCCTGGGTCAGGGGCCGACCCCGGGCGCTCATGTACAAAAGCGGCCGTTGCGGACCGGAAACGCTGTCGAGCGCCCGGGCCACCACGTCCGCCTTGAGCACGGCTCCCGGGCCGCCACCCGCGGGGGTGTCGTCCAGGAAGCCGCGCCTATCGTCGGAGAACCCCCGAATGTCAAGCGTTTCGAGGCTCCACAGCCCGCGCTCGCGCCACGCCGTGCCGATCAGCGAGACGCCGAGCGGGCCCGGAAAGGCCTCGGGAAACATGGTCAGGACGGTGGCGGTGAAGGGCGGGCGGGTCATCGCGCGGCTCATAGCGCAATCGCACTCAGGCAGCGAGCGACCCGTGCTGGGCCCGTCAGGCCGGGGAGCCGCCCCCCGCTTCGATCCACGCGTCCACCTGGTCCTCCAGCACGTCCAGCGGCACCGAGCCCGACCCCAGCACCACGGCGTGGAAGTCCTTGATGTCGAACCGGTCGCCCAGCGCCGTCTGCGCCTTCTGGCGCAGCTCCATGATCTTCAGCTCGCCGATCTTGTAGCTGGTCGCCTGACCCGGGCTGGTGATGTAGCGCTCCACCTCCTTGACGATGTCGCGCTCGCTCAGCAGCGAGTTCTGGCGGAAATAGGCGATGGCGTCCTCGCGGCTCCAGCGCTTGGCGTGCAGCCCCGTGTCGGTCACCAGCCGCACCGCCCGCCACAGCTCGGTCGAGAGGCGGCCGAAGTCGGAATAGGGGTCCTGGTAGAAGCCCATCTCCTTGCCCAGCCGCTCGGCGTACAGCCCCCAGCCCTCGGCGTAGGCGCCGTAGCCGCCGAAGCGCCGGAACGACGGCAGGCCCTGCATCTCCTGGGCGTAAGCGATCTGGAAATGGTGGCCGGGGGCGCCCTCGTGGTAGCTGATGCCCTCGATCTGGGGCTTCAGCACCTGGGTCATGTCCGACAGGTTGACGTAGTAGATGCCCGGCCGCGAGCCGTCCGGGGCGGGGGCGTTGTAGAAGGCGATCGACGCCGTCGCCTCGCGCCACGGCTCAACCGCCCGCACCTCCAGCGCCGCCTCGGGCAGGTCGCTGAACCACCGCGGCGCCGCCGCCATCACTTGGGCGATGAAGGCGCGGCTGTCGGACAGATACTGCTCCTTGCCCTCGGGCGTGTTCGGATACTGGAAGCGCGGATCGGTCTTCAGCAGGGCGAACATCTCCTGCAGCGAGCCCTCGAAGCCGACCTGGTCCATGATCGTCTGCATCTCGCCCTGCAGTCGCGCTACCTCGGCGAGGCCGATCTGGTGGATCTGGTCGGCCGTCAGGTCGGTCGTCGTGGAGAGCTGGAGGCGGGCGTTGTAATAGGCCTCGCCATCGGGCAGCCGCCACACGCCGCCGTCGCGATCCGGCATGGCCGCCGCCTGTTGCCGCACCTCGGCCAAGGCCGTCAGCACATGCTCATAACCGCGCTTCCATTCGCCGGTCAGGGCCGCGCGGCCCTCGTCCAGCAGCCGGTCCTTGGTCGCCTGATCGGTCTCCAGCGCCGCGACCTTCTTCTGGAAATCGGCCCAGACCGGATTGTCGGCCGCGTCGTCGAACGGCGCTCCGGCGATGATGTTGCGAGTGTTGGCGATCGACGGCTCGAACACGAAATTCGGCGAGATCACCCCCGCCGCCGCGCGCTGGCGCAACTCGGCGGCGATCTCGCCCATGACCCGTTCCGAGTCCTTCAGACGCGAGACATAGGCCTCGGCGTCGCCGACGCTGTCGACGCGGTGGTTGTTGATCAGGAAGGCCGGCAGGCCGGTGGTCGGATTGCCGTTGGCGGCGAACTGATAGCCCCAGTCGCGCCAGCGGTTAGACAGCCGGGCCTGTTCGACGCCGTATTCGAACAGCCGCCACGACATCCGGCTCTCGTCGCTCAGCGTTCGCGGATTGAACTGGTCGTTCAGCTGGGCGACCTGCCGCTCCATCAGCGCCAGCCCGCGCTCGGCCGCGGCGTCGGTGACCTCGTCCAGCTTGTCGTAGTCGCGCTTGATGCCCAGCGAGGTCATCGACTGCGGCGACAGGGCGATCCGCTCCTGGAACGCCTGTTCGAAGAAGGCCGCCAGCCGCGCGTCCTCGCTCTGCGCCTCGGCCGCGGGGGCCGCGGTCTCCTGGGCGAGAACCGCGACGGGCGCGCCTGTCAGCACGGCGACAGCGCAGACGGTGGAGACAAGCAGACGACGCATGGAAACCCTCCCGGAAACTTCAGCCCGCGACCATCGACGCTGGCGCGACGCGGCGCAAGTTCCGGCGGCGCCCGGGCTTCCGCCGCCCCCTAAAACTCCCGCCAGCTGTCGCCCGGGTCGCGTTCGCCGGGCTCGACGCTTTGCTGACCCCAGGCGACGATCATCAGCAGCTTGTGGCTGCGGATGCGGAACTCGCCGGTCATCGGCATCACGGCGCCCAGCGGGGCGCCGGTGGTCGGCTCGTAGAGAAAGGCCGAGAACTCCGCCACGCCGACGCGGTCGCGGCGGCTGTAGACCGACAGCTCGGGCACCGAGACGACGTTGAAGGTGTCGTTGATCGGGATGCGCATCTCGGGAATGCCGAACACGCGGCGCATCTGCTCCAGCGACAGGGCCCCGGCGCGCAGCTCGAGCACGGCCTCGGACTCCCCTTTGGAGCCGGCGAGGAAATAGCCCGCCTCGGACAAGGCCGAGCGAATGGCGCTGACCGCATAGGGCGAGTTCTCGGCGCGGAAATAGGCGTCGTCGATGAAGACCCGGGTGCCCTTCGGAACCGGCAGGGTCAGGCCCTCGACGGCGCGGTCGGCGGCCCGCGCGACCAGCAGCTGCTCCGTGGCGGTGCGCGAGGGATAGGTTTCCGAGGTCGAGGCGCAGGCCGCCACAAGCGGCAGGCTCAAAGCGGCCGCCGAGGCGAGGGTCAGGAGTCTCAGCTTACCAGCTCCCGGTGTTGGGCATGGAGGCCCAGGGTTCGGCGGGCGGCAGCGCGGCGCCCTCCTGCAAAAGTTCGACGGAGATGCCGTCGGGCGAGCGGACGAAGGCCATGTTGCCGTCCCGCGGCGGCCGATTGATGACCACGCCGCCGTCCATCAGCCGCTGGCAGGCGGCGTAGATGTCGTCGACCTTATAGGCCAGATGGCCGAAATTGCGGCCGCCTTGGTAGACTTCCGGATCCCAGTTGAAGGTCAGTTCGACCTCGGGCGAGCGTTCGGCGGCCGAGCGCTCGCGGTCCGCGGGGGCGGCGAGAAACACCAGGGTGTAGCGCCCGGCCTCGTTCTCCATGCGCCGCACCTCCCGCAGACCCAGCAGGTCGTAGAAGCGCAGCGAGGCGTCGAGGTCCGTCACGCGGACCATGGTGTGGAGATAGCGCATGAACGTCAGGCCCTGGGGAAGAGGGGAGGCGGCCTCTATAGCGACCGATGGCCGCGTCGGCGACTCACGCCCTGTTTCGACAGGTGCGCGGCCGGTCGCCGCCTGCTAGAGCCCGGGGCTTCGCCGCCCTGATGGGCCCTGCCGGGACTCGCATGCTTCGCAAGCTTTACGACTGGGTGTTCTCGCTCGCCCGCAGCAAACACGCCACGCCGGCGCTGGCGGTCGTCTCCTTCACCGAGAGCTCCTTCTTCCCGGTTCCGCCCGACGTGATGCTGGCCCCGATGATCCTGGCGCGGCCGGACCGGGCCTATTTCTACGCCGGGGTCTGCACCCTCGCCTCGGTGCTCGGCGCCATGCTGGGCTACGCCATCGGCTATTTCCTGACCGACGTCGGCATGACCATCCTGTCGTGGCTGGGCAAGGCCGACACCTTCGAGGCGTCCAAGGCCCTGTTCCAGCAGCACGGCGCCTGGGTGATCCTGATCAAGGGCCTGACGCCGATCCCGTTCAAGCTGATCACCATCGCCTCCGGCATCTTCCAGTTCAACTTCCCCCTCTTCGTCGCCCTGTGCGCCATCACCCGCGGCGGGCGCTTCTTCGCCGAGGCCTGGGTGCTGAAGCGCTGGGGGCCGTCCATGCTGGCCATGGTCGAAAAGCGGCTGGCGATGTGGAGCATCATCGGCATCGTCGTGCTGATCGGCGCCGTCGTGGCGGTGAAGCTGATCTGACGGCGGCCGGCCGTCGCCCGTGGTCGATCCCCAGCTTCCTCCCCAGAAATTCCGACCTCGCCCACTACATGTAGCGGTCCCGTAAAAAGAGATCGCAATATAGCCGTATTGCGGCTTGGCGCCGGCCCGCCGGAGTCGCATGGTGAACCCCCATCCGGATTCGCCGACAGAGTTGCCTCGATGAACGCGCACGCCCCGATCCCGACCCCCAAAGGCGCCACGACCGCCGGCCTGCTGACGCCGTCGGCCGCCTACAAGCCGTTCCGCTATCCGTGGGCGTTCGACATGTGGAAGAAGCAGCAGCAGGTCCACTGGATGCCGGAAGAGGTGCCGCTGGGCGAGGACATGAAGGACTGGGCGGTCAATCTGACCGACAATGAGCGGAACCTGCTGACGCAGATTTTCCGCTTCTTCACCCAGGCCGACATCGAGGTGCAGGACAACTACATGGAAAAATACGGTCGGGTGTTCAAACCGACCGAGGTCAAGATGATGCTGGCGTCCTTCGCCAACATGGAGACCATCCACATCGCCGCCTACGCCCTGCTGCTCGAGACCATCGGCATGCCCGAGAGCGAGTTCGGGGCGTTCATGGAATATGAGGCGATGCGCGACAAGCACGACTTCATGGGGCGGTTCGGGGTCGAGACCGACGCGGACATCGCCCGGACGCTGGCCATGTTCGGCGGCTTTTCGGAGGGGCTGCAGCTGTTCGCCTCGTTCGCGATGCTGATGAATTTCCCGCGCCAGAACAAGATGAAGGGCATGGGCCAGATCGTCAGCTGGTCGGTGCGCGACGAGAGCCTGCACTGCGACGGCATCATCAAGCTGTACCACGCCTTCAACAAGGAGACCGGCGCGGTCACGCCGCAGGTCGCCGCCGACATCGTCGAATGCTGCCGCACCGTGGTCGACATGGAGGATCGCTTCATCGACCTGGCCTTCGAAATGGGCCCTGTGAACGGCATGACGCCGGACGACATCAAACAGTACATCCGCTTCATCGCCGACTGGCGCCTGCGCCAGCTGCACCTGCCCGAGATCTACGGGGTCAAGGAAAACCCGCTGCCGTGGCTGCAGTCGCTGCTGTCGGGCGTCGAGCACGCCAACTTCTTCGAGGCCCGCGCCACCGAATACTCCAAGGCCGCCACCACCGGATCGTGGCACGGCGCCGAGGGCGTCTGGGGCAGTTTCGACGCCCTGATGAAGAAGCGCGCCGAGGGCGCGGAGACCTGATCTGGTCGCGCCCGTCAACCTCGCCCTCGTCGGCTTCGGCTACGCCGGCCGCACCTTCCATGCGCCGCTGATCTCGGCCTGCGCCGGGCTGCGGCTGCATACGGTGGTCACGAGCCAGTCCGAAGCCCTCGCCGCGGTCTGGCCGGACGCACGGCCGGCGGCGACGCTGGACGAGGCCCTGTCCGATCCCGCCATCGGTCTGGTCGTCGTGGCCACGCCCAACGCCCTGCACGCGCCGCAGGCGCTGGCGGCGCTGGAGGCCGGCAAGGCGGTGGTGATCGACAAGCCCTTCGCCCTCGATCTGGCCGAGGCGCGGCGCGTCGCCGACCGGGCCGAGGCGCGCGGCCTGTTGCTGTCGGTCTTCCACAATCGCCGCCGGGACGCCGACTTCCTGGCCCTGAAGGCCGAGCTGGCGAGCGGCCGCCTCGGCGCGGTCCAGACCTTCGAAAGCCATTTCGACCGTTTCCGGCCCGAGGTGCGCGACCGGTGGCGCGAGCGCGACGAACCCGGCGGCGGCATCTGGCACGATCTCGGCCCCCATCTGATCGATCAGGCCCTGATCCTGTTCGGTCGGCCGCTGGGGGTGACCTGCGACCTCGCCATGCTGCGCGAGGGGGGACGCGCGATCGACTGGGCCCATGCGGTGCTGCGCTACGCCGACAAACGCGTGATCCTGCACGCCGACATGACCACCCCGGCCGCCGACATCCGTTTCCGCGTCCACGGCGCCCGCGCCAGCTGGCTCAAGTCCGGCCTCGACGTGCAGGAGGACCAGCTCAAGGCCGGACTGCCGGTCGGCGGGCCGGGCTGGGGCGTCGATCCCTCGCCGGCCGTGCGGGTCGACGGGGCGTCCGGCGCGCGCGAGAGCGTGGCGAGCCCGCCCGGCGACTATCTCGCCTTCTACGACGCGGTCGCCGCCGCCCTGACGGACGACGGCCCGAACCCCGTCCCGCCGGCCGAGGCGCTGGCGGTCATGGAGGTGCTGGAAGCCGGGATCGAGAGCGACCGGCGGCGGGCTGAAGTCGCGCTCTAACCAGCGCGAACGGGGGTTGAAACCGACCGGGACATTTGCGGCGGGACACGCGAGACACCGCCGCCGGGGACAAGGGCGACACCGGGGACAGCCGGGACATCGGTCCGCGACGCGCCTCAGGTCCCCGGCTGTATATAGGGAATCCGCCCGAAGAAGCGTCGTTCGTCGCCGCGCGGATCCGTCTCCATCCGCGGCGGCAGGTCCATGATCATCGTCTCGCGCCGCGCCAGCGAATAGGGCGTCCAGACCGGCAGGCCGGGGTGGTTCGGGTCGCCGGTGCGGGCGAAGGCCAGCAGGGCCTCGCTCATGACGTCGGCCATGCCCTGCGCCTGCGGCCCGATGGCGCCCGAACCCTCGGCCGACAGGGTGTCGAACATCAGCGGGATGTCCGAGGTGTGGAAGGCCCCCGTCCGCCCGTTGGCCAGTCGCGCCGGCCAGTCCAGCTGATAGACGAAGGCCGGCGAGCCCTGCGCCGCCCGCATTTCGGCCTCGATCACCGCCGCCCGCCACGACCGGGCCGCCGTCGTCGCCCGGATCAGCACCTCGTCGGGGCTCAGCCCCGGGTGCTCGCGACGGTACCAGGCGACGACCTCTTCGGGAGCCACGTCGATCCGCATCTGCGACGGCGTCAGCCGGCCGGGCAGGTCGTCCCAGGTGAGCCCGGCGTTGGCCGGATCATGGCCGAGGAAGGCGAGGGTCTCTTCCCGCGTATTGCCGATCATCATGGGAATGTGCGCCGACTGCGGCGGGGCGTCGGGCCAGAACGGATGGCGGGTCAGGTTTCGGCCGTCCAGCACCGGCCCGAAATACAGGGAACCGCCGAGGATCGGATCGGTCGCCCCCGACGCCTCGATCAGCCGTTCGACCGGCAGGGTGCGAACTTCGCCGATCCGGTCCGGCGTCAGCCCCAGCGCCTCGAGCCAGACCCTGGCCCGGCGCGTGGCGTTCAGCGGCCCGGAGGCGGTCACCTGCTGGCCGCTCATGGTCACGGCGCGGTGGAACAGGCCGGCGGCGGCGGACATGGCCATCAGGGTCGCGATCTTGGCCCCGCCGCCCGACTGGCCGACCACGGTGACGCAGCCCGGATCGCCGCCGAAGGCCGCGATATTGTCGCGCACCCATTCGAGGGCGAGGACCAGATCCAGCTGCCCCAGATTGCCGCTGTCCCCGAACCCCGGCGCCAGCCGCGCCAGCGAGGCGTAGCCCAGCGGTCCGAGCCGGTGGTTGACGGTGACCACCACCACATCGCCCCTTGCCGCCAGCCGCGCCCCGCCGGTCAGGGGGCTGGAACCCGAGCCCGTCGCATAGGCGCCGCCGTGGATGTAGACGATAACGGGCCGCCGGAATCGATCTGGCCCCGGAGTCCACACGTTCAGGCGCAGGCAGTCCTCGGACTGGTTGGGCTCATTCCCGCGCTGCGGAGAGGCCGGGCCGTATTGGGTGGCGAGACGCAGGTCGGACCATGGGACCGGCGCGGCCGGCGCTTCGAACCGCCGTGATCCGACCGGTTCCGACCCGTAGGGCAGCCCGAGGAACACCGACACGCCAGCGTCCCTGAAGCCTTTCAGGCGCCCGTATCGGGTTTGAACCACGGGATCGGCGGGCAAGGATTTCGCCCGGGTCGGGCGCGCGAGCAGGGCCGCGCCGACGGTCAGGCACAGGCCGCGCCGGCTCGGCCCGATCACGGACAGGGCCCCGACATCGCGAGGCGGAGTCGGGTGGAGGGGCCGATCAACTCCTCGGCTCGGGCGACGGCGTCGAGATAGTTCAGAACAGAGCGGATATCCCGGGCGTGACGCAGCGGATCGGCCTGCAATGCGCCGGTCGTTCGGGCGCGGAAGATCTGGCGCTTTGAGTCGCGCAGCACCTCCGACATCGACCACCTTTCGCAGGCGTCGATCGTCCGCCACCGCTTCTCGCGGTCCGATTCCGTGGTCAGTTGTTTACGAAGCTGCCGCAACTGGAGCCAGGCGACGCCAACAAGAGCGCACGTGGCGAGGGCAGTCAGCCAGGTTCCGATCGCGTTCCAGTCGATTTCGCAGGAACACACGGCGGTTCTAGAAGTCAGTGCTGCCGAAACGCATCTTTTTATCTCCAGGACGCGCCCTTACTTGGGGTCAATCACGGCCAAGGTCAATCCGGGTCAGATGCCCGCGTACCACTCGTACCCCCGGTCTTCCCAATAGCCGCCCTTGCCCCGGCCCAGGTGGGCGAAGCTTTCCACCGCCTCGATGCGGCGGATGTATTTGGCGTGTTTGTAGCCCAGCTGGCGCTCGACCCGCAGCCGCAGCGGCGCCCCGTGCGGCACCGGCAGGGTCTCGCCGTTCATCTCATACGCCAGGATGGTCTGCGGATGGCGGGCGTCGATCAGGTCGATGCTTTCGTAATAGCGCTCGCCGTCGGGCTGCTGATCGAGGGCGTCGAAACAGTGGAAGACGATGTACTTCGCCTCGGGTTTCAAGCCCGCCTCGTCCAGCAGGGTCTCCAGCCGCACCCCGGTCCATTCGGCGATCGAGGTCCAGCCCTCGACGCAGTCGTGTTTGGTGATCTGGGTTTGCGACGGGCGCGCGCGCAGCTGGGGCAGGCTCAGCGACAGCGGCCGTTCCACCAGCCCGTCGACGATCAGGCGATAGCCGGCGAAGCCTTCGGCCTTGAGCGCCAGATAGTCGGGCGCGGCCGGATCGATCGAGCCGTTGGCGCGGAAGTCGGGCGAGATCTCGGCCCGGCTGTAGGTCGGGGCCAGGGCGTCGCGCGGGATCAGCAGCCGCTGGGCCCGGCGCGTCAGTCCCTCGCCCATGCGCCGGGCCTGTTCCGACAGCCGCCAGCTGGCCTCGCCGCAGGCGCTGACCAGCGATGCGGCGGCGGTGGCCAGGGCTCCGGTCAGCCAGCGGCGGCGGTTCATGGCGCCTCTCCTTCGTCGTCCCGGCGGCGGCGTCCGGGGCCCGCCCGGGAGCCCGGCGGCTGGATCACGAACCAGCCGGTGGTCATCGCCCGCATATTGTTGAGGAAGCCGGTCCAGATCACCAGCCCGACATGGATGACGATGAAGCCGACGATCAGTCCGGCCGAGATGAAATGCAGCGTCCGCGCCGACTGCCGCCCGCCCATGATCTCGAGCAGCAGCCCGCCGACGGCGTTGAAGGCGGGCGACATCGACAGGCCGGTGATCAGCATCAGCGGCAGGACGACCAGCACCATGGCCAGATAGGTCAGCTTCTGGATGACGTTGTAGGCGCGGGCGTGGTCGTCGGCCGGGAAGTGGAAGCGGGCGTGTTCCTTCACCGACGGCCAGAAGCCGCGCAGGTCGGCCCCGCTGGGCCACAGCCGGCGGCGGAAACGGCCGGAGACCAGGGCCCAGACCAGATAGACCAGGCCGTTGGCGACGAAGATCCAGGCGAACAGGAAATGCCAGTTGCGCGCCTCGGCCAGGTTGCGCCCCTGCGGGATCAGCAGCCAGTCCGGAACCGTCGGCGTGCTCAGCCACGGATCGGCGAAGGTCGAGCGGAGGCCCCAGTACAGATGCGGATGGGCGGCGAGGATGTTCAGCCCGCTCATCAGCAGCACCACCACCGCGACGACGTTGAGCCAGTGGGTGATCCGCACGGCGGCGGGATGGCGCCAGACCGCGACGCGGCCGCCGTCCAGCGGCCGGTCGGCGCGCCGGTCGACGACGGGAACACGGGGCGGCTCGGCGGTCATAAGGGCTCCCGGACGTCGGCGCGGCCCAAGGTCTCACGCGCGCCCGCGCCGGGCAACCGCTCCAGTTCTGTCAGGGCCCGGGCGGGGGCGGGGGCGAGGCGATGCAGACCCGGCCGCTGCGGCGGCAGGCCTCCATCCGCGCGGCCCAGGCGGCGTTGTCCCGCTCCCATTGCGCGCGCGCGGCGTTGGCGGCGGAGGCGTTGGCCTCCCACTGCACCCGCTCGGTCTCCAGCCGGGCGCTCTCCTCGCGCCAGCGGGCGTTGTCCGCCTCGAAGGCGGCCCGGGCGGCGGCCTCTTCTTCTTCGGCGGCGGCGAGGCGGGCGGCGATCTCGGCGTTGAGGCGGGCGGTGGCGGCCAGTTCGGCCGGATCCTGCCCGGCGTCCGGGCTCTGTTCATAGATGTCGGCGCGCTGTTGCAGCCATTCCGCCGAGCCGGGCTCCGCCACCCGCGCGGGCGCGGCGGCGGGCGGCGGCGTCTGGGCGGCGGCGAGCGGCGCGCCGGCCAGGGTCAGGGCGAGGGCGGCGCTCAGGGTCGGGCGGATCATCACGGGCTCCTTCTGTGCGATCCGGGCAGGATAACCTCGACGGCCGGAAGTTGGCGCCCGTTTAGTCCGGCAGGCGAAGTTCGAAACGGGTGCCCTCGGGGCCGGTGTCGACGAGCGCCAGCTCGCCGCCGTGGCTGACCGCCAGCTCGCGCGAGATGGTCAGGCCCAGGCCGGTGCCGTCGGAGCTGCGCCCGCTGACGAACGGTTCGAACAGGCGTTCGGACAGGCGCGGCGGGATGCCCGGCCCGTTGTCGGCGATGCGGATGACCACGCCGCCGTCCTCCTGGGCCGCGCTGACCTTGATCACGCCGGGCCGGCCGACCCGGGTGGCGTCGCCCTCGATGGCCTGACGGGCGTTGCGCATCAGATTGACGAGGATGCGGTTCAGCTGGTCGGGATCGGCGTTGACGGTGAAGCGGGCCGGGATGGCGCGGGCCAGCCTGACGCCGTCGTCCGACAGGCCGGAATCCTCGGCGGCGGCGGCGACGGCGGGGCCGAGGGCGAAGCGGCTGCGCTGCGGCTCGGGCTCCTCGCTGCGGCCGTACTCCAGCACATTGCGCGACAGGGCGGCGGCCCGGCCCAGCGCCCGCTCCAGTCGCGGCAGGGCCTTGGCCACCTGCGGATCGGGCGAGTCGGCCAGCCGCTCCGAGGCGATCTGGGCCGAGGTCAGCATGTTGCGCAGGTCGTGGTTGATCTTGGCCACGGCCTCGCCCAGCGCCACCAGGCGGGCCCGGGCGCGCAGCGACTGGCGCACCTCGCCCTGCATCCGCGCCAGCTCGCGTTCGACCCGGCCGATCTCGTCGTGCCGGTCGCTGGGCGGATCGCCCTCCGCCTCGGGGTCGAGGGCGAAGCGCTCGATCGACCGCGTCACCCGCCGCAGCGGCTGCAGCACGAGGAAGGCGAGGCCGCCGTACAGCAGGCCGCCGGCGACCAGCGAGATCATCAGCGACATCAGCAGGCTGTTGAGCAGATAGGCCTGCAGCTCCAGCTTCAGCGGCTGGGCCGGGGCCAGAATCTCCATGAAGTCGCCCGAGCGGTAGCGCGGCCGGGCCTGGACCCGCACAGAGCGGTCGGGGTGGCCGGCCAGGGTTCGCCACGGGTCCAGCAGCCGGGCGACCGGGCGGTTCTGGCGCAGGTCGATCAGATCGGGCGTGCGCGGCAGGTTGGGGGCCTGCAGCAGCAATCGCCGCACGCCCTGGTCGCCGACCACCACCGCCTGGACCCCGCCGATGGCGAGCAGCTGTTCGGCGACGTCGTCCTCGACGGCGGAATAGGGCAGGGCCTCGACCCCGACCGAGGCCAGCTCCGCCGACTGCAGCCGGTCCAGCAGCCAGCGCTCGTGGAAGCTGGCGGCGCTGGGGGCGATGATCAGGATCTCGACCACCACGGTGAAGAGGAAGGTCAGCAGCAGCAGCCGCCACGCCAGGGCGTCGGGCGCCTGGAAGCGTTCGCGCCAGTCGGCGGGCAGGCGCAGGCGCCGTCCGACGTCGCGCAACAGGGACCGCCCCTCGCTCATGCCGGGTCCAACGCAAAGCTTGGGGCAATGGCTGCGCGCGTCACGACGGTCTCCGCCGCTTCATGGTCGCCTGGATGCCCTTCATGGCGAAGGGCAGGACGACCGCCAGGACGAACACCCCGGCCAGCGGAGCCCAGAACTGGCCGAACAGGGCCTGGAAGTCCGGATCGGGGTCGCTCGCCAGCAGGGTGCTGAGCCGGGCCCCGATCCAGCAGTAGATGATGTGGGCCGGCAGAAGGCCGACCACCGTCGCGGCGGCATAGGGGCCCAGGCGCACGGCCATCATCCCGGCGGCGATATTGATCATGTGGAAGGGCACCACCACCGCCAGGCGCGCGCCCAGCACATACCAGAAGGTGTCGCGGTCGATGGCCGAGCACACGGCCTGCATCAGGCCGGCGTCGCGCGCCGCCTTCTCGCGCAGCGCCGCGCCCAGGGCCGAGCGGGTCACGGCATAGACCACCAGGGCCCCGCCCGTGGCGGCGATGGCGGTCGCGACTCCGCCGACCCACGGCCCGAACAGATAGCCGGCGGTGATGGTCAGGAAAAAGACGCCGGGCACGACGCTGGCGGTCAGGGTCGCGAACAGCAGCATCAGGATCAGCAGGCTGACCAGCCAGTTGGCGGCGGTGAAGTCGCGGAAGGACTGGCCGTGGTCGCGCAGGGTGTCCAGCGACAGGTAGCGGTTCCAGCCCATGGCGAAGATCAGTACGATGACGCAGGCCAGCGCGATCAGGGGCAGGAAGCGTTTGACGCGGCTCATGGTCTCTCCGCTGACGCCCCGCGGCGTTGACACCCCGGGCTTCCCCGCTTATACGCCCGCCCTTCCCGCGACGGACCACTTTCCGCCGCCCACCTTGATTTCAGTCCCAGGAGCCGAACGTGAAGCGGACCTATCAGCCGTCGCGACTCGTGCGCAAGCGCCGACACGGCTTCCGTTCGCGGATGGCCACCAAGAACGGACAGAAGATCGTCCAGCGCCGCCGCGCCAAGGGCCGCAAGCGCCTGACGGCCTAGGCCTTCCATTCCTCCCCTCCGGGGGAGGGGGACCATGCGAAGCATGGTGGAGGGGGCCTGACCCGAATGCGGTGGATGCGGTACGCCCCCTCCACCGCTTCGCGGTCCCCCTCCCCCAAAGGGGGAGGAATATGCAGCACACAGTCAAAATCGCACGCATGACTTCGCGGCCCCAGTTTCTGGCGGCCGCGAAAGGCGTTTCAGAGGCCCGCGGGGCGGTGGTCGTGCAGCGGCTGGACCGGGGCGACGGCGAGGCCGCGGTGCGGCTGGGCTTCACCGCCACCCGCAAGGTCGGCAACGCCGTCATCCGCAACCGCGCCAAGCGCCGTCTCAGGGAGGCGGCCCGCGCGCTTGCGCCGCAGCTGGCGCGGCCCGGCAGCGACTATGTCTTCATCGCCCGGATGGGCACGGCGGACCGTCCGTGGGACCGTTTGCTTGACGACGTGAAATCGGCGCTTACAAGGCTCGCGACCCCGCGGCCGGCGCCCCAGATCGCGCCCCGGGCCCCGAACTCGCCCGCCGGCCAGGATTCCTGATCTTCATGCCCCCACACGACAACAGCCGTAACACGATCCTCTTCGTCGTGATCGCGGGCCTCATGCTGCTGGCCTACAGCTATTTCGTGATGGAGCCGCAGGCCCAGAAGCGTCGCCTGGCGCAGGAGTCCGCGGCCGAATCGACGACCGGGCCCAGCACCGCCCCGCCGGCCAGCGCCGCGGTCTTCACCACCGATCGCACCGTCGCCCTCGGCGGCGGAGCCCGCGTGCCGATCCGCACCGGCACCCTGACCGGCTCGCTGTCGCTGACCGGCGGCCGCATCGACGACCTGTTCCTGACCCAGTACCGCGAGACGCTCGACAAGGATTCTCCCGCCGTCGAACTGTTCCGGCCCGAGGGCATGCAGCACGCCTTCTTCGCCCAGTTCGGCTGGACCGGCCAGAATGTCGCCGGCGGCGTCCCCGGCCCGGCCACGCCGTGGCGGTTGACCGGGGGCTCGACCCTGACTCCGACGACGCCGGTCGAACTGACCTGGGACAATGGCGCCGGCCTGCGTTTCACCCGCCGCATCAGCGTCGACGACCTCTATATGTTCACCGTGACCGACACGGTCGCCAACTTCGGCGCCCAGCCCGTGACGATCACGCCCCGCGCCGGCGTCCTGCGCCAGGGCGTGCCCTCGAATCTCGGCAAGAACCAGGTTCTGCACGAGGGCGCCATCGGCACCTTCGGCGACGGCGAGGCCTATTCGACCCAGCAGCTCAAATACGGCGCCTGGGCCAAGAAGCCCTCGGTCGAGCACGACTCGACCGGCGGCTGGCTCGGCATCACCGACAAATACTGGATGGCCGCCCTCGTTCCTCCGCAGGATGAGGCGATCACGGCCCGGTTCCTCGTCGAGGGCCCCGGCTCCGACAAGGCCCACATCGCCACCATGGATGGCGCGTCCCACACCATCCAGCCGAACACCCAGGTCACCGAGACCCGCCGGCTGTTCGCCGGAGCCAAGCGCGCCGAGATCCTGTCCGGCTATCAGGACAGCCTCGAGCTGCCGCGCTTCATCTATGCGATCGACTGGGGCTTCCTGTGGTTCCTGACCCGGCCGATCTTCATCGTCATCGAGTTCTTCTACGGCATCCTGGGCAATTTCGGCCTCGCCATCCTCGCCCTGACCCTGGTCGTGCGCCTGATCATGTTCCCGCTCGCCAACAAGAGCTACGAGAGCATGTCGAAGATGCGCAACCTCCAGCCCAAGATGGAGGAGATCAAGAAGAAGCACCCCGACGAGCCGCAGAAGCAGCAGCAGGAGCTGATGGCCCTGTACCAGAAGGAGAAGATCAATCCTCTGGCCGGCTGTCTGCCGCTGCTGCTCCAGATCCCGGTCTTCTACGCCGTCTACAAGATGCTGTTCGTGACCATCGAGATGCGGCACCAGCCCTTCTTCGGCTGGATCCAGGACCTCTCGGCGCCCGATCCGACCACCATCTGGAACCTGTTCGGCCTGATCCCGTGGGACCCGTCGGCGGCGCCGCTGATCGGCGGCATGCTGGGCGGCACCTTCGCGCTCAGCGTCCTGGCCATCTTCTACGGCCTGACCATGTGGCTGCAGATGGCCATGAGCCCGCAGGCGCCGGACCCGATGCAGCGCCGCATCTTCCAGCTGATGCCGATCGTCTTCACCTTCATCATGGCCACCTTCCCGGCCGGCCTGCTGATCTACTGGGCCTGGTCGAACATCCTGACCATCCTGCAGCAGTACATCATCATGCACCGGCTGAAGGCCGAGAACCCGATCGACACCTTCATCGCCCGCATGAAGACGGCGAAGGCCTGACGGAGAGACCCGCTCATCCCTGCGAAGGCGGGGACCCAGTGCTTTGGGTGTCGGCTGGACGAGGGTATGCACGGGCCCATGTCCTGAAACGCCGGCGTCACGCTGGACAGGGCTGGATCCCCGCCTTCGCGGGGATGAGCGGAAGGTAGTTCGATGGAAGACTTCACCCCCGAGGAGCTGGAACAGGCGCGCATCCTGTTCGCGCGCCCGGCCACCTTCGTCATGGGCGCGGCCAAGATCGAGCAACTGCCCGACCCCGACCTGCCCGAGATCGCCTTCGCCGGCCGCTCCAACGTCGGTAAATCCAGCCTGATCAACGGCCTGGTCGGCATGCACAAGCTGGCCCGTGCCTCGAACGAGCCGGGCCGCACGCGCGAGGTCAATTTCTTCGACCTCGACGGCAAGCTGCGGCTGGTCGACCTGCCCGGCTACGGCTGGGCCAAGGCCTCGAAATCGACGGTGAAGAAATTCCAGGACCTCGGCCGCGACTATCTGCGCGGGCGGGTCACGTTGAAGCGGGTCTATCTGCTGATCGACGCCCGCCACGGCCTCAAGAAGGTCGACGACGAGGCGCTGGACGCGCTGGATCTGGCCGCCGTCAGCTACCAGATCATCCTGACCAAGGCCGACAAGCTGAAGAAGGGCGAGGCCGAAAAGGTCCAGGAGGCGACCCTGAAAGGCGTCTCCAAACGCGGCGCCGCCTATCCGGCGGTCATCGTCACCTCGGCCGAAAAGGGCGACGGCATGCCCGAGCTGCGCGCCGAGATCATGCGCACGACGGGCGTCGAGCTCTAGCTTCCGCGATCACTCTCCTCCCCGTCATCCTCGGGCTTGACCCGAGGATCAGACGTGGGGGCGGACTGTGCGACGGGGACGGCCCTCCGCTGGTGGCCGCGCAGGTAGCCACCGCGCACCGGATAATCTGATCCTCGGGTCAAGCCCGAGGATGACGGAGCGGGGGGCGGTCGGCGTGGCCCGGTCCTCGCCCCCTTGCATAGCCCACCGCCCGGTGATCCGGTGGCCCCATGCAGACCCGCCGCATCCAGACCGACCGCCTGAACCAGCAGATCCTCGAGGCCGGCTCCGGTCCGCTGGTCCTGCTGATCCACGGCTTTCCGGAGCTGTCGATCAGCTGGCGCGCCCAGGTGCGGGCCCTCGCCGACGCCGGCTATCACGCCGTCGCCCCCGACATGCGCGGCTATGGCGGGACCGACAAACCGGCAGACACCGCCGCCTACGGCATCCTCGACCTCGTCGGCGACATGGTCGACCTGGTCCGGGCCCTGGGCGAGACCTCTTGCGTCGTGGTCGGCCACGACTGGGGCGCGCCGGTGGCCTGGCACTGCGCCCTGCTGCGGCCCGACCTGTTCCGCGCCGTCTTCGGCCTGTCGGTGCCCTTCCAGCCGCGTCGCCCAAAAGGCCCGCCGACGGCGGCCATGGCGGCGATCTCGAAACGGCTGGGGCGCGGCGACCTCTACATCAGCCGCTTCCAGGCCGGTGACGCCCACGAGCCGTTCGACGCCAATCCGGTCGCGGCCCTGCGCAAGGGCTTCTACGGCTACGACGGGGCCACCCCCGACGAGCGCCAGTCGACCGGCTTCATCCCGGAGGGCGCGACCTTCATCTCCGTCGTGCCCGACGACGCGACCCTGCCGCCGTGGATGAGCGAGGCCCATTTCGCCGAATATGTCGCCGCCTTCTCCGCCGGCGGCTTCAAGGGGCCGCTGGACTGGTACCGCCGCCTCGACGCCAACTGGGCCGCGACCGCCTTCCTGCAGGACGCCCGCATCCGCGTCCCCGCCGCCTTCGTGGTCGGCGAGCGCGATCCCGTGCGCAACTATTCAGGTCAGCACGAGGCGGGATTGAAGGACTGGGCGACCGATCTGCGAATGCAGGCCGTCCTTCCGGGAGCCGGCCACTGGCTGCAGCAGGAACGGCCCGACGAGGTGAACCGGTTGCTGCTGGCGTTTCTGCGGGAGCCGGGCGTAGCCTGAGGGGGCGGCCGTTGTGATGAACCAGCACTCTACGGGGTTACAGTCCCGCCACCGCCTCGGCCGTGATCTCGAGGCTGCGGATGCGGTCGTCGAGATCGAACACCATGCCGGTGACCATGACCTCGTCGACGCCGGTCTGGCTGGCGAAGGCCGCCAGCTTGTCGCGCACCGTGTCGCGCCCGCCGATGGCGGCATAGGTCAGCCGGCTCTCGACCGCCGCGATCTGGCGCGCGTCCAGCACCCGGGTGATGTCGTCGACCGGCGGCTTGACCTTGCCCGGCTTGCCGGTGACGACGGCGGCGAAGGCCTGCTGCATCGAGGTCGACAGGCGCAGGGCGGCCGCGTCGTCCTCTGCGGCGAAGACGTTGATCGCCGCCATGGCGTAGGGCTGGGCCAGCGCCTTCGACGGCCGGAAGCCGGTCCGGTAGATCTCCAGCGCCTGCATCAGAAGCTCGGGCGCGAAATGGCTGGCGAAGGCGAAGGGCAGGCCCAGATGGGCGGCCAGCTCGGCGCTGAACAGGCTGGAGCCCAGCAGCCAGATCGGCACCTTCGCGCCGGCGCCCGGCCAGGCGGTGACGCGCTGGCCGTCGACGGGATCGTCGAGGAAGGCCTGAAGCTCCATCACGTCGCGCGGGAACTGGTCGGCGGCCGAGAAATAGCGGCGCAGCGCCTTGGCCGTCTCGCCGTCGGTGCCGGGCGCCCGGCCGAGGCCGAGGTCGATCCGCCCCGGATACAGCGCCTCCAGGGTGCCGAACTGTTCGGCGATCACCAGCGGCGGGTGGTTGGGCAACATGACCCCGCCCGAGCCGACGCGGATGCGTTCGGTGGCCCCGGCGATCTGGCCGATCACCACGGCGGTCGCGGCGCTGGCGATGCCGGGCATGTTGTGATGCTCGGCCACCCAGAAGCGTTTGAAGCCCAGCCGGTCCGCCGCCCGGGCGAAGGCGGTGGTCTCCAGCAGGGCGCGTCGGGCGTCGCCGCCCTCGACGATGGGCGACAGGTCGAGAACGGAAAATGCGGTCATGGCCCCTAGATCGGGTCAGGCCGTTGCGATTCAAGACCCGCTCGGCTCAGACCGGGTGGGTCGGCTCCGGCTTCGCGGCCGCCGGGGCCGCTTCGGGCGTCGACGGCACGTCGGGCAGGGGGATGAATTCGACGTCGTCCTCGGTCGGCAGCCGCATCCGGCCGGCCTGCCAGTCGGCCTTGGCCTGGTCGATCCGCTCCTGTTTCGAATGGACGAAATTCCACCAGATCAGCCGCGGCCCGACCGGCTCGCCGCCCAGCACCATGACCGAGGAGGGCTTGACCGCCCGGATGGTCGGCTCGGCCGTGGGCTCCAGCACGATCATCTGGCCTTCGTGGAAGGTCCGGTCGCCGACCTCGATCTCGCCCTTCGCCACATACAGGGCCCGCTCCGAATAGCCGCCGGCCACCCCCTTGCCGGCCGGCGGGGTGGTGCGCACCCCCTCGGCCAGTTCCCAGTGCACATAGAACAGCGGCGACGACACCGGCGCGGCCGCCTTCGCGCCATAGGCCTCGCCGGCCACCAGGCGGGCGAACAGGCCGCCGTTCTCATAGGCGGGCTGGCTGTCCTCGCCGTAGTGGTGGAAGGACGGATCGACCTCCTCGGACTCTTCCGGCAGGGCGATCCAGGCCTGCATGCCGTGCATCGGGCCGCCCGTGGCCTTCTTCAGCGGATCGGTGCGCTCGGAATGGACGATGCCCTTGCCGGCGGTCATCCAGTTGACCTCGCCCGGGCGGATGGCCTGGGTCGCGCCGGTGTTGTCCCGGTGCATGATCTCGCCCTCGAACAGATAGGTCAGGGTCGACAGGCCGATGTGCGGATGCGGCCGCACATTGATCGCCTCCGACCCCGGCGCGAACTCGGCCGGCCCCATCTGGTCGAGGAAGATGAACGGCCCGACCATGCGCCGGGCGTGGAAGGGCAGCACCCGGCCGACCTCGAAGCCGCCGAGGTCCTTGCGCCGGGCGTCGATCACCAGTTCGATCATGTCTAATCCCCACGGCGCCGCGCGCGCCGAACCGGATTATCCGACGTGCGGGGTCACAATGCCAAGGGGCAGGGCGGTCACATTCTTCACCCCGCGCGTGACGATGTGGCTCTCGCAGTCCGAGACGATGCCGAGGCTGAGCAGTTTCTCGCGCAGGAACAGGTCGAAGGCGTGCATGTCGGAGGTGATGATCCGCAGCACATAGTCCTCCCGCCCGGTGATGGTGGCGCACTGCACCACCTCCGGCCAGTCCGCCACGGCGGCCTCGAAGACGTTGAGATTGTCCGTCGACGGCAGGTTCAGCTTGACGATGGCGTAGACCTCGAAATCCAGGCCCAGCTTGGCGGCGTCCAGCAGGGTCACCCGCTTGCGGATGAAGCCCGTATCCTCCAGTCTCTTGATCCGGCGCCAGCACGGCGAGGCCGACAGGCCGACGCGTTCGGCCACCTCGGCGACCGACAGACCTGCGTCCTGTTGCAGGATGTCCAGAATTCGGGCGTCTACGGGATCCAGGTCGTCAGCCAAGGCGTTCCTCCGGTTCTTATTATGGCGCAATAAAATACCTCCGATCCGCACAGTGCAAGGTCAAATTCAGGCGAGCCTTGCCGGGCGCCCCGTGCTAAATCGCTGGCAGGAAACGCGGTCGGACCAACCGGACGGCAGGACGGAATGAAGAAGAACAGCCAACCTTTGTCGCTGCGCGTGCCGGAGCCTTCGGGCCGGCCGGGCGATCCGACGGATTTCAGCCATCTGAAGCTGGACCCGGCCGGGGCCGTCGAACGGCCCGAGGTCTCGACCACGCCGTTCGACATGCGCGACCACGCCTTCCGCCTGGTCCGGGTGCTCGACGACGACGGCCAGGCCCTCGGCCCGTGGAATCCGAAGCTGGACGCCGGGACCCTGCGCAAGGGCCTCAAGGCGATGATCCTGACCCGCGCCTTCGACGACCGGATGCATCGCGCCCACCGCCAGGGCAAGACCAGCTTCTATATGAAATGCACCGGCGAGGAGGCCATCGCCGTCGCCCAGGGCATGATCCTGTCGCGCGAGGACATGGGCTTCCCGACCTACCGCCAGCAGGGCCTTCTGATCGCGCGCGGCTATCCGCTCGCGACCATGATGAACCAGATCTATTCGAACGCCTCGGATCCGATCAAAGGGCGCCAGCTGCCGATCATGTATTCGGCGAAGGACCACGGCTTCTTCACCATCAGCGGCAATCTGGGCACGCAAGTTCCGCAGGCCGTCGGCTGGGCCATGGCCAGCGCCTACAAGGGCGACGACAAGATCGCCATCAGCTGGATCGGCGACGGCGCCACGGCCGAGGGCGACTTCCACAACGCCCTGACCTTCGCCAGCGTCTACCGCGCCCCGGTGATCCTCAACATCGTCAACAACCAGTGGGCCATCAGCTCCTTCCAGGGCATCGCCGGCGGGCTGGAGACCACCTTCGCCTCCAAGGCCATCGGCTACGGCCTCCCGGCCCTGCGCGTCGACGGCAACGACTTCCTCGCCGTCTGGGCCGCGACCCAGTGGGCCGAGGAGCGCGCCCGCACCAACCAGGGCGCGACGGTCATCGAGCTGTTCACCTACCGCGGCGCCCCGCACTCGACCTCCGACGACCCCAGCCGCTACCGCCCCGCCGACGAGCACGACAAATGGCCGCTCGGCGACCCCATCGCCCGGCTGAAACAGCATCTGATCGCCCTCGGCGAATGGTCCGACGACCAGCAGACGGCCGCCGAGGCCGAGGCCGTCGACGAGGTCCGCGCCGCCGGCAAGGAGTCCGAGGCCATCGGCACCCTCGGCCAGTCGCGCCCCTCGGTGAAGACCATGTTCGAGGAGGTCTATGCGACCGAGGACTGGCGCATCACCGAACAGCGCCGCGAGGTGGGCGTATGAACCCCCGTCTTCGCAAGGTCGCCTTCTACGGCGCCGTTGCGCTGATCCCCCTCACCGCGATTGTTGGCCTGCTGGTGAACCGATGACCGAACAAACCACCTTCACCGAAGCCGACCGCGTCGACGGCGTCGAGCCGGACATGGTCGACCAGAACCATGCGCCGAAGTCCGAGGCCCCGGTCTCGGGCGTCCAGCCGATGAACATGATCCAGGCGCTGAACTCGGCCCTGCACGTCAAGATGGCCGAGGACCCCAACGTCCTCAGCTTCGGCGAGGACGCCGGCTATTTCGGCGGCGTCTTCCGCGTCACCGACCAGCTGCAGCAGAAGCACGGCCTGACCCGCAGCTTCGACGCCCCGATCAGCGAGTGCGGCATCGTCGCCGCCGCCATCGGCATGGGCGCCTACGGCCTGCGCCCGGTCGTCGAGATCCAGTTCGCCGACTACATCTATCCGGCCTATGACCAGATCGTCTCGGAGGCGGCCAAGCTGCGCTATCGCTCGGCCGGCCAGTTCACCTCGCCCATCGTGGTGCGCAGCCCCTATGGCGGCGGCATCTTCGGCGGCCAGACGCACAGCCAAAGCCCCGAGAGCCTGTTCACCCATATCGCCGGGCTGAAGGTCGTCATCCCGTCCAACCCCTATGACGCCAAGGGCCTGCTGACGGCGGCCATCGAGGACGACGACCCGGTCATCTTCTTCGAGCCCAAACGGCTCTACAACGGCCCGTTCGACGGCTGGCACCAGAAGCCGGTCAGCCCGTGGAAGGCCCAGGCCTTGGCCCAGGTCCCGACCGGCAAATACGTCGAACCGATCGGCAAGGCCCGCGTCATGCGCGAGGGCGCCGATGTCACCATCCTCGCCTACGGGACCATGGTCTGGGTCTCCCTGGCCGGCGCCGAACACGCCGGCGTCGACGCCGAGGTCATCGACCTGCGCACCCTCGTGCCGCTGGACATCGACACCATCGAGGCCAGCGTGAAGAAGACCGGCCGCTGCGTCATCGTCCACGAGGCTCCCAAAACCTCCGGCTTCGGCGCGGAGCTCAGCGCCCTCGTCCAGGAGCGCTGCTTCTACCATCTCGAGGCGCCGATCGCGCGGGTGACCGGCTGGGACACCCCCTATCCCCACGCCTTCGAGTGGGAATACTTCCCGGGACCCGAGCGGGTCGCCACGGCCCTGAAGGCCGTCATGACCGGAGGGCGCTAGGATGGGTCGCTACGTCTTCAAACTGCCCGACGTCGGCGAGGGCACGGCCGAGGCCGAGCTGGTCGCCTGGCACGTCGCGGTCGGCGACACGGTCGCCGAGGACCAGATCATCGCCGACATCATGACCGACAAGGCCACGGTCGAGCTGACCTCGCCGGTGGCCGGTCGCGTAACGGCCGCCCACGGCGAACCGGGCCAGCAGCTGGCGGTGGGTTCGCCGCTGGTGGAGTTCGAGGTCGAGGGGGCGGGGAACGCGGCTGACGCCAGCGCCGCCCCCTCCGTCTCCACGCAAGCGCGTGGAGCCACCTCCCCACAGGGTGGGGAGGTGAAGACCGCCGCC
>JAXHTU010000001.1:0-83657 GCA_034189955.1 Pseudomonadota bacterium | reverse complement strand
GCTCGGCGTGCCGGGGCCGCACCTGCCGGTGCTGGCGGCGATCTCGGCGGCCCTGACCGCCGGGGCCGCGGCCCTGGCCGTGCGGCTGTCGTGGCGCCAGGGCGAGGCGCGGCTGGCGGCGGCGGAGGGCGCGGCGGGTCGGGTCGAACGGTTGCTGGCGGCCCAGCCGGGGCTGACTCTGGTGCTGGAACCGTCCGGCCGGGTGCTGGCGGCCTATGGCGCGCCGCCGCCGGCCCTGCCGGTCGATCCGCTGTTCGAACAGGGGCTGATCGCGGCGGTGCACGCGCCGGACCGCCCCCTCCTGCTGGCCGCCATCGACCGGGCGCTGCAGGGGCAGGACGCGGCGGCGACCTTCGCGCCGCGTCTGGCGCTGGACCGGCGGGTGCAGCTGATCCTGCGGCGGCTGGACGAGCCGGGGCATGCGGCGCCGCGGCTGATCGCCCAGGCCTTCGACGGCACCGGCCCGTATGTCCGCGAACTGGCGCTGGAGACGGCGCGGGCCGAGGCCGAGGCGCGCGAGGCCGGCAAGAGCCGCTTCCTCGCCAATATGAGCCACGAGCTGCGGACGCCGCTGAACGCCGTGCTGGGCTTTTCCGACATCATGCGCCAGCGGCTGTTCGGGCCGATGCCGGACCGCTACGCCGCCTATGTCGACAATATCCACGAGGCGGGCGGCCACCTGCTGGAGCTGATCAACGACGTGCTGGACGTGTCGAAGATCGAGGCCGAGCGCTATGTGCTGACCCTGGAGCGGTTCGACGCGCGCGAGCTGGTGTCGGCCGCCATCGCCCTTGTGCGGGTCACGGCCGAGGACAAGGGCGTACCGCTGACCGCGGTCCTGCCGGCCGAGCCGGTCGATGTCTCGGCCGACAAGCGGGCGGTGCGGCAGATCGCGCTGAACCTGCTGTCCAATGCGGTCAAATTCACGCCGCCGGGCGGGTCGGTCACGGTCACGGTCGAGGCGGTCGGGCCCTATCTGGAGATCGTCGTCGCCGACACCGGCGTGGGCATCGCGCCGGAGGACGTACGGCGGCTGGGGCGGCCGTTCGAACAGGCCGGGGCGATCGAGCAGCGCCGTCAGGGCACGGGTCTGGGCCTGTCGCTGGTGCGCGCCTTCGCCGAGCTGCACGGCGGCCGGATGAGCATCGACAGCACCCTTGGCGAGGGCACGGCGGTGACCGTGCGCCTGCCGGTGGTGCAGGTGACACGGGTCGCGCCGGAGGGCGGGGCGCAGATCATTCCGCTGCCGGTGGCGGGCGGGAAGTAGCCCCTACCGCCCCTTCCGCTTCTGCATGACGAAGCCGATGACCCGGGCGGCGGCCTCGAAATGCTCGCGCGGGATGGTCTCGTCGATGTCGACGGCGGCGTAGAGGGCGCGGGCGAGGGGGACGTTCTCGACGATCGGCACCTTGTGCTCGCGGGCGACCTCGCGGATGCGCAGGGCGAGGGCGTCGACGCCCTTGGCGACGCACACCGGGGCGGCGTCGCCGGTCTCGTAGCGCAGGGCCACGGAATAGTGGGTCGGATTGGTGACGATGACCGTGGCCTTGGGCACGTTCTGCATCATCCGCTGGCGGCCGCGCTGGGCCCGGATCTGCTTGAGCCTGGCCTTTACGTGCGGATCGCCCTCGGACTGTTTGTAGTCCTCCTTGGTCTCCTCCTTGGTCATCTTCATCCGCTCGGCGAAGCGGTAGCGCTGCCACAGATAGTCGGCCCCGGCGGTGAAGCCGAGAAAGATCAGGGCCGAGACCATCAGGGCGATGGCGAGGTCGCGGGCGAAGGGCAGGATGAGGGCCGGCGACATGGCGGCGAGGGTCTCGAGCTCGCGAACATGCGGCCGCAGCACCAGCCAGCAGATCACGCCGACGGCGATCAGCTTGAGAAAGGTCTTGATGAACTGGACCAGGCCGTCGGCGCCGAAGATGCGTTTGAAGCCCTTCAGGGGGCTGACCTTGGACCAGTCGGGCTTGAGCTTTTCGGCGGTGAACAACAGGCCGGACTGGGCCAGGTTGCCGCCGGCGCCGCCGAGGATGGTGGCCAGCATGACGGCGCCGAGGAAGGGGGCCACGGCCCACAGGGCGCGCACGCCGATCTCGACCCCGGCCCCGGCCTCGAGGCCGCCGGTCATGGCGTGGGGCTCGGCGATGAAGGGCAGCAGCTGATTGGCGATCGAGGTGGCGAACCAGCCGCCGGACATCAGGATGACGGCGGCCGCGCCCATCAGCGACAGGGCGGCGGCGACATCGGGCGATTTGGCGACGTCGCCCTTTTTCCTCGCGTCCGCGAGTTTTCGCGGGGTCGCCTCTTCTGTCTTCGAGTCGGGATCCGGCGCGTCAGCCACCGGCGCCTCCGACGAAGACATTGGCCAGGGCGCGGTAGCGGTCGATGAAGACCGTTCCCATCACGCCGAGGCTGAGGGCGAAAATCGACAGGCCCAGGATGATGCTGAGCGGGGCGGCGGCGAAATAGACCTGGAAGGCCGGCATGACCCGCCCGACGAGCCCCGACGCCAGGTTGAAGATGATGGCGAAGACCAGCACCGGCGCCGACAGCTGGATCCCCAGCATGAAGGCGTCGCCGACGGTGCGGACCGCCATGGCGGCGAAGTCTTCCGTGACCAGCGGCCGGACCGGGGCGATCAGCTCATAGGAGCCGACGAGGCCGGCGATGAACAGGTGGTGGGTATTGGTGGCGAAGATCAGGGTGGTGCCGAGCAGCATCAGAAAGGCCGAGATGGTGCTGCCCGGCTGGGCCTGCATCGGATTGGCGGTCTGGGCGAAGGCCAGGGTGGTCTGCAGCGCCACCACCTCGCCGGCCGTGGCCAGGACGGTCAGGAAGCTGCGCAGCAGGGCGCCGATGGCGAGGCCGACCAGCACCTCGCGGATGATCCAGCCGGCCAGACCGCCGAGGGTCGCCGGCAGGGCCGGCAGGCTGCCGACGACCAGCGGCCACAGCACCAGCGAAAACAGCAGGGCCAGGGACAGCCGGATGCGCGGCGGGACATAGCTTTCGCCCACGCCGGGCAGCATCAGCAGGATGGCGCCGATGCGGGCGAAGATCAGGGCCCCTTGCCAGACCTGATCGGCGGTGGCCCAGGGCTCCACGCCCTACATGCCGGCGATGCGCGCGGCGATGGTCCGCATGAAGCCGCCCAGCAGCGTGCCCATCAGCGGCAGGAACAGCAGCAGGGAGACGAAGATGGCGATGATCTTGGGGGCGTAGACCAGGGTCTGTTCCTGGATCTGGGTCAGGGCCTGGAACAGGCCGATGGCCACGCCGACGACGAGGCCGACGATCAGGACCGGCGCGCACAGCTGGATGGTCAGCCACAGGGCGTCGCGACCCACGTCCAGAACTTCCGCGCCGTTCATTCCACGCCCCGAGATTACGCGAGCCCATGGCGGGCCCCGTCACTACCGGGCAGAAAATGCCGGGAGCGTGGTTAACGGGGCGTTAGCAAGCCCGCCTCACTTGCGACGGAAGGTCCGTCTTCTCCCGCGGGGGGAGATGCATGTATGGGTGGAGCATGACCGACACCCCCGTCTCCCAGGCCGAGGCCGAAGCCGCCGTTCGCACCCTGATCCGCTGGGCCGGGGACGATCCCGACCGCGAGGGGGTGCTGGACACGCCGGCGCGCGTCGCGCGCAGCTACAAGGAACTGTTCGCCGGCTATGAGACGGACCCGCGCGACTATCTGGAACGCACCTTCGAGGAGGTCGGCGGCTACAACCAGCTGGTGGTGCTGAAGGACATCCGCTTCGTCAGCTTCTGCGAACACCACATGCTGCCGGTCGTCGGCGTGGCCCATGTCGGCTATCTGCCGACCGACCGGGTCGTCGGCATCTCCAAGCTGGCGCGGGTGGTGCGCGGCTATGCCCGGCGGCTGCAGATCCAGGAGAAGATGACCTCCGAGATCGCCGTCGCCATCGAGGAGGTGCTACGGCCCCAGGGCGTCGGCGTGGTGGTCGAGGCCGAGCACAGCTGCATGACCCTGCGCGGCGTCAACGCCCCGGGCGCCAGCCTGACCACCAGCCATCTGAGCGGGGTGGTGCGCGACGATCCGCGGACGCGGGAAGAATTTCTGCGGCTGGTGCGGGGCTAGGGGCCCTCCCCGGCCCGTTCCTTGCGGAATTCGCCTCCAAGGAGACGTTTCCAATGGCCTGGACCGCGATTTCGACCCGGAATGAGACACTGCCCATCGTCAGGGGCGGGTGGCTCGACGCCCTGCGTTTCATCGTGGCCGGACTGATCATCCTGTATCACTTCCAGGCGGCAGGGCCGGTTCCCCTGTCGGAGGCGCTGCATCCGGTGTTCGGGCGGGCCGGTTTCCTGCTGACCAACTTCTTCCTGATCGACAGCGGCTATGTGCTGATGCGGGTCTATGGCGCGGCGGTGGCGACGGGCCGGATGTCGGGCGGGGACTTCTTCCTCAAGCGGTACCTGCGCGTCGTGCCGGCGCATCTGATGATGGCACTGACGCTCGTCGGCCTGGTCCTCGCCAGCGCGGCGCTGGGCGTCGCGCCGCGGTCGCCGGAGTGGTTCCGCTGGGACCAGCTGTGGGCGCAGCTGACCCTGACCCAGGCCTTCGGCGTGCCCGGCGGCTATGGCTGGAACGCCCCGAGCTGGTCGATTTCGGCCCTGATCGGCTGCTATCTGGTGTTTCCGTGGCTGCTGAAGGGCGTCATGCGGCTGGGGCCGTGGAGCGTGCTGGCGCTGGGCGTCGGCGGCTATCTTCTGGCCAACCAGCTGAGCTGGAGCCTGCTGGGTCATCCGGTCTATCAGATGCCGATGGGATACGGCTTCGTCCGCGCCCTGCCGCTGTTCGGCCTCGGGGTGGCGCTGGCCTGGTTCGCGCAGAAGGTCTGGATCTCGCCGAAGCTGGCCGGCTGGGCCGGGGTCGGCGCGGCGCTGCTGCTGGCCTTCGTGCAATATTTCGACAAACACGCCCTGATCTCGCTGGCCTGTATCGCGGTCATCATCCTCGCGGCCGGCGCGACGCCGACGCCGCGGCCCTCGAAATGGGTCGAGCGGGCGGCGCAGGTGTCGTTCGCCATGTTCATCACCAATGAGGTGGTGCGGATCGCCTGGTTCGGCGTGGCCAATGTCGCCATCGCCCGCTTCGCGCTGCCGGTGGCGGCCCAGTGGGCGCTGTGGGCCGGCGGAGTGCTCGCGGCCTTCCTGTTCGCCTTCGCCTTCCACCATGCCATCGACAAGCCGCTGCAGGGGCGCATCCGGGACTGGCTCAAGGGGCGGGCGCGCCGGCCGTCGGGGGTCGTCCAGCCGGTGGTGTCGCTGGAAGGCTGAGGCCCTTCGGCGGCGGGCATTTCTCCCTCCAGTCGTCATCCTCGGGCTTGACCCGAGGACCGGACCGTCCGGTGCTCGGCAGGCGGAGTTGTAATCACACGGGCCGGGCGGTCTCCGCCGCACAGTCGGACCCAACGTCTGATCCTCGGGTCAAGCCCGAGGATGACGGTGGGGTCAGATCGGCATCCGCATGATCTCCTGATAGGCGGAGATGACCTGGTCGCGGACGGCCATGACGGTTTCCAGCGAGGCCTCGGCCGAGGAGACGGCGGTGACCACGTCGATCAGGCTGCCCTGACCCTGGACCATGGCGGTCATCTGCGTCTCGGCCGCCTTCGAGGTCCGGGTCATGTCGCCCATGACATTGCCGAGCAGTTCGGAGAAGCCGGGACCGCCGGCCGTCGCGACGGGCGCCGTGGGCGCGGCCCCGCCCTGGATCGCCGCATAGGCCTTGGCCGCCATCAAGGGATTCATCGCTCAGCCTCTATTTCTTCAGCAGGTCGAGGGTGCGGGTGTCCATCGACCGCGCCGTCTCGATGATGTTCAGATTGGCCTCGTAGGCGCGCTGGGCCTCGCGCATGTCCATGGCCTCGACGAGGGTGTCGACATTCGGCCGCAGGACATAGCCCTCGGCGTTGGCGGCCGGATGGGACGGGTCGTACTCGCTCTTGAAGTCGCCCATGTCGGGACGGACCTCGGCGAGGGTGACGCCGGTGACGCCGTCGATCTCGCGCGCCTGGAAGACGGCGACCTGCCGGCGATAGGGTTCGCCGCCCGCGACCAGGGCCGTGGAATTGGCGTTGGCGATGTTCTCGGCGATCACCCGCATGCGCGATTGCTGGGCCTTGAGAGCGCCGGCGGCGACGGCCATGGCGCTGTTGCGGGGCGGGACGGGATCGGTCATCGGCTCTTCCTCATGGCGTCAGCGGCCCCTTCAGCGCCCGGGCGCGCGGGCGGCCATGCGCAGCATCTGCATGGACTTCTGGTAGAGGCCGATGGCGGCGTCATAGGCCATGCGGCTCTCGGCCATCTTCAGCATCTGCTCCTCGACCACGACCGAATTGCCGTCGAGCGTGGTCTCGGAATCGGGGGCCTTGTGGGCGGTGAAGCGCGCCACCGGCCCGGTCGGGGCGATATGCATGGCGCTGGTGGTGGTCATGGTCAGCCGTCCCCCGCCGCGCAGGGCGGCGGCGAAATCGGCCGGCTGTTTGAGATCGCGGCTGGCGTAGCCGGGCGTGTCGGCGTTGGCGACGTTCTCGGCGATGACGCGCTGGCGCTCATCCAGCCATGTCAGGCGGCCCTTGATCTGGCCGAGCAGCGGCAGGTCGGTGATGGCCACGGGTCTGCCTCCCTCTCCACGGATGCATGCGACGGGCGCGGGCGCGAGTCGCCCGCGGTCGATGGGCAGAAACTGCCGCCTCCATGGTTAATGGGAGGTTATCTCAACCCAGCGTTAACCATGATGGTCGAAGGCTGGGGCGCCGGACATGCTTCGCCGGCGGGGCTGTCGCATGAATTTTCTCGATCTGCTGCGGGCCGTGTTCGCCCTCGCCTTCACGCTCGGCATCATCGGCCTGGCCGCCTGGGCCGCGCGCCGCTATGCGCCGCAACTGCTGGCCCGGCTCAGCGCCGAGCGCGGCGAGCGGCGCATGGCCGTGGTCGAGACCCTGGTGCTGGACCCGGTGCGCCGGCTGGTTCTGGTGCGGATCGACGGCGAGGAGCGGCTGCTGATTCTGGGCGAGGGCCGCGAGTTGATCGAGCCGCGCGGTCCGGGGGCGGAGACGTGACCCTCAAGGACGTCTTCGTCCTGCCCAACCGCGCCGAGCTGAAGCGCGCCGTCCTCCTGTCGTTGCTGACCACCGGCTTCTGTCTGCTGTGGCCGCTGGCGGCGCTGGCCCAGGAGGCCGCGCAGTCGGGCTCGGCGATCAATATCGACCTCGGCACCGGATCCGGTCTGACCGAACGGGTCGTCCAGCTGGTCGGTCTGATGACCGTGCTGTCGCTGGCGCCGTCGATCGTGATCATGACCACCAGCTTCGTCCGCATCATCGTGGTGCTGTCGCTGCTGCGCACCGCCCTGGGCATGCAGCAGTCGCCGCCGAACGCGGTTCTGGTGTCCCTGGCCCTGTTTCTGAGCGCCATCGTCATGGCCCCGACGTGGCAGGACGCCTATGATTCGGGCATCCGACCCCTGCTGGATCAGCAGATGGAGCTGCCCCAGGCCTTCGATGCGGCGTCGGAACCTGTGAAGAGTTTCATGCTCGGTCAGGTGGACCCGGACGACCTCGCCCTGTTCACCCGGCTGTCCAATGTGGAGGCCGGAACGGTCGCCGCCGACCTGCCCCTGCGGGTGGTAACCCCGGCCTTCATGATCAGCGAGTTGAAGCGGGCCTTCGAAATCGGATTTCTCCTTTTCGTTCCGTTCCTTGTGATCGATCTGGTGGTCGCCAGCGTGCTCATGTCGATGGGTATGATGATGCTGCCCCCGGTGGTGATTTCCCTGCCGTTCAAGTTGATCTTTTTCGTCCTGGTGGACGGGTGGCGACTGGTCGCCGGAAGCCTCGTCGAGAGCTTCCAGAGGGCCTCGGGCGCCGGGTGAATCCCCAGCCCGTGGGGGTTTGAACGGCAAAGTCGCTTGCCAAGGGAAGAAAAACCGGCGTCAATCCGTCCGTCATCGCCCTTGAATCACGGGGCGAGCTTCAATCGGGAAACGACCCACAATGACCACCCAAGCTGAACTCATCGCCGCCGTCGCCAAGGACGCGGGCGTCTCGCAAGCCGACGCCGGCAAGGTCCTGACCGCCATCGTCGAGAACATCCAGAAGTCTCTGACCGCCGGCGGCGACGTGCGCATCTCGAACCTCGGCGTGTTCGACACCGCCGCCCGCGCCGCCCGCGAAGGCCGTAACCCGGCCACCGGCGCGACCATCAAGATCGCCGCCTCCAAGGCCGTGCGCTTCCGCGTGTCGAAGCCGCTCAAGGATGCGGTCAACAAGTAAGACCCTAACCGGTCAGGCGGCGGGCCTCGCGGGGGCCGTCGCCGTAGCTTGAGGACGGGCGGGGGCCGCGGGTCGGTCTCCGCCCGTTTTCCGTCTGAGGTCGGCCTTCATGGTCGCGACCCACCCGGCGAAGGTGTCGGCCGAGGCGCTGAGGGCGGCGAAGTCGCCGACGTCCGGCCCCCCGCCCTGCCCCGTGTCGAGGGCGATCGACAGGGCCGGCTTCGCCCGCGCCCCGGCGACGTAAGGCCGATAGTTGCGCGACAGGCGCGTCAGGGCGGCCGCGTCCCGTCCCAGGGAATAGCCGACGCCGGCGCGGATCAGCCGGGCCTCCTCGTCGGCGCTCAGGGCCGCCGGGTCCTTGAAGCGGTCGCCGAGGCGGGCTTCGTAGATGGTGGCCGCCTCGGCCCACTTTTCCTGCTTCCACATCACCTCGGCGCGGACGTCGCGGGCTTCCGGCGTGGCGTCGGCGCCCAGCACCTCCAGCGCGTGATCGTAACGGCCGAGGCCGGCGAGCGCCCGGGCCTCCAGCGCGCGGCGCTCGGCGTTGAGGGGCGTCGGCAGCAGGGTGGTGCGCGAGCTCCAGATGGCCTGCAGCGCGGCCTCGGGCTGGCGATCCATCAGATAGACGGTGGCCAGATCGGTGGCGACCTGGGCCTTGGCCACGCCCTCGAGACGGTTGTCGACCTGGTATTTGAGCAGTTCGGCGGCCTGGTCGAGCAGGTCGACGTCGACCAGCCGGCGGGCGAGGCGGCGGACCATCTCGTCGCCGTCGGCGCCGATCGGGGTCAGTTCGCGGAAGTCGTAGAACAGACCGAGGGCCTGGACCGGTTGCAGCCCGTCGGCCCCGCCCTCGAGGAACAGCATGCGGAAGGCGGCGCCGAGGTCGGCCTGGATGTCCGAGGCGCCGGGGAGGCGCTGCAGGCCGGGACCGGCGCCCTTCAGGGCCGTCAGGGCCTCGCGATAGAGGCCCTGCGACAGATAGAGCTGACCCAGCTGACGGATCACCGCCAGTTCGGTGGCGTCGCCGCGCCAGCGCCAGCGCAGGCTTTCAAGGGCGGCGGCGGCGGCGACGGGCTTCATCGTCCCCCTGGCGAGGGACAGGCGGACCACGCCCAGTTTGGCCGGCACGGCGACGGCGTCGAGCGGGGCGCGGCTGACGGCGTTGTAGACGGCGAGGGCGCGGTCGGTCTGGCCGTCCAGCTCGAACAGCCGGGCCTGGACGAGGCGGGCGGTGAGCTGGTCGGCGGCGGGCGCGTCCTGACTGAAGCTGTAGGCCAGCAGGGCGCGGGCGGCGTCGAGGTCGCCGGTCTCCATGGCCGAGAAGGCATGGGCGGCGCCGAAGCGGGCGCGCCACGATTTGGGGAACAGGTCCACGGCCTCGGCCCCGACGGCGAAGGCCTGACGCGCGGCGACATGATCGCCCCGGGCCGAGGCCATATAGCCGCGCCAGACGGCCGAGGCGGGGTCGCCGGCCACGGCGGCGGAGGCGAAGTCGGCCTGGGCCTCCTCGAAGCGGCCGATCGAGGCGCGGGCGGCGCCGCGCAGACCGCGCAGCTCGGGTTCGCCGGCCATGTTCGGGGCCTGGGCGACGATGGCGTTCAGCACGCCGATCGCCTCATAGCCGAGGCCGGAGCCGACGAGGAAGCGGGCCAGGGCGAAGCGGGCCTCGACCGGGGCGCGGGGGTTCTCGCCGGCGGCCACGGCCTCGGCGGAGGCGGCGTTCTGGAGCTGGCGATAGCGGGCCGCGAAGCCGGCGTGGCCGGGGTCCGCCCATTCGGTCAGAATCAGACCGGGATGACGGGCCCGCTGCGGGGCGCTGGCGCTGGCGGGCGCGGCGTCCAGCCCGGCCGAAGGCGGCGACAGGGTCAGGCCGCCGGGGCGGCTGAGGGTGACCAGATCGCCGTCGGCGTGGACGGCCAGATCGGTGGCGGCGGTCTCGACCGCCAGCCCGTGGGCGGTGGGCAGCAGGCCCAGATCGACCGTCTTGCGGCGGGCGGCGAAACCCTTGCCGGGGGCCAGGGCGGTGACGGCGGCGAAGCGGTCGCCGACCAGCGGATCGGTCAGCCAGATCGCTTTCGTGGCGCCGGCCATGCGGGCGACGAGGGCCGGCTTGCCGGTGTCGTCGCGCTCGACCTGGACGCCCTCGACGGCGACGGGCTCGCCACCGATGGCGACGGTCCAGGTCGAGCCCGTGGCGGTGGCCGAGACGGGAGCTCCGGCGGGAACGGCGACGCGCACGGCGACGTGATCGGGGGCGGCGGTCCAGTGGATGTCGGAGGCGGGTCCCAGTCGGGCGGCGCCGGACATGTCCAGCCGGGCGGGCGTGTCGAAGACGATCCACACCGCCTCGCCGCGGCGGAAGACGGCGGCCCCGACCGGCGCCGGCCACTGGAAGGCGAGGCTGACCTTGCCCGGCGTGGCCTGGGCGACCACCGGCACGGGGCGGGCGGGATTGGCGCCGGGCGCGGCGGCGGGCGGCGCCTCGGCATAGAGATTGAGATAAACGGCCCCGTCGGCGCTGCCCGAGCGGGCGTCGGCCCCCTCGGCGAGGGTCAGGACCAGTTCGGTGGCGCCCGAGACGGCGCGGGTCTCCACCTTGCTGACGCCCTTGGGGGGATCGACCTTGAGGCGAGAGACGTCGGGGGCGGCGGTCGAGCCGATGCGGACGATGACCTGATCGCCCTCGCGCCGCACGCGCGAGCGGGATCCGACCACGCCGGCGAACTCGATGCGGGTGAAGGTCGCATTGGCGCCGATGCGAATGGTGATCGGGTCGACGGCCGTCGTGGCTTCCTGGGCGAGGGGCGTCAGCGGGGCGAACACGACCGCGCCGGCCGCGGCGGCGGCGACGGTGGTTCGCACGATGCGTTTGGTCGAGGCGCCGGACATGCGCGCGCACCCTCGCGCGACCCGCCTTTCAACGCAGTTAACGGTTGGTGACCGCCTGCTCCAGCAGACGCAGGGCCACCCGCAGGCATTCCATCCGGACCGGGCCGCGACCGATGTCGCCGAAATGGTGTTCCTCGTGCCGCGTCGGCGCCCCGGAGGCGGCGAGGGCGAAATGCACCAGCCCCGGCTCGTCGTCGGCGCCGGCCCGGCCGGCGAAGCCGGTGACCGACACCGCCACACCGGCGCCGGAGGCCCGCAGCGCCCCCTCGGCCATGGACCGGGCGACGGGTTCCGACACGGCGCCGTGCTGGTCGATCAGCCGCAGCGGCACCGCCAGCTCATCGGCCTTGGCGTCGTTGGTGTAGACGACATAGCCGCGCTCGAAGACGTGCGAACGGCCGTCGACATCGGTCAGGACGGAGGCGATCAGACCGCCGGTGCAGCTCTCGGCCGTGGCGAGGGTGAGGTCGCGCCGGTCGGCCGCCTCCAGCAGCCGGTCGACGAGGGCCTCGATGTCGTCGGGCAGGGCCGGGCTCAGGGTTTCGGTCATGCGGGCGCAACGGTCGTCCCGCCCCCCGCGTTCCCGCGACAATGAGACGGCTTGCCGGACCGGTCCCCCGGGCCGACATCAAGCCTCCCGACCCTCAGGACACGCCGTGACCGATCCAGACTATCCGCGCCTGAACACCCTCTCGACCGGCCTGCGCTGCCGCTGCCCGCGGTGTGGCAAGGGACCCGTGCTGACGGGGTATCTGACCATTCGCGAGTCCTGCCCCGCCTGCGGCCTCGACTACAGCTTCGCCGAGCCGGCGGACGGACCCGCCTTTTTCGGCATGAGCCTGGTCGGGGTGGTCGGCATGGCGCTTTTCATGTGGTTCGAATTCAGCGTCCACCCGCCGATCTGGGTGCATATGGTGGTGACCATGCCGCTGCTGGTCGTCGGCTGCCTCGGCGTGCTGCGGCCGCTGAAGGGCTGGCTGGTGTCGGAGCAGTACGTGCACAAGGCCGCTCCGCCCGAGTTCGAGAGCATCGGCAAGCACGGCGACGGGTCACGCTGGCGATAAGCCGCTCAGAATGCGGCAACCTTAACGAACCATCTCACGTTGAGCTCATTCCCCGCGCGCGTCGTTGTTCGTTATACTGTATTCTACGGTAAAATCGACGCGGTCTAGGTGACCCTGCACACCTATGTTCAGATTTCTTGGACCCTAAGCTCAAATCTTTCTGGCCCTTTACGAGAGCTAACGGCCAAGCTTGTAGTTGCGAATTCATGTCAACCCAAGTGAAGGCGGGGCGGGTTATTTCGTGAACGGGCCGACACCAGAAATGATTACTAGGTTAACCATATCCGTTAATCACGATCCTAAACATCTCTTTAATCGAACGCTGTTCCCCTAGAACAAGAAATTAAGCACACGGGGGAAACCGTCATGATCGACGAAGATGGAATGGCGCGGCGGTACGGCAGTCCTGGACCGGTCATCGGGCCCGGGGGCGCCCCCGCCCGGCGCGCTTTCGGCGCGCCCTATGAGAGCATCACCTTCTCCACCGCCACACGGGCGCGGACCGACCTGACCATCACCCTGGCGGCACAGCCGGTGTTCGAACTGTCGACCTCGACACCCGTCAGCCGTCGCCTGCGCCGGTCGATCCGCCGCTGCGGCGAACGCACGATGTTCGAGCGCAAGACGCTGGAGCTGGCCGATCTGAGGCGGATCGACGCCCTGACGCTGCAGCACGGCATGGAGCTGTTGCGGCTGGGGCCCAGCGACTGCGGCATCGTCCCCGCCTTCTGGCGGTCGCTGACCGAAAATCGCGAAAGCTACGCCCTGATGTGCGCCGAGGCGCAGCACAGTCCGAACCCCGGCAGCCTGCTGGTGGAGGTGGTCGGCGGGCCGGAGCAGGCGCCGCTGGATGTGATCGACGACATCATCGGCCGGTTCGAGACCGGATCGCGCGGGCTGATCCTGCACATCGCGCCGGACATCGACACGGCCCGGCGGCTGCGTGGGGCGCGGGTCAGTTGCCTGGCCATCGACTTCGCCGGCGTGGCCCACGACGGGGCCCGGGACTGGCAGGCCGCGGTGGATCTGATCGCCGCCGCGCGCCAGAGCTGCAGCCAGATCCTGCTGACCAACCTGCGCCCCGAGCGGGCGCTGGGCGCCCAGGCCGCCGGGGCCACCCATGCGGTCTTCGCCTCCCTCGAACCGCGGATGGTCTGACGGTGCGGGCCGCGCGTGCCGGACGGAACCACGCCGTCCGAGGCGCGGCCGTCAGGCGGACCTAGCTGAAGCCCCACAGGGCTTCGGGGACCATGACCTCGCCGTTGAAATACAGGCCGGCGGCGGGGGGATCGTCGGCCAGGAACCACGCGCCGTCGAGGTCGACCACGTCGCTGAGCTGACCGACGATGAAGGCCGGGGCGGTGGCGAGCGATGAGCCGGCCATATTGCCGATCATCACCTTCAGGCCCAGCCGGGCGGCCCGCTCGACCATCATCAGCGCCTCGGTCAGGCCGCCGCATTTGTCGAGCTTGATATTGACCACGTCGAAGCGATCGTGGTGGCGCTCCAGGTCCTCGAGACCCTGGATGCTCTCGTCGGCGGCCAGCGGCACCGGCGATCTCCAGCCGTCCAGCGACGCCTCGTCTCCGCGTCGCAGCGGCTGTTCCAGAAGCGACACCCGCTGGTCGACCAGCATGCCGACCAGGGCGTCCAGATCGGCGGCCTCGAAGCCCTGGTTGGCGTCGACCCCGATCCACACGTCGGGACGGGCGGCGCGTATGGCGCGGACCCGCTCGGCATCGGCGTCCAGGTCGCCCTCCAGCTTCAGCTTGAGCGCGCGCGGCTGGGGAAACTCCGCCAGCCGCCGCAGCAATTCCCCCGGCGCGTCGGCGCCGAGGGTGAAGGTGGTGAGCAGCGGCCGGGGCGACGGCGCGCCGGCGAGTTTCCAGACCGGCGTCCGGGCCTCCAGCGACTCCAGCTCCCACAGGGCGCAGTCAAGCGCGTTGCGGGCCCCGCCGACGGGCAGCAGGGCTTGCAGCGCCGCCCGGTCGACGCCGTCCTCGATCAGCAGACGACAGCTCTCGATCTCCGCCTCGATATGGGCCGGGGTGTCGTCCAGATAGTAGACGCCGGCCGCCTCGCCCCGCCCGGTCAGGCCGCCGCGGGACAGGCCGGCGATGACGGCGGGCATGGCGTCGAACAGATAGCCGGAGATTCTGAACGGCTCGCGCATGCGCATGGCGTCGCGCCGGTGGCTGAGCGTCAGTCGGGCGCCGGGGGCTGTGGAGCGGGGGGGCGTGGCGGGCGCGCTGAGAGGATCCATGCCCTGGCATCGCACACGATCCCGCGTGTTTCAATAACAGAAACGCTGAGACGCTATGGCCGCGTCTGGCTGGTCACGAGGTTCCAACTCTGCCCGGCCGAACCGGCGAGGCGGCGAATGCTGGGGCCGGCGCAGACCGACAGCACCTGACACGGCCCGGCGCCGATCAGGATGTAGGCGTGGGCCATGCCGCTGTCGAAATAGACGGAATCGCCCTGCCGCAGGGCCAGCGGCGCGTAGATGTCCGAGTGGAGCTCCATCTCCCCGGTCAGGACGTAGAGGTACTCCTCCCCCGCATGGCGGACCAGGCCGCCCATTTCGGCGACGCTGCGAGCCTTCACGTCGATGACCACCGGAACCATCATCTTTCCCAGCAGATCGGCGGCCGGATAATAGTGGCTGTGTCGCTCCGAGCTGGCTTCGGGCCGCTGGTCGGCGAGGGAGACGCTGCGGCGGCCCAGCGCCGCGGCCGGTTCATCGGCGGGCGCGGGGGCGGCCACCAGGGCGCTGAGATCCAGCCCGAGGCCCTGGCTGAGAATGCACAGCTTGTCATAGCTCATGCCCATCTTGCCGTTCTCGAGCTTGGACAGGGTCGAGAACGGCAGGCCCGTCCGCGAGGCCAGGGCGCGCAGGGACAGACCCTGTTCGATGCGGGCCGCGCGCAGGGCATGGCCGGGGTGGGGATTGGGCGAGGTCAGCATCGGAGGCTCTGTCGGTCTGGAGCCAACCTAGCAAGCCCGCCCGGCGTTCGCACCTGTATCAATGACAGAAATATGTTGCCAATAACGAAACAGCGGGTTCTAACAGTCGGGGAAGAGGGAGATGGCTATGGATCGATTTCGCATCGGATGTCTGGCGACCACGGCCCTGGCGACCACGGCCCTGGCCGGTTACGCCGCCCCGGCCGTCGCCCAGGTGGCCGGACCGGCCGCGGCCGCCACGCTCGACGAGGTGATCGTCACCGCCCAGAAGCGCGAACAACGGCTGCTGGACGTGCCGCAGTCGGTGTCGGTCGTCTCGGCCGAGATGCTGCAGACCGTCCAGGCTCAGCGCTTCGCCGACTATTTCACCCGCGTGCCCAGCGCCAGTTTCGTCGAGACCCAGGCCGGGCAGACACGTCTGGTGCTGCGCGGCATCAGCACCAACGGCGTCGGCGCCACGGTCGCCACCTATGTGGACGAGACGCCCTACGGCTCGGCGACCTCTCTGGCCAACGGCGCCATCCTGACGCCGGACATCGATCCCTTCGACCTCGAGCGCATCGAGATCCTGCGCGGGCCGCAAGGCACGCTGTACGGCGCCAACTCGCTGGGCGGGCTGGTCAAATACGTCACGGTCGCGCCGGACCCCGACGGCTTCCATTCGGCCTTCGAAGCCGGGGTCGAGCATGTCGAGGCCGGCGACACGGGCTGGTCCGCGCGCGGCGCGGTGAACATCCCGCTGGCGGACGACCTGGCGATGCGGATCAGCGGCGTCCACCGGCAGGAGCCCGGCTATATCGACGATCCGCGCCGCGGCGACGGCGTCAACGACGGGGTGACCGAAGGGGGGCGGGTGTCGGTCCTGTACCGCCCGACCGACCTGCTGTCCGTGCGCGGCTCGGCGGTGCGCCAGACGATCGAGAGCCATGCGGCGAACACGGTCGATTCCGATTCCGTGACCCTGCGGCCGACCTATGGCGACCTGCAGCAGAGCCGGCTGGTCGCCGAGGACAATGCGGTCGACTACACCATCTACAATGTGACCGCGGACTATGATTTCGGCTCGACCGCTCTCGTCGCCTCGGCCAGCCATGGCGCTCTCGACCAGGCCCAGGTCCAGGACATCAGCGGTCTGTACGGCCCCCTGCTGAGCGACGCCTTCGGCCTGCCGCTCGGCGCGACCCTCGATCAGAACGTGCGCCAGCGGCGCGACACCCTCGAGGTGCGGCTGGCGTCGGACGACGGCGGCCTGTTCGACTGGACCGTCGGCGCCTTCCACACCCGCGAGCGCAACCGGATCAATCAGGAGATCGCCGCCGTCGACGACCCGACCGGCGCGCCGGTCGACGGCTTCGGCGGCCTCGCCCTGGCCGAGGTGGCCTCGCGCTATCGCGAGACCGCGGGCTTCGCCAATGCGGTGATCCGTTTCTCGCCGCGCTTCGAACTGGATTTGGGCGGCCGCTACAGCCGCAACACCCAGACCGCGACCCAATCGACCTCCGGACCGCTGGCGGGGGATTCGCTGTTCGACGGCGAGAGCGAGGACGAGGTCTTCACATATTCGGTCGCGCCGTCGTTCAAGCCGAACGCCGCGACGACCTTCTACGCCCGTGTCGCGCGCGGCTACCGGCCCGGCGGGCCCAACGTCCTGCCGCCGGCGGCCCCGGCCACGGTGCCGCGGCTGTTCGATCCCGACACCACGACCAACTACGAGCTGGGCGTGAAGGCCGAGTTCGACGAGCGGCGGCTGACGCTGGACGTCACCGCCTTCCACACCGACTGGGACGACATCCAGCTGTTCACCGCCATCGACGGCTTCGGCGTCAACGCCAACGGCGGCAGCGCCCGCAGCCGGGGCGTCGAGGTCTCCGTCGTGGGTCGCCCCACCGACGACCTGACGCTGAGCGCCAACGGCGCCTGGATCGACGCCGAGCTGACCGACGACGCGCCGGCCATCGTCGGCGGCCTGTCCGGAGACCGGCTGCCGTACAGCCCGCGCCTCTCCTCGACCGTGGCGGTCGACTATGAGCGGCCGCTGAGGGACGGGATGGACCTCGATGCCGGACTGAGCTGGCGCTACACCGGCGAGCGCAAATCCGCCTTCGACGCGGCGGTCGGCCAGCATGATCTGGACGCCTACAGCCAGATCGACGCCTACGCCGGGCTGGACTTCGGCGCCTGGCGGGTGTCGCTGTACGGTCGCAACCTGACCGACAGTCGCGGCGTCACCGACGTGGGCGCCGCGGGGTCGGCGCGCGACGGCGCCATCGCCGTGGCCGTGACCCGTCCCCGTTCCTTCGGCGTGACGCTCGGCGTCCGTTATTGATCAGACCGGAATCAAACCGATGTCCATGCTGAAGACCTTCGCCGTCATCGCCGCCCTGCTGGCCGCGCCCGCCGCCGCCCAGGCCCCGACGCAGCCCGCCCCGCCTGTTCCCGCCGCCCGGGCGACCCCCGCCGGCCCGGCGGCCGGTCCGGCCGTCGCCTCCCGGGGCGGGAGCTTGACCGCGGTCGACCTCAACGCCTGGCTGGACGGCTACATGCCCTATGCCCTGCAGAACGGCGACATCGCCGGGGCGGTGGTGGTCGTGGTCAAGGACGGCCGGATCCTGACCCAGCGCGGCTATGGCTATGCCGACATGGCCACGCGCAAGCCGGTGAGCGCCGACGAGACCCTGTTCCGCGTGGGCTCGATCTCAAAGCTGTTCACCTGGACGGCGGTCATGCAGCTGGTCCAGTCGGGCCGGATCGACCTGGACCGGGACATCAACGACTATCTGGATTTCCGCATCCCCGACGCCTTCGGCCAGCCGCTGACCATGCGCCATCTGATGACGCACACGCCGGGGTTCGAGGAGACGATCAAATATCTGATCATGGACGATCCGGAGAAGCTGATCCCGCTGGGCGATCTGCTGAAGCTGTGGGTCCCCGATCGCATCCATGCGCCGGGCGCCCTGCCGGGCTATTCCAACTACGGCGCCTCGCTGGCCGGCTATATCGTCGAGCGCGTCTCGGGCAAGCCGTTCGACCGCTATGTGCGGGATCATATCCTGACGCCGACGGGGATGACCCGTTCCAGCTTCGCCCAGCCGCTGCCGGGCCCGCTGCTGGCCTCCATGTCGCAGGGCTACAACCTCGCCTCCCAGCCGCCCAAGGCGTTCGAACTGATCAACCAGTCGCCGGCCGGAGCCCTGTCCGCCACCGGCGAGGACATGGGCCGGTTCATGATCGCCCATCTCGCCGACGGCGGCGTCCTGCTGAATCCGGCGACGACGGCGCGGATGCACGGCGCGGCCAACACCCCGATCCCCGGCCTGCCGGCGATGGGCCTGGGCTTCTATCACGAGGACCGCAACGGGCTGCGGATCATCGGCCATGGGGGCGACACCAACTGGTTCCACTCGGACCTGCACCTGTATCTGGACGAGGGGGTCGGGCTGTTCGTCTCGTTCAACAGCGACGGGCGCGGCGGGGCCGCCTATACGGCCCGCGAGCGGTTGTTCAACGGCTTCACCGACCGCTACTTCCCCGAAAACGCGCCGGCCCAACCGACCGCGGCGACGGCGAAAGAGCACGGCGCCGCCATGGTCGGCCATTACGTCAGCAGCCGCGGCTCGAAGAGCAACTGGGTCAAGATGGTCGAGCTGCTCAACCAGACCGTGGTCAGCCAGAATCCGGACGGAACTCTCACCGTCTCCAGCCTCCTCGACGCCGGCGGCGTGCCCAAGCGGTGGCGCGAGGTCGGTCCGTGGCAATGGCGCGAGGTCGGCGGCGACGGACTGCTGGGCGCCGTGGTCGAGGACGGCCGGGTGCAGTATTTCGCCCCGGCGGAGTTCGCGCCGATCTTCGTTTTCGTGCCCGCTTCGGCGGCGCAGAATACGGCCTGGATCGCGCCGGCCTTCCTCGTCGCCCTGGGCGTCATGCTGGTGGCGGCCCTGGCCTGGCCGATCGTGGCGCTGACGCGCTGGCGCTATGGCCGCCGGTCGCCGTTGGCGGGACGCGCCCTGCTGGCGCACCGGATCACCCGGGCGACCGCCTGGCTGATGCTGGTGATCGCCGGGGCCTGGTTCGCCATCATCGCCGGTCTGTCGGCGGACGTGGCCATCCTCGACGGCCGGCTGGACGGGTGGATCCGACTGCTGCAGTTGCTGTCGCTGGCGGCGGTGGCCGGGGCGCTGGTGTCGATCTGGAACGTCTGGCTGGCGATGCGCGATCCGTCGCGCAAATGGACCGCCCGAGCATGGGCCGTCGTCATCATGCTGGCGGCCCTGTTCCTCGCCTGGCTGATCGTCAGCCAGAACACCATCACCGCGGGTCTGAACTATTGATGGGGGCGGGCCGATGAACGCCGCGACGCCGGCCCCCGAGGCGACCTGGTTCGGTCAGCCCCGGGGGCTGACCATCCTGTTCCTGACCGAGATGTGGGAGAAATTCTCCTACTTCGGCATGCGGGCCCTGCTGGTCTACTACATGACCAAGTCGTTGCTGATGGGGCAGGCCCAGGCGTCGCTGATCTACGGCCTCTACACCGCCTTCGTCTATTTCACCCCGATCATCGGCGGCTATGTCTCGGATCGCTGGCTGGGACGGCGCAGGGCGGTGATCCTCGGCGGCTCGATCATGGCCATCGGCCATTTCATGATGGCGTTCGAGCCGTTGTTCTTCGTCGCCCTCGGCTTCATCGCCGTCGGCAACGGCCTGTTCCTGCCCAGCCTGCCGAGCCAGATCGGCGCCCTGTACGGGCCGACCGATCCACGCCGGCACCGCGCCTACAACGTCTATTACGTCGGGGTGAATCTGGGCGCCTTTCTCGCTCCGCTGGTCTGCGGCACGCTGGGCGAGACGCTGGGCTGGCATTGGGGCTTCGGCGCCGCCGGCCTCGGCATGCTGGCGGGACTGGCGATCTATATCCTCGGCGGCCGGCATCTTCCGCCTGACCCGCCGCGCGCCCAGGTCCGGGCCGAGGCGGTCCGCGTCCCCGGCGAACTGCGACGCGTGGTCCCGCTGCTCGTCGGCATCGGCCTGTGCGTGGTGGTGTTCCGCGGCGCCTATGAGCAGGTCGGCAACACGGTGGCGCTGTGGGCCGATCAGGGCGTCGACCGGACCGTCACCGGCGCCGTGATGGTGCCGATGACCTGGTTCCAGTCGTTGAATCCGCTGCTGGTGTTCGCCCTGACGCCGCTGCTGCTGGTCTGGTGGGCGCGACGGTCGGCCCGGGGCCGGGAGGCCTCGCCGCTGATCAAGATGGCGATCGGCGCCCTCGGCGTCGCCTCGGCCTTCTTCATGCTGGCCATCGTCGCCGCCGTCAGCGGATCGACGCCGGCGAGCTGGCTGTGGCTGGTGCTGTTCTTCATCCTGCTGACGGCCGGAGAGCTGTACATCCTGCCGGTGGGTCTGGGTCTGTTCGCGCGCCTGGCGCCGGCCGGCATGGCCGCCACCACCATCGCCGCCTGGTTCCTCGCGGCCTTCGCCGGCAATCTTCTGGCCGGGGTCCTCGGGACGTTCTGGAGCGGCCTGTCTCCGGCGCTGTTCTTCGCCATGCTGGGCGGGGTCGGCGTTCTGGCGGCGGGGATGCTGTCGCTGATGGATCCCGCCGCCCGGCGGGCCGAGGCGGACAGGACGCCGTCGCCGCCGGTCCCGCGGGGTCGCGGGACCGGCGGACCGGCCGTCTAGAAGCGGTAGCTCAGGCCCAGCTTGTACGAGGCGCCGTAGCGGTAGTAGCCCTGCGGCAGCAGCGGATTGCCGTTGATGCTGTAGGTATTGGCCTCGTCCAGCAGGTTCTGACCTTCCAGCGAGATGTCGAGATTCTCGTTGATCTTGTACGAGGCGTGGGCCGTGACCCAGGTGATCGGGTCGGACTCTTCGTTGAAGCCCTCGCCCAGCACGTTGATCGCCGTGGTGAAGCCATCGGTGTGATCGGCCGAGACGCTCAGCGACACCGGGCCGCGCTCGTAGAAGGCGCCGAGCGAATAGACCGACGGCGCGATGCCTTCGAGCGGACGCTCCAGACCGCCGACATAGCTCTTCGACCAGTTGCGCGTATATTGCGCCCGCAGGCCGAAGCCGTTGTCCATGAAGTGCTGCAGGCCGACCTCGACGCCGTGCACCTCGGCCGTGTCGCCGTTGATCGGACGGCTGACGTTGAACAGATAGCCCGGGACGCCGATGTCCTGACCCGGCTCCCAGCTGGTGGTGATCTGGTCCTCGATATCCTTCTTGAACACGGCGATGTTGAAGATCGAGTTGGGGCGGAAATAGTACTCCAGCGAGGCGTCGTACTGCACCGCCGAATAGGGTTTCAGGGCCGCGTTGCCGCTGTAGATCTGGGTGAACTCGCCCCAGGACACGCTCTCGGTGGTGTTGGTCGGCGCCAGGGTCTCGACCGACGGCCGGGCCATGGTCTTGGCCGCGCCCAGTCGCAGGCGCAGCTCTTCGGTGATGCGGTAGTTGATGTTCAGCGACGGCAGAACATAGGTGTATTCGTTCTCCTGGGTGATCGAGGTCGGATCGTCATAGACCGCCGTGTAGTTGAAGGCGCCGTTCTCGATGATCTGCAGGATCTTGGCGTCCCAGGCCTGGGCGTTGGTCGTCGTCTGCACGATGCGCACGCCGACATTGCCGCTCCAGCGCTCGGCCTCCAGATTGGCCTGGACGAAGCCCGCCCAGGACTCCTCGCCCACCCGATAGCTTTGCAGCGGGTTCCAGGTCGGGGCCGCGGCGGAATAGTCATAGACGCCGCCGCCCGGCCGCGGCGTGCCGTCGTAGGCCGCCAGCGCCGCCTGATAGGTCGGGATGTCGAAGGCGAGGAAGGTGCGCGGGAACTGGGCGTCCACCTCGCTCATGAAGTTCGGCAGGTTGAAGCTGTTCGAGATCACGCCGCCGCCGAGGTCGCCGACGTTGATCGCATAGTCGCCGGAATAGTAGTCGGCGCCGCCGGTCAGCGAATTGTTGACCAGGTCGCGCGATTTGGTGCGGTCGGTGTAGGTGACTCCGAACTCGACATTGGCCAGCCATCCGCGGTCCACGGCCCACTGCCCCTTGACCGAGGCGCCGGTGATCTCGTCATCGATATTGTCGCCGGCGAGCGAGAAATAGTGGGTGTTGAAGTCGGAGTCGGAGAACTGGCCGTTGGCCAGGCCGGTGGCCAGGTCGCGGCCGTCGTCGAAGTCGACCGTGACGTTCGGCACGCGGGCGCCGGTCAGCTCGACATGGGCCGAGTTGGCCTGGTTCATGCGCAGCACGACATAGCTGTCCTGCCCGCCGGAGCTGCGGCTGGAGGTCGAGCGGTAGACGTCGCCGGTCAGGGTCAGGGTGTCCGAGACATTCCATTCGGCGTTGACGCCATAGAGCTGCGTCTCGACGACCCGGTAGGTCGTCTGGTTGAGCAGTTCCGGATTGAGGCGCAGCTCCGGATCGGGATTCGTCATGTCGAAGCTGGTGACGATGCCGTCGTTGATCTGCATGTTCGACCAGCGGCCCGGCGCATACAGGGTGTAGAAGGACTGCTGGTAGCCGACCTGGGGGGAATCGAGCTTGGTCGACAGCCCGTCGACGACCAGTCGGAAATTGTCGGACGGCCGCCACTCCAGCTTGGCCGTATAGGCGTTGCGCTTCTTCTCCTCGAGGATCGAGCCGACGCGGAACTGTCCCGGACCGATCAGGCCGTATTCCTCGGGGTCCAGCACGCCGTTGTTGTTCGGATCGATCGCGCCGCCCCAGGTGTTGCCCCAGAGCCAGCTCTCGTCCGTCGGATCCGCATTGCGCGACCAGCCGCCGTCATTGCCGGCGACGTCGGTGCGGTCGTCCCGCTCCTCGAGCACCACCCCGACCAGAAGACCCAGCGTGCCGTCGAGGAAGGTGTTGCTGTACACGGCCGACAGCTTGCGGCCGTCCAGCTCGGACATCCGGTTGCGGTCGCCTTCAAGGCGGATGATGCCCTGTTGGCCCGGGGAATCGAACGGGCTGGCCGAGCGCAGATTGATCAGGCCGCCGATGGCGCCTTCGGTGTTCGCCGCTTCGGCGCCCTTGATCACGTCCGCGCCGCTGATGACGTCGGACGGCAGCACGTCATAGGCGAAGTCGCGTCCCGCGCCGTCGGTGGCGAGGATGCGGCCGTTGAAGGTCGACAGGGTGTATTCGGGACCGAGGCCCCGGACGCTGACCGACTGGCCCTCGCCGCCGGCCGTCCGCGAAATCGAAACGCCGGTGATGTGGCTGAGCGAGTCGGCGACGTTGTCGTCGGGGAACATGCCCAGTTCGAGGGCGCTGATCGAATCCTGAACCGTGGCCGCGTCGCGCTTCAGCCGGACGGCGCGGGCGACACTGCCGCGCACGCCCATGACGATGATTTCGTCGAGCGACTGGGGCTCGTCGGGCGACTGGGCCTCGTCGATCGACCGGACCTCGTCCGTGGTCGCGGGGGCGGTTTGGGCATGGGCCGCGCCCGCGGAAAGCAGGGCGGCGATGCCGACGCCGGCCATGATGGCGCTACGGTGAGATGGACGACGTGACATTGCGAACCCCTGTTCTCGCATGATCGACGATAATTCCCCCCGGCCGCCCGATATTTCGGTTCGCGGCCAGAACATGATACAAAAAGTAACTACTGTTTCGCGAAACTGTCAAATAGCTACTTAACGAAAGTTTGTTTCGGGGCGACGTTCGTTGCGAAAATGTCGAGCATGGCTCTGCGCCGAAGAAAACGGCGGCGCCGGGGCAGCCCTTCTTTTCGAACAGCACAGGCGTCGGGCGTCTCGACCTCGAGCCTCACCCCCGCCGGGTCCGCGGCGCGCGCGACCGTCGTCAGGCGTCGGCCGGAAGTCTGAACGGATGGCCGCTCAGGCGCGCCGCATAGATGGCCGCGCCGATGGCGGGGCTGTAGCGCGGCTTGACGAGGCGATAGTCCGGCGAACAGGTCGACAGCTGCTGCCGGAAGGGCGCGAGGATCAGTTCGCCGCTCTGGAACACCCCGCCTGAGTAGGACAGATCGACCCGCTCGCCCGGAAGGTACCGCAGCCGCCGCCGGATGGCGTCCACGATCGCGGCCAGTTCACGACCGGCTTGCGTGAAGATGCCTCGCGCCGCCTCGTCGCCCTGGGCCGCGGCCTGGGCGACGAGGCGCGACAGGGCGGCGATACGGTCTCGGCCCGGCGTCGTTCTGGAATAGACATAGGCGCAGATATCGAGATCGGTTTTCAGATCGACCTCGCGCATCAGCAGATCATAAAGCGGTCCGCGCGGCTTGCGGCCGTCGGCCATGCGCGAGAACAGGTTGAGCCCCTGCACGGCGATCCAGTAGGCCGAGCCTTCGTCGGAGAACACCTCGCCCCAGCCGCCGCCGCGCGCGGACAGGCCCTGGCGCTCGCCATAGCCGATCGAGCCGGTGCCGGCGACGATGTTGATGCCGTCCTCGCCGGCCAGCGACCCGGCCCAGCCGCAGATCATATCGTTGCCGCAGGCGTAACGCCGATGACCCAGCAAGGCCTCGGGGATCACATCCAGGAAGGGCTGGATCTGCGAATCCTCTCCGTGGGCCGGCAGGCCGAAGAAGGCATGGATGACGTCGTCCGGCGAGGCGCCCGCCTTGTCCAGCACCGCGTGGACGCCTTCCTGCAGCAGGGCGTGCAGGTTCTCGACGCCGATCTGGATGTAATAGCTGGACCCGCCCTCGTACCGGGCCAGTTCGCGACCGCCGCGGTCGGTCAGGACGAAGGCGGTCTTGGTGCCCCCGCCGTCCACCCCCAGAAAGACCCCGTCAGGCCGGCCCGCCCTTCCCGTCTTCGCGTCCCCGTCCATCAACCCAGCTCGTGGATGCGCACGCCCTGCACGACACGGTTGACCGTGCCCGAGGTATTGGGCTTGTCCGGAGTCAGCCCCAGCCGCAGGGACTCGAAGAAGGCCAGGATCTGGGGCGCCACGATGAAGGGTACGAGCAGCTCGGCGTCGTCCGCGGTCTCGAGACCTGGAATGCTGATCTCGTCGCCTCCCGGCAAGCCCACGCCGTCCTGGGCCGTTATGGCGATGACGCGGGCGGCGTCGTTGTCCCGTCGCAGCTCGTCGAGAAGATCGACGTCGTAACTGCGCGTATAGGCGTTGTTGGAGAAGAAGACGACGATCAGCGTCCGGTCGTTGACGATCGTCTTTGGTCCATGGCGGAAGCCGAGCGGCGAATCGAACATCGTCACCAGGGCGCCGTTGGTGAGCTCGAGAAGCTTGAGCCCGGACTCGCGCGCCAGCCCCTTGAAGATGGCGCTGCCGAGGTAGACGACGCGCTCATAGTCTTCCGCCGCGACCGTCTGCATGACGGATGTATAGTCGGTGATGACGGTCTGGGTCGCCCGCGCGATGGCCTCGACGCGCTCGTCCATGAGCATGATGCCGCTGAACACCGCCAGGGCGGCGTAGGTCATGCTGGTGAAGCTCGAGGTCATGGCGAAGCTGCGGTCGTGGGTCGCTTCGGGAAGCTGCACGGTCAGGCCGCGCGGGCCCTGTCCGTAGGCCGCCAGGGCGCCGTCGGCGTTGCAGGTGATGACGAGGTGACTCAGGGTCTTGACGAGGCGGTCGGCCAGCTCGATGGCCGCGACGCTTTCCGGGCTGTTGCCGGACCGTCCGAAGGAGACCAGCAAGGTCGGCGTGTCGGCGTCCAGATAGAGATGCGGCGCGCAGACCAGATCCGTCGTCGCGATCGCTTCCACCCGTCGGCCGAGACGGGTGGACAGGACCGGCGCGAGGCATTCGCCGGCGAAGGCGGAAGTGCCCGCTCCGGTCAGGATGATGCGCAGATCGGGCGCGGCCAGAAGCGGGCCCACAAAGGCTTCGATCTCGGCGCGGCGCGCCATCAGCAGCTTCTGGGTCTCGCGCAGCATGGCCGGCTGCTGGGCGATCTCCCGCGCCGTCCAGAGTCCGCCGAGGCGCTCCAGTTCGGACTCCTTCAGGCCCAGGTGGGTGATGTCAGACATCCACATACTCCGGCTCGGGGGTGCAGGCCGCGCGATAGGCCTCCAGCGTCGCGCCGATGTGGGCGATCACCAGACGGGCCGGGTCCGGGCTCAGCGCCCGTTCCCGCAGGGCGGCGTTGGCGCCCGGCAGATACTGGCTGACCAGCGGCAGCGGCGGCGGATTGTCGGCGAGGTTGGCGAACATCCTCTCCTGGGCGGCGACGATCTTCGGATCCGGCCAATAGTAGCGGATCCGGTCCGAGAAACTGTACTGCAGGTCGAACTCCAGCTCGGCGCCGGTCGCGTGATAGTATTTGGCCCAGTTGCGCGGATCGGCCTTCATCCGTTCGATGGCGATGCGGCGGAAGCCCGAGGCGCGGTCCTCGCCGAGCCATTCGCGTTCGATGGCGTCCAGCGCCCACAGGGCCTCGCGCAGGGCGAAGGTGACGCCCGGCCCGACCTTGAGGATGGCGAAATGATCCTCGACCAGGGCCCTGAGCGCGCCGGGGGTCTGGTAGTCGGTCGAATGGGCCTCGAAGACCATGTGCGGCTGGTCGTCGAGGGCGCCGCTCAGCTGAACCGCCTTCGCGGGATCGTAGTCGATGACCTTGTGGTGATCGAACTCGACGCCGGGCTGGACGACGACGGCGATGACGCGCGGCCAGGCCTGCGACAGCCCCTCCTCCGCGAAGATGGCGCGGTGGGCCTCGATCGTCGCGATCGCCGCCTCGGGCGTCGTCACCTCGAGCTCGGGCAGGTCCTCGGCCGCGCCGCCGGGCACGGGCACTTCGGTGCCGATGACATAGACGCAGGGCTCGCCGCCGACCCGCCGCTGCGTCGCCTCGGCGACCTTGATCAGGCGGGCGGCGCGGCGGGCGATGATGTCTTCCGGCAGCGGGACCGGATCGTCGGCGCAGGACATGGAACAGTCGGCGTGGATCTTGCGGAACCCGGCCGCCACATACTGCTCGATGAGAACCTCGGCCCTGGCCATGGCGTCTTCGGCGGCCAGGCCGGTCCACGGATTGGGGCCCAGATGATCGCCGCCCAGCAGGACCCGGTCCTCCGGCGGGCCGGCCTTGCGAGCGATGGCGTGGACGAAGTCGCGGAACATGTCCGGCGTCATGCCGGTATAGCCGCCGTCCTGATTGACCTGGTTGCAGGTCGCCTCGATCAGGACCACGTCGACGCCGGCTTCCAGGGCATGGACGAAGGCCGCCTCGATCACCAGCGGATGGGCCGAGCAGACGGAATAGACGCCGCAGGCCTGACCGGACTTGTGCCTGGCGACCAGGTCGAGCATCGCCTTCATGAGAGTTTCCTTCGGTGACGGGCAGCCACCCTAGTCAATATACGCCCAAACGCAATCAAAACAAGGAAACCGAAACATAGGCTTGACTGTATTTTTCGCTCTGGACGGCGCGCCGCACTCAACCGGCAGTTGGTCCACCTAGGGCGCGGAGGCCAGAAGCGCCGAGGCGATCACCGCCAGCGCCAGTCCGACCATCTTCAGTTCGCCGGGCACGACGCCTATGATCAGCAGCGAAATGACCGCCGTGGCCAATGGCCCGCCGGCGTTGGTCAGCGGCGAGACCACGATCGCCTTGCCGTAGCGGAAGGCGTAGACGAGAAACAGGGCGCCGAGGGCGTTCAGCATCTGGATCGCCGCGGCCAGCCACGGCCCGTCCCAGCCCCAGTTGATCGGCCGCGAAAAGTCCGTCATCGCGACGGCCGCCGGCACGAGCAAAAGGCCGCTCAGCATCATGTAGAAGAAGATGCTCTCGGCGCGCATGTGGGTGTTGGCCAGTTTCATGAAATAGGCCTGGACGCCCCAGCAGGCCATGATGATCAGGGCCAGCGGGAACCAGGTCGAGCCCTGGGCGAACGAGAATCCCTGTGGCGAGAAGTCGAACAGCGGGAGCGCCACCAGCGCCAGCACCACCCCCACGGCGCCCAGCCGCGACGTCCGTTCCTTCAGCAGGACGAACGACAGCAGGATGGTGATCAGCGGCGACAGGGAAATGATCGGGAAGACGAGATAGGCCGGACCCGTCGTCACCGCATAGAACAGGATCATCTGCCCGCCGGCGCCGGTGAGGCCGATCAGCAGACCGTAGAAGATCGACCTCGGGTCGCGATCGAGCTTCCACTTCTCCCGCTGCATGACGATGACCGCCGGCAGGATCATGGTGACCGCCCAGACGCAGTAGACCAGCGTCTCGGGAAAGCCGCGCTGGGCGGAAATGCCGGCGAAGGCGCCCCACACGCCCCACAGGGCGACGGTCAGGAAGGCGAAGATCAGCCAGCGCCGGGACGTGACGGCGGGCGCGGGCGGCGGAGCCGCGGGGGCCGCGGGAATGTCGGTCATGCGCGGCCGCCTTGCACGGGAATGGCTTCGATCAGCAGGGATTGTTCGAACCGGGCGGGGATGCGGGCGGTCGGCCCCGTCACCGTGCCCAGATCCACGCCGTTGACATAGTCGGTCAGGCGATAGCCGCCCGCCCCGAGACCGCGCAGCTCGACCGGCCGGTCCCACTGCGGCGCGTAGAAGGCGTAGTAGAGCCGGCCGTCCTTCTCGATCGCATGCGCCTCGGGCTTGTCGAAGCCGATGTCGTACAGCTCGCCGAGATACTGGCCTTTGGGCAGCATCCTCGCATTGTAGAGGTCGGCCCATTTGCGCCACACCGCCTCGCGCTCGGGCGTCAGGCGGAAATTGGCGTCCTTGCCCCGCCCCTCGTTCGGCCAGGTGAATTTGGTCGAGATGACCGCCCCGATGCCGACCGACGAGGCGAAGTCGTTGCCGCCGTCGCTGAGTTCGACGTGGTCGCCGGCATAGGCGGCGTCGCGCCCCATCAGCGCCTTCAGCGACTTGCCCTTCAAACGGACCTGCCACGACGACAGAGGATCCGAGGCCGGGACCTGGTTGGCATAGGGCAGGTTGTGGAAGGCGTAGGAGGTGCCGCAGGGGCAGAACTCCACGACGGCCTCGGGATTGGCCTCCCGCGCCGTATCGTAGACCATCTTCCAGAAGTCCTGCAGCCTCTCGACCGACTCCTCCGGGCGGGCGTGATTGTGCGCCGGGTTGTGGCAGGGGGCCACGCCGTTCATGTGCTGGCCGTCCAGCTTCAGCCCCTCATAGCCCCATTCGCCGATGATCTTGCGGATCAGCTTTTGGGTGTAGTCGCGCGTCGGCTCATAGGCCGGGCACAGATAGAAGGCGTTCCACCAGGTCACGTCCTGCACCGCGCCGTTCTCGTCCAGCAGCAGCATGTCGGTGTGGTCGTGCAGCAGGTCCGAGCCGGGATCGACCGCCAGCGGGGCCAGCCACAGTTTGGGCTTGAGGCCGGCGGCGCGGATCGCCGTGACGAAGGAGACCATCTCCGCCTCGGTGCGGAATTTGCGCGGGTCCAGATCCCAGTCGCCCTCGTTGGTCTGCCAGCCGTCGTCGAGCACGGCCCATTTGAAGCCGAGCTCCTTGACCTTGGCGTAGGTCCCCTCGATCTCGGCGACCGTGAAGTCGCGGTCGTAGCCCCAGGCGCACCAGATCGCCTCGTACGATCCCTCGGGGGCTTTTGGCGAGGCCAGACCGCGGTCGGCCATGATGCGGCGGTAGGCGTCGAGGGTCGCATAGTAGTCGCGCCGGTGCACGGCGACGAAGGCGTCCAGCGAACTCAGGCTGTCGCCGACGGCCAGGGTCACCGCCCTCGCCTCCTGCAGCGCCACCGAGGCGCCGACCGGCGAGGCGACGATCGGAAGGGAAATCAGCTTCGGCGTCAGTTCGACATGGCCGACGGCGATGCCGATGTCCGGCCGCCAGACATCGGCGACCGGCGTGCCCGACCCGTAGTCGGAGGCGTTCATGCCCATGAAGTTGGCCTGCTCGAAGCCGTCGACCACCGGCTGCACCCAGTCGCGGCGGTCGGCGTGGGTGGAGCCAGACCAGGACCAGAAGCCGGCGCCCGATGACTTCAGCGTATGCCCGCCGATGCGCCAGCTTTCGATGGCGAGCGGCTCGCCGCGCGTGTGACGCCAGGCGACGTTCAGCAGCGGAAAGCCCGGATAGCGGTCGTAGAAGGTCAGTTGGACGGTCTTCTCAAGCCCCTCTGCGGAGGCGCCGCGCACCGTGTGGCGCACACCCTGGCCGTGCCGGTCGCTGACCGGCTCCTGGCTGTGTCCGGTGAAGAAGAAGCTGTCGACGAGCCGACCGCCCTCGAGCATCACCGTTTCGGACGCGTCGAAATCCGTCAGCGGCGCGCCCTGGCCCTCCGGCCCCGCAATCAGCCGGCTCTTCAGGGCCGAGTCGAACTCGATCGTCAGGGCGCCGTCACCCACCCGCACCACGGCCGGAGCGGCCCAGACCCGACCGGCGCCGAGCGCGCCCGTGGCCAGTACGGTCCCGCCGCCGAGGGCCAGAAGGCCGCGCCTGCTCACAAGGTGTCCCGTGATCATCGCCCCACCCTTTTGTTACCTGTGTCTGGAAATGATCTTGCATAAGCCGATTTCCAAAGGCAAACAAAAAGACGCACACCGAAACGTTCAGCTTCGTTTTCGTTGCGTAGAGATATGGATTCGGGGAATATGGAGGCGGCCATGACGATCAACCGGCGCTTGCTACGCACGCTCGTGGCGCCCTTCGCGTTACTCGCCTGCGCACTGTCGGCCTGCAGCACACCCGCAGCGGGAACCTACAGCGTGGCGGACTTCGCCACGGTGCGAAAGTTCGACTCCCATGTCCACGTCAATGTCGCCGACAGCGCCTTCCTCGAACAGGCGGCGGCCGACAATTTCGAGATCCTGTCGATCAACGTCGACTATCCGACCTTCCCCTCCGTCAGCGATCAGGCCGCCGTCGCCCATCATTTCACCGGAGTCGACCCGCAGCGCTTTCACTACGCCGCCACCTTCTCGATGAAGGGTTTCGGCGACGCCGGCTGGGCCCCGGCCGCCAAGGCCTATCTCGACTCGGAATTCCGCCAGGGCGCCCTGGCCGTGAAGGTGTGGAAGAATATCGGCATGGTCGAGCGGGACGCCGAGGGGGAGCTCATCTTCATCGACGACGCGGGCTTCGATCCGGTGTTCAACCATCTGGCGGCGCTGAACATCCCGCTGATCGCGCACCAGGGCGAACCGCGCAATTGCTGGCTGCCGCTGGAGCAGATGACGACCGAGAACGACCGGCTCTATTTCAGCAACCACCCCGAATACCACATGTATCTCCACCCCGAGATGCCGAGCTACGAGAGCCTGATGGCGAAGCGCGACGCCATGGTCGCCAACCATCCGGACCTGCGGGTCGTCGGGGCGCACATGGCCAGTCTGGAATGGAGCGTCGACGAGGCGGCGAAATTCCTCGACGCCCATCCCAACGCGGTCGTCGAGCTGGCCGCCCGCATGGCCCAGATCCAGTACCAGTCGGTCCGCGACCACGCGAAGGTCCGCGACTTCTTCATCCGCTATCAGGACCGCATCCTCTACGGCACCGATCTGACCCTCAATCCGGGCGAAGACGCCGAAGGCTTCCGCAAGGTCGCCCACGACTACTGGCTGAAGGACTGGACCTATCTGGCGACGGCGGAAATCCAGCGCGTCGACGACATCGACGCCGACGCCGCGGGCCTGGCCCTGCCCCGGTCGGTGATCGACAAGATCTACTACAGCAATGCGAAGCGCGAGTTCTTCGCCGGTCGCAACAACTGACAGACAGGCGCCCCATGACCGTCCGTTCCCTGCTGACTTCCGCCGCGCTCTGCTGCGTCCTCGCCCTGTCCACGCCCGCCGTGGCGCAGGCCGATCCGCTGGCGGCCACCGGCGAATGGTCGATCCCGGAACGGTCGCAGGCGCGGACTCCGCCCATGGGCTGGAACTCGTGGAACGCCTTCCGCACCGAAGTCGACGAGGCCAAGGTCCTGGGCTCGGCGAAGGCCATGGTCGACAGCGGCCTGGCCGGGCTGGGCTACACCTATGTCAACATCGACGACGGCTGGTGGCTGAAGCGCCGCGAGTCGGACGGGCGGCTGGAGATCCGCACGGGGCTGTTCCCGTCGGCGGCGGTCGAGGGCGGGGACACCAGCTTCCGGCCCTATACCGATACGCTGCACGCGATGGGCCTGAAGGCCGGCATCTACACCGACATCGGCCGCAACGCCTGTTCCCAGGCCTATGACCTGCATTCCCCGAACCTGCCCGAGGGCACGACGGCCGAGCGCGAGGTCGGACTGCAGGGCCACGTCGATCAGGACATCGGCGTCTATTTCCGCGAGTGGGGCTTCGACTACATCAAGGTCGACGCCTGCGGCATCAATGTCTACGGCCCGGACACCGAACTCGTGCGCCAGCACGCCTATACGCCCGTGCCGCCGCTGATCGACCAGGCGGCGATCAACCGCACCGACGTGGACGCGGTCAAAGCCCTTTACAGCCAGGTGGCCGAGGCCCTGGCGCGACACAATCCGGACGGCGACTACATCCTGGCGGTCTGCAACTGGGGCTCGGCCGACGTCCGGTCCTGGGGCAAGGACGTCGGGCACATGTGGCGCACAAGCGGCGACATCACCCCGACCTGGACGCGGATGCTGCACAATTTCGACAGCGCCTCGACCCGCGCCCTCTACGCCAAGCCGGGCGCCTGGAACGACCCGGACATCCTGTTCATCGGCCACGGCGAGTTCGATCAGGCCCACCTGACCGAGGCGCGGTCGCATTTCTCGCTATGGGCCATGATCAATGCCCCGCTGTTGATCAGCTATGACCTGCGCCAGGCGCCGCGGAGCCTGATGGACATCTGGGGCAATGCCGACATCGTGGCGCTCAACCAGGATGCGGGTGGGCATCAGGGGGTCATCGCCTATGCCTCGGACGACGTGCAAATCATCGTCAAGACGCTGTCGAACGGCAAGAAGGCCGTAGCCCTGTTCAACCGCGGCCTCGGCCAGACCGAGGTGACCCTGACGGCGGCGCATATGAAGTTCGCCGTCGACGCGCCCGTGCGACTCCGCAATCTTTGGGAGCCGGGCGCGAATTCGACCTTCACCGGCGAGACGAGCTTCACCCTGGAGCCGCGCCAGACCTTGGTCTTCGAGGCTTCCGGCGCGCGACAGCTGGCGGACGGCGTTTATCTGTCGGAGATCCCGGGCGATGTGAATGTAGCGGTCGATGGCGTGATCGCGCCCGAGCCGGATCCGGTCGTGCACCGCATGCGAAACGCCTGGGGCGAGACGCGGGGATCGGGCGAGCGTCCGACCTATACCGGCTGGGGCGGCGCCCGGGCCGACGCCACGCCCTATGACCAGACGCTGCGCATCGGCGGCGAGAGCTTCGAAACCGGCATCGGGGTGCTGACCAACTCGCGGCTGGAGGTGCGCAACGACGGGCACTCGCGTTTCGAGGCCCGGGTCGGTGTCGACGACTCGACGCGCAACACCCGGGACGCCGTGCGCTTCGCTGTCTATGGCGACGGCGAGTTGCTGGCGGAAACCGGACCGATGCGCTTTGGCGAGGCGCCGCAATCGCTCGCCGCCGACATCGACGGCGTCCGTCTTGTCGAGATCGTCGCCCGGTCCGGGAGCCTCGACAGCGACCTGCCGCTGGTCGTCGCCTGGGGAGACGCCGCCCTGCGCCGCTGACGCCGTCAGGCCTTGTGCAGGCCGAACCCGAGCCGGTCCGCCGCCTCGTCGATATAGGCCGGCGCGCCGGTATCGGTGACGAGGACGTCGAGGTCGCCGACATCGATGATGCGGTGCAGACAGACCCGGCCGAACTTCGACGCGTCGGTGACGGCGATGACCTCGCGCGCGGTCTCGACCATCCGGCGGTTCAGCTGGGCTTCCGCGTCATGATGCGTGGTGATGCCGCGCTCGATGTCCAGTCCGTCGACGCCGAGAAACAGCTTGTCCAGCAGCAGGTCGTCCAGCGCGGCCACCGTCTGCGCCCCGTAGAAGGCCATGTTCTTGCGGCGCAGTTCGCCGCCCAGCATGACGATCTTGATCTTCCGCTTCTGGTTGAGGACGCCAAGCACATCGAAGTCGTTGGTGACGACGGTGATGTCCTCTTCGTCGGGCAGGAAGCGCGCGATCTGCAATGTGGTCGTGCCGGAATCGAGCATGATGGACTCGCCGGGATTGACCATGCCGGCCGCCAGTCTGCCGATGCGCTCCTTGGCTTCCGTATGGCTGACGCGTTTGGTCTCGATGGCCGGCTCGACCGGGGCGTTCACCACCTCCGAACTGATGGCGCCGCCGTAGGCGCGCGTCGCCACGCCATGTTCTTCGAGATAGTGCAGATCCTTGCGGATGGTCTGCATGGACACGCCGAACTGTTCGGAGAGGGAGGCGACCTGAACGCTGCCGCGCGTCCGGATCATGGTCGTGATTTCACGCCGACGCTCGGACGTATCGCGCGTCACCACACGGGAACCATCCGCCATAGACCGCATCTCCCTGACCGCATCGCAGCGCCGCGGCCGCGCTTTCGGTATATATTCCGAACCGTTAGCTCTCAAACTTTGCGGCCGTCAATCACAGAGTAAAGCGTCGCGCCGCATTGTCGGAGGGCAGACTAGACCGCCGCGGGTTTCAAATTGAATACAAAACGAAAGACGATCGATTTACCGGTCGTCGGCCCCCGTCAACGCCGCCGGACATGAATTCCGCGCCGCCTGGCGGGGGTCTGAAACCGCCCGTCGAGGCCGCCGGCGAGGGCATGCATCGAGATCGGACGCGAGCTGGCCGGACCATCAGGATACCGGCGCGATCGGCCGGCGCCGTCTGATAGCCGCCCGGCTTTCGTGCACGGCGTTGCAAAAGGCGGCGCCACGGCCGGTAGCCGCGTCCGCCGGGGTACCGAGCGTCAGCTTCAGACTTGAGGCGCCCTTGTGGGAGTTCCCCGTACAGCCGCCCTTAACCCCTTTGGAGCATCCGCTGTCTGGTGGGTGCGGAGCCCTCCGCAGGGGTCCTGTCCCGGGCCCCCTCGCCGGGGGACGCCGCTCCGATATCTGAACCGGGAGCGCGAAGATGGCCATAGCCCCTGGCGACGGAAGCGCTGTGCGGGCCGAGGCTCAGGCAGGGGCCGCGCCGGCGCGCGCGGTCGGTGTCGGATCGGTCCTGTTGCTGGCGGCTGTCCACTTCGCCGCCTTCGTGGATCGGGCGATCCCGACGGTCGTCGCCGAGCCGATCAAGGACGCCTTCGGTTTGAGCGACGGACAGATCGGCGCCCTGCAGGGGCCCGCGTTCGCGCTCACCTACGCGGCGGCGATGCTGGCGGCGGGACACTGGGCCCGGCGCGTCGAGCCCTTCCGGCTGATGGCCTTCTGCGTCGCCCTGTGGACCTGCGGCGGGATCGCCTTCGCCCTGGCCGAAAGCTACCCGATGCTGATCGCCGGCCGGATGGCGCTGGGGATCGGACAGGCGGCCTTCGCGCCGATGGCCCTGATGGTGCTCGGCTCGGGCGGGGTGGCGATCGGGCGGGCCCGCGCGGTGTCGATCTTCACCACCGGATCGGCCACGGGCCGCAGCGGAGGCCTCTTTCTTGGCGGCGCCGTGCTGGTCGCCGCGAGCAGCGTGGCGGGCATGGGCCTGGCCCCCTGGCGCGTGGTCGGCCTTGCGCTTCTCCTGCCGAACATCATCCTGATAGCGGCGCTTCTGGTGCTTTCCGGACGAGGCGCGCCGATCCGTGCGGAACCCGCGGCCGGCCTCGGTCAGGCGGCCCGCTGGCTGACTCGAGACGGGCGAGGGATCCTCGGTCTGTTCGTCGCCGGCGCCGGATGCATCGTCTCCGTCCAGGCGGCGGGGGCGTGGATGCCGTCCATCCTGCATCGTTCGCTCGGCCTGCCCGTGGGGGACGCGGCGGTGGTGGTCGGCCTCATCGTGCTCGGCGCCGCCCCGGCCGGACACCTCTCGGCCGGCTGGCTGCTGGGGCACAGGCGGATGCGGGGGCGCAGCCCCGCCCGGTTGCTCGCGGCGGGCATGGGCCTTTCGCTGGTCGCCGGGCTGGGGCTGTCCGCCGCCACGTCGTTGCCCATGACGGTCCTGGCGCTGTCGGCCCTGGTCGCCAGCAGCGGGCTGGCCGCGACCACCGCGCTGATCGGGCTGCAGGCTCTCGCGCCGGACCGCTATCGAGGGGCTGTGAACACCCTCTTCCTGGCGGGGGTCTCCGTCGTCGGAGTCGGTTTCGGCCCACTGATAACCGGCGCTCTCAGCGATCGGAGCGACGGCGGAAGCGCCGGTCTGACCGCATCCCTGGTCCAGGTGGTGGTGGCGGCCGCGGCGGTGGTCATCCCCGTCGCGCTGCTGCAGGGCGGGCGCTGGACGCCTGGAAGAAGCGAGGCCGCCTCGCGGCGATGAAACCCGGCCGCGGCCGGTCTCTTGCGACCCGCGCGGGGGTGATGTTGGCGGTCGCGAAAGCGCCCCGGGCGCCCCGGATTTCCGGGGAACCCCGTTCGCCTGTCAGGCGAAATGTCTAAGATCGTGGAAGATTTTTTGTCGATCCACCGCGACGTACCCAAATTGGGCGACGCTTAACGATTTCTTAACTGTCAAACCTCCGCCAGCGAAATCGCCGGGGCAACCAGCGACGCGGGGGGCTCTGTGATTTACGGACACGAAGCAAATATCGGCGGTGAGCCGATGTGGGCGCGACCCGCTGTGCGCTATCTCAAGCCGCTGGCGAGCGCTGTCGTCGCCGTCGCGGGACTGGCCTTCGCCGTGCCCGTCTCGGCGCAGACCGCAGCCTCCGTCGAGGTCCAGGTCTCCGCCGTCATCCCGGAGCGCTGCGGGTTCAGCCCGGCCGTCCAGGCCGCCGGTCCGGGCGCCGACCTTGAACAGGCGCAAACCCTGAATTTCACCCTGCCCCTCGACTGCAACACGCCGTTCGCCGTCGGCGTCAGCGGGGCGCACGGCGGCCTGGTCAATCTCACCAGCGCGCCCGACCGCTCCGGCTACGCCTTCGAGAAAATCTATGGCGTGCGGCTGACCCTGCGAACCAGCGAGGGCGAAGTGCGCAGCGAGCGCTGCCTGTCGACGGACATCACGATCGGCGGGAGTTGCGCCTTCGCATCGGATCAGCCGGGTCGCGGTCTCGGATCCGGCTCGGGCGTCGCGGCGCCCGGCGACGTGACGCTGACCATCGACTGGCCCGATCAGTCGACGCTGAACCGGCGGCTCGCCGCCGGCGACTACAGCGACACGATCACCCTCGTCGTCGGAGCGCGTGCGTGAGCGCCGCGATCCGACCATCCGCATTCGCCGGCCGCGCCTTGTGGCCGGCGATACCCTCGAGGGGCCTGTCGCCCGCTCGAAACCGCGCCGGGATTCTCCGGCGGCTCAACACAAACGGAGACTATCCCATGAAGAACACCCTGTTCGCGGCGACTTCGGCCGCCGCCCTCATCCTGACCGCCGGCGCCGCCTCGGCCCAGGACAGCCAGGCCGTCGCCATCAACGCCAGCGTCGCCAACAAGTGCGGCGTGTCGGCCCAGGCCACGACCGTCACCCTCGCCGCCGATCTGACCGACTCGGAAGCCAAGGTCCGCTCGGGCGTCACCACCGAGATCGCCGACGCCCTGAACGGCGCCCGCATCGTCGCCTTCTGCAACGGCGTGAACAGCAGCGTCACCGTCGAGCGCGCCGTCCTGGCCCGTAACGGCGCTTCGGGCAACGGCCTGATCGACGGCGGCTTCGCCCAGTTCATCCGCTACAACCTCGACGCCTCGATCAACGGTCTGGCCCTCGACAGCACCAGCGCCGCCGGCGCCTCGACCGTCGCCCAGCGCTTCGGCGGTCACGTCAGCGGATCCGACAGCAACACCCACGTCCGCTTCGCGCAAGCGCAGTCGGCCGGCGCCGCCGTGGCCTCGGCCGGCGGTTCCAGCGCGACGGCGGTCAACTGGACTTCCAACACGGACCGTAGGCTGGCCGCCGGCACCTACACGGGCTCGGTCAACGTGATCGTGGCTCCGGGCGCCTAAGCCGCTTGGCCCTTCCGCGGAAGGGCGAATGGTCGGACCGGTCCCGAAGGGGGCCGGTCCGATTCCTTTTTTTCTGTCCAGGTGCGTATCATGATCCCGTTAGCCGTACGGCGCTTCGCCGGTGTGCTCTTCGCGGCGGCGGCCCTGCTCGGGTCCGGCATTCCCGCGTCCGCGCTGAACGTCCAACCGGTGGTCATCGACCTGCTGTCGACGGGTCGTCGCGCCTCGACCGTGCTGACGCTGCAGAACACCTTTTCCACAACCGTCCCGGTCGAGCTCTCGGCGCGTCTTCTCCAGATCGTCGATGGCGAGCTGAAAGAGACTGAGGTCGAGGCCGAGGATCTGCTGATCTTCCCCGCCCAGGCGACCGTGCGGCCCGGGGAATCGCAGGCCTTCCGCGTTCAGTGGGTCGGCGACCCGGAGCCCGAGGCCAGCCACCACTTCTTCGTCACCGTGGCCCAGTTGCCGGTCGAGTTGCCGGAAAACCAGAACGCCATCCAGGTGCTGTACAACTTCAAGGTTCTGGTCAGCGTCGGCGCCCCGGGCGCGACGCCTGAACTGGCCGTGCAGTCGACCTCCATCGAGACTGACGAGGCCGGCGTCGGCCATCCCGTCCTGACGGTCGCCAATACGGGGCGCACCTACGGCTATGTCGGCAAGCATCGCATGACTCTGATCCAGCGGGCGCCCAACGGCGACGAAATCCTGCGTCAGACCTACGAGCCGGAACAGATCCAGCAGGTGATGGGTCTCGGGCTGGTGCCTTCGGGAACGACCCGCCGGCTGCCGATCAACGTCGCCTTGCCGCAGCCGAACGGCAGCCTCTCGGTCGAGCTGACGCCCGTGGCGGATCGGTGACCGGATGAGTTCAGTTCCAGTCCGGCCGATCCCGTGATCGACGCCCTCCCCCCCAGCCATATCGCGTCGCCGGCGTATTTCGCATCCGACGCCATACAGACCGCGCCCCCGTCGCGGATCGGTCTGAACCCGACCGGTCGCGACATCCCGCTTGGCGGCCCGCTCAAGGACGGCGACTTCATCGTCGGCGAGATCGACTATGTCCTGACCGCCGACAACCGGATCCTGATCCAGACCGCGCCCCTGCTTGATCTGATGCAGGCCCTGCTTTCGCCCGCGGCGTGGCAGGAACTGGCGGCGGCGCTCGCCGACCGGGATCAGGTCTCGACCGACGAGCTCAGCGTGCTGGGCTATCCCATCGCCTACGATCCGGGCACGTTCGGGTTGACGCTCTCGCTCAATCCGGATGCGCGGCCGCGGAACAGTCTCAGCATTTCCGGCGGGCGCCCGTCGTTTCAGGGGCCAGTGGCCCAACCGGCCGGGTTTTCCGCCTATGTGACCGGCTTCCTGACGTCCGACTACGTCCATGTGGGCGAGGATGCGGGATTTGGCACGCCCAGCCTGTTGATCGACAGCGCCGTCCGCTTTCGCGGCGTGGTGCTGGAAAACGAGGCCACGCTGGACGAGTCGTTCGTCCGCGAAGGCACCCGGCTGGTCTATGACGACCCCAGGCGGACGGCGCGCTGGACCGCGGGCGACCTGCGTCCCCAGTCCCGCGGCTTTTCCGGCGCCAATCCGCTGGCCGGTCTGTCGCTCGAACGGGTCTATGCCGACCTCGATCCGCAGAAAAACGTGCAGCCGCGCGGGCAGCGCGCCTTCACCCTGGTGCGCCCCTCGACCGTCGAGGTCTTCATCAACGGACGTTCGGTCCAGCAGACGCGGCTCAATCCTGGGTCCTATGACGTCAGCGACTTTCCCTTCGCCCAGGGCGGCAACGATGTCCGTCTCGTGATCCGGGACGACACCGGGGTGGAGAGCGTCGTCTCGTTTTCCATCTATTTCGACCGCAGCCTGCTGGCCGCGGGCCTGACCGAGTTCGGCCTGTACGTCGGCTCGGAGACCGAGTTCGGGGAGGACGGCCGGGAGTACACGAGCGAGCCCGGCGCTTCGGGCTTCTACCGGCGCGGGTTGTCCGACGCCTTCACCGCCGGGGTCAATTTCCAGGTCAACAGCCGGGGCGGCGTGGTCGGCGGCGAGGCGGTATGGGCCGCCCCGCTGGGTACGATCGGCATGGATCTCGCCGTATCCAGCGTCGAGGGCGTCGGCGACGGCTATGCGCTGAACCTCGGCTATGAGCGGGTCTTCGGCGCCGACGAACCCGGCGCCCGATCCGTCAGCGGCACATTTCAGGCCACCAGCGAGTCCTTCGCCACCCCGGGCGTCGAGCTTGCCGACAATCCGTTCGCCTATGAGGCGGGGCTCACCTATTCGCAGTCGATCGGCGCGACCCAGTATGTGTCCGGCGATGTGTTCTATTCCGTCGGCCGCGGGACCCGGGAGGACCAGGCGTCGGTCAGGGCCAGCTACGGCTGGCGCGCCAACAGCCGGCTGATGTTCAACGCCGAAGCCATCTTCGAACACCGGCGGGACGAGCGGGAATTCGGCGTCCGCTTCGGGCTGACCTACCGGTTGGGCCAGTACGCCAGCGTCAGCGCGGAAGTGGACAGCCGGCGCGACAGGGCGCGGTTGGGCTATCAGACCTCGCGAGGCCGTGGCGTCGGCTCATGGAGCGCCGCGGGCAATCTGGATGCCTCGGAAAGCGCGACGGGCGCGAACGCCTCCTTCACAGCCATCATGAACCGCGCCGAGATCGGCGGGTCGCACCTGACGTCGTTCGACGCCGGAACGGGGGACATCTCGGATCAGCGCACCACGCTGCGGGCCGGCGCGTCGCTGGCGTTCGCCGACGGAGCCGTCGCCGCCTCGCGTCCGATCTACGACAGCTTCGCCCTGTTCCGCACGCATCGGACGCTTGGCCAGGCGGCGGTCTATGTGGAGCCGCGCGACGACGCCTATACGGCCCGGTCCGGGCTGCTGGGCGGCGCGGTCTCGCCGGAGCTCAGCGCCTATTCGCCCCGCACGGTGACGTTCGACGTTCCGGAAGCGCCGACCGGCTATGACATTGGAACGGGCGTCGTCCAGGTGTTGCCCCCGTACCGTTCGGGCTACCTGATCACGGTCGGGTCCGACTATTCGGTCTCGGCGACCGGTCAGCTGGTCACCGCCGATGGCGGTCCGCTGCGACTGCAGGCGGGTCTGGCCTTCGAGGTCGCCCGGCCCGACCGTCCCGGCGTCCGCATGTTCACCAACGGCTCGGGCCGGTTCGCGGTCCAGGGACTGCGTCCGGGCCAGTGGCGTATCGAAGCCGGGCCCGAGGGTTCGCCGGCCTATGTGATCGACATCCCCGAGGGCGCGGACGGCCTGGTCCGTCTCGGCGCCGTTTCCCCTGAAGGCAGCCGATGAAGCATCTCCTTTTCTCCGGTCTTTCCCTGATCGCCGTGGCCCTGGCCCCCGGCATGGCCCAGGCGGGATGCGCCGATTTCGCATCCGCCGGAACGGGCCTGTCGATCCAGTACGACCCCTTCTCGAACGCCCCGGTCGGCCGGATCCTGACCATGAGGGTGAGCCGCGTGACGCCGTCGGCCACTTCGGTCCGGTTCATCATCGTGGACCCCACCCCCGCCGCCGGCGCGTCCCGGCTCGGCGTGGCCGGCCCCGAGGGCTATGACGTCGCCTGGACGAAGGACAGCTCCCAACCGGTCTTCTTCCGCGGCGCGGAGCAGCCCAACGCCACCAATGGCGCGGTCGTGTCGTTCGGCTCCGGTCCATCCGGAGACGTGGTCCACGAGACCTTCCGCCTGTCGGTGCCCGCGGGCCAGTCGGTCGGCGCGGGCGACTATTACGAGCCGCTCGAGGTTCGCTATGTCTGCTATTCCGGCAATGACCGCCTGGACGGGGTGGAGATCCAGTCGGCGGGGCGGGTCGCGATCGATCTGGAGACGCCCGAGATGATCTCGGCCTGGGTCGGGTCGGCGGGCGTGCGCCGCGGCGAGATCGACCTGGGCGTCATCGGACGGGAGCAGGGTTCCGCCACCGGCAGCGTGGTGATCACGGCGCAATCGACCTCGCCCTATGAGATCAGCGTCGGCGCAAAATGGGGCGTCCTCCGTCGCGGCGAGGCGGACACGGCCGGACTGCCCTATGCCATGCGACTGGGCGGGCTGTCCGTGGCGAGGGGCGACACCGTGGTCTGCGACCGCACCGCCGCGCCGGCCGGGCGCAATCACGCGCTTCAGGTCAGCGTGCGCGCGGAGGACGCCCTGAGCCAGCCGGCGGGCGCGTACAGCGACGTCGTCACCCTGACCTTCGCGCCGAGACTGGGCCTGTCAGCCCAATCCGGCTGCGCGGCGGCCTAGAAGATAAACCCCTTGGCCTCGGCCCGCAGGGTCAGGTCGAGAGTGGGCCGCGCCGACGACAGGACGATGCCGACCTCGCGTTCGCGCGCGGCGGGGCTGTTGCTGTCGACGATGACGGTGGTCGATGAGGTCGATGAAATCGGGATGCGCTGGCCGTCGACGACGATCCACGCATCCTGAAGGCCGACCGGATGGCTGAGCACCAGACGATAGCCGTCGACGTTGTTGCACAGTTCTTTCATGCGTCCGAGGCGGGTCTCACCGATTTCGAACCGCGGCGCGGGCGGTCCCCCGACCTCGACGCGACAGACGGTGCCGACACGCCCGTGGATGCCAATGTTGACGCTGCCGGCCACGGCCGGAGCCGCCGTCAGCAACACCGCCGTCGCGGTCAGGGCCGTCCTGATGTGCCGGGCGTAGCTCATTTGCGCGAAACCTCCGTATCAAGGTTCCATACTGTGACGTCCCGACTGAAAACGGCTTTAACCGGGATGGTCAATCCGGATTCACCTTACCTCGACCATCCAGGAGGCCCACCGGCGCTTCATCATGGAGACGGCCTGGGCCGGGTCGTCGACCATCCGCCTGTAGGCCGACATCGATATCCCGAACCTGTCCCGGAAGGCCACGGACAGATCCTTCTCGCTGCGGAACGCGAACCTCTCGGCGAGGGAGGCGATGGTGCTGGTGTCGTCGGGCCGCTCGAGAATTGTCCGGACGGCGGCGAGGCGCCGGCCGGTCAGAAAGGTGTCCACGCCGCCGTGCGGTTGAAACAGGCGATAGAGGGTCGCCCTGGACACGCCTGAGGCGTTGACGATTTCCGCCGCGTTGAGCGACGGGTCTTCCAGCCGCCGTTCGATCACGCGTTGCACCGCCTCACGGCGATTGAACTCCTCGCGCCTATGGGCGGCGGCGCCTCCCGCGGTCTGCGGCCCGATGGCCACGCTGAGCAGTTCGACGAAGGTGCGGGACAGGGTCGGCAGGGCGTCGTGGTCGAGACTCCCGGCATTCGAAGCCAGCGATCGCAGATAGTCCGCCAGCAGCCACCCCTTGTCCGGCCGGATCACCCTGCCATGCAGCCCGTTCGATGTTCCCGCGGCGGCTTCAATGAGGTCGCGGGCGACGCTGACCGTGACAAGCCACCCATCCGCGACACTGGTTCTGGTTGGGTGACGCAGGTCCTGCAGCACGATTTCGCCGGGCCGGAGCATGTCGAAGCCGCTGGGGGCGCTGCCCGTCATCGCGCCGCCCAGCATGAGATGCAGGGTGAAGTGGGAAAAGCCCGTGCCGGCGACCCGCTGCGCGTCCCGGACATGCCCGACGCCTGTCAGACGCCGGTCGAACATAATGAGCCGATCCAGACGGTAAGCCGTGACGTCGGCCGTCAAACGGGAGGCGTCGATGTCGACATCGGCCCCGTCCGAATACAGCTCGCGATAGTCCGCCAAAGCCTTCGCGGTCGAAGAGCCCCGGGTTGTGAAGGAGAAGCTTTCTACGGACGTGTGCCGCGGGGTCGGTGACGGGAAATTCACTCGATAATCCAGATACTGGGACGTTCGGATCAAGGCGATCGCGAGGTCCGGCGGGCCGACTCTTCAATCCGGATATCGCCGGATTTCGAAGCGCAGTCTCAACCGTGAGATAGGATGCGCAATACCCACCATGGGGGACCATACGCTGATATCGCCCGACCAGATCCAGACTGGTGAACAAGCGTGCTTAACACTTCCCCTGTCGGCCCCGATGTCGGCGCGTCCGCTGACGACACGGTCGAACCAAACCTCCCGCATCTGTCCGAGTGGTTCCAGAGGCTGTCGCGGCCGAGCTTCTTTGTCCGCCCGGACACGCTCGAGATCGTCCACATGAATCCCAGCGCTCGCCAAATGTTCGAGTCCGGAGGCGGCGTGACGTCGGTGGCCGGGCGGCTCGCCCTCGGCGGCAAGCAGCCCACCGAGCGGTTTCGGGATTTCGTGGCGGGCCTGGGCGTTGGACCGTCGGCCTACGCCGTCAACGGGGGCGCGGACAACGAACACGTCGTGCTGAGGGTCGAGAGAGTCCCCGATGCGGGACTCGTCGCGATCGAGATCTTCCCGACCACCGCGCGGGACACCCTGTGGGCCGACACCGGCGCCATCTTCGGCCTCACCAACGCCGAGGAGCGGTTGTTGAAGAAACTGGTCGGCGGCGCGAACGCGGAGGAGCTTGCGGGTATCCTCGGAATCAGCATCGAGACGGTCCGAACGCACGTCAAAAGATCCTATGCCAAGATCGGCGTCGCCAATCGGGAGCAGCTCTTCGCGACGATGGCGTCGTTCCAGCTTCGCCGCTGAAGTCCGCCACAATCGCAGCAAGCGTTCCGGATCCACCAGGTAGGAGGCTCCGGTCGCCTCAGCGCGCGTCCGTCACGGCGTCGGACTGGCGGCCAACATCTCCAGGCGGGGGATGTCGATCGAAGCGAATGATCGGGACCAGAAGAGGATGTACCCCTCCCCCCTCACGTTCTCGATGAAGATGTCGCTACGCGACGTCCTGAGCTTGGCGCGCATTCGGCTGATGTGGACCGGGATGTAGTTGCTCTGACTTTTTGGCTTGCTGCAGAAGATCGCCTTCTCGATCAAGGCCACGCTGATCAACTCCCCGGCGTGGTGCATGAGCAGAGACAGGACGGCGCGTTCGACGCGCGTCATGCCGATATCCTGGCCCTCGATAGAGAAAGCACCGGCCTCAAGCCTCACCGTGAATCCGCCCCAGTTGGCGACGATCCCGGGTGGCGGCGTCGGCGCCTGCAGATGCTGGTCGATACGGATACGACAGTCGGCCAGGGCGGACAGGAGCGTCGCGCTTCGCTCGGGTAAAGCCTGGCGGGGCCTCACATAAATCGAAGGCCGGAATAGCGGAACGATGGGCACCTTGAACGTCTGTCGCAACCGCGATGACAGGTCGAATTCCGGTCCGTCGGCGGCGCCGATGATGATCAGGTCGGGCTTGTCGCGACGCTTGGTGTGATCAACCTCGCCGATGGAGTCCGCCGTCTCCATGCGACGTCGCGGGTCAGCGAGTTGCTCCAGAGCGACGTCACGGACGAACGGATCGTTGTCGATGATCAGAACCCGGCGGACGCCTTCCGGTCGAAAAGGCACCACCGTAGGCGCGAGGGATGATGAAGGGGCGGACGGCGGACTTGCAGCCAGTGCTGGGCGCATGGATCGTCTCATGGTCGACGCGCGAAGACCGGCGGAAGAGCCGGGCGATCCAGCACATCGAGGTCGTGAAACAGACGCCAGGCCTGAGCGAACGCGAAGCCGTCGAGCAGCGTCCTGGGGAACAGGCTCGGCCGGACCATGATCGCCTGCCGAGAGCGGCAGAACACCGCCACGGATGGCCGACGGTGATGCGGGCTGACGGCGTCGCGGGCGAGGACCGGACCATTCATGCGCGGGTCTCTCCGCCATGACGTCGACGTCCGAGCAGGACCGCTATCGTCATGCTGCAGAGACATGCATTCACAACCGCCAGACCGGGGTGACCCGAGATAGCGTGATAGGCGCCCATCATCAGCGTTTCGCCTAGCAGGGCCGCCGCGCTGAGCAGCAGGACCGGTCGGAACCACCGCCAGGAGATGACCGGGGCGAGGAGCCCGGCGCCCAGGACCAGTTCAGCGACGCCGACATATCGAACCACCGCGGGATCGACCCGTTCTGGCCAGTCGAGCAGGATGTTCAGAAGATCCTGCGGTTGACCCAGCTTCGCCACCGCGGCGGCGATGAAGAACATCGCCAGCCAGCTCTGAAGGACCCAGAGACCGAGATGTCGATAGAACTGTTTCGTTCGCTCTGAAGCAGACATGAGGGTTCGCGACGGAACGGCGCTCGCCGTCAGTTGGGTGAGATGCATGGGGGGCTCTGAAAAGCGGGTCGAAGCGGCCTCCGCGGCCGATGTCAGGGCTCGGCAGGTCGGCGGCGCGCGCCTTCACCGGACACCTCGGGCGTATAGAGACCGGTCACGGCGCCCGCGACGAGGCCCGCCGCGGTTCGCCCGAGATCGCGCCGCGGCCCGAAGGCGGCGCAAGGGTCGGGCTGTGGGATGTCGGTCACCTCGCGCGCCTCGCTGGCGAAGGCGTCGCCAACCGCGTCGCCCATCGGTTCGGCCATCTGCAGGGCATCGCCGATCCGGGAGAGCGAACCGGAATCTCTACCGACGTATTGGGCGTTCCGCCCCCAGGAGATGGCGGCGATCTGACGGCCGGTGCCAGCTTCCAGGAGTTCGGATTCCACCGCCAATCCGCCCGTGGTCGCCGGCGGCCTCAGGCTGACGACAGGGACGAAGAAGCCGGCGGCGGCGCTGAAGACAGATCCCAAACGCCCGGTCGGATGGAGTCGGACCACACCGGTGCGTATGGTCGCGGCCTCCGGGACCGGCGCTGACGCAATAACGAAGCGCTCGCTCACCTCGAAACAGATCTGGCGGTCGACCTCGCTGAGCACCATGGCCCGATCCGTTTCCGAGAACTCTTCTCCTACGCCCGCAGCGAACGCGGCGGGTTCGATGAAGACGGCGCCGACCGAATCCGACGCCGAGTCGTTGCGGTGCTGCTGCAGGGCGATGCCGGGCGTGCGCCCGGCCTTCTCCAGCCTCTCGTAACCGCTCAGATAGCCGGAGTTCGGAGCCGCCGTGGTGTGGCAGGCGCCGAGAGCCAGGGCGCCGAGGACGACGCCGGCGGCGCGAGGGACGGCCGGGTGCTGAAGGAAGGAACGGGTGTGCATGGGAGAGGATGCCTCGTCTGACCGGGCCGCGTCTGGCGCCCGGACAACGACGCCGCCGACCGCCGGGACCCGCAATCGGAAAACGAAAAATATGCGCCGGACGAACGCGGGCCTCTTGCGCCTCCCGTCGACCCGACTGACAAGACCCTCCGGAGCGGCGCCGCAGCCGGCCTTTCAGGATCCCTCGCGACGTGGCGTCCAGCGCTAGAGACGATCTGCTCTCGGTCTACCTGGAACGCCGGCCGGCTCTGGTCCGGTCCTTCGCCGCCCGTACGGGTTCGCAGGACCGGGCGGAAGACGTCGTTCAGGAACTCTATGTCCGACTGCAGGGACTGGACGAGACCCAGGCCCGCGAGGTCCGCAACCCGGTCGCTTTCCTGTATCGGGTCGGCGGCAACCTGGTGCTGGACGGCGTCCGACAGGGAAGGCGCATGTCCGCGCGTGACAAGGCCTGGACCGACAGCATGAGCGACGTCGTCGCGGGCCATTCAGTCGCGGATCAGCCTTCGCCGGAGGATGTAGCATGGGCCCGGCTCAAGCTCGATCGGGTCAGCAAGGCCCTCGAAGGCGTCGCGCCGAAAGCACGGGAGGCGTTCCGCCTGCACCGGCTGGATGGCCTGACCCACGCCGAGGTCGCGGACCGCCTGGGCGTGTCCGTCAGCTCGGTCGAGAAATATTTGAGCTCGGTGCTCGCCCGCCTCCTCACGGAGGTCGGCTGGCCATGATGACCAGATTTCGCCATCTTTCGTTGCGGGTCGCCTCTGTCGGCGGCGTCTCTCTACATCGACGGCGTCTTTTCCGCCGGAACAAGGCCGCATGACCGATCGTCACTCCCCTGCTGCGTCCGTCATCGACCAGGCCTCGGCCTGGGTCGTCCGGCTGGACGGCGAGGTTTCGGAAGCCGACTACGAGGCGCTCGAGGCCTGGCTTGCGCAATCCCCTGACCACCGCAGGGCGTTCGACGAGGCCGAGGGACTCTGGGCGGTGATCGACGAGGACCGCGCCGCGCTGGACGCGGCCTTGGGTCGCGCCACGCTTCGGTCGCCGGGAACCGCGCGTACCGCGAGACCCCCATCCGTCAGACGGCGCTGGCTCTGGGCGGCGGGCGGCGCGGTCGCCGCTGCCCTGATCGCGGCCGTCATGATCCTGCCCACCCTGCCGCGCACGCAAACCTGGGTGACCGCGCCGGGAGAGCAACGGACCGTCACCCTGTCAGACGGCTCGACCATCACGATGAACGGCGGTTCGACACTGTCTGTGCGGATGTCCCGTCAGGAGCGGTTCGTCGAAATGGCCGAGGCCGAAGCCGCTTTCGATATCGCCCATGACGCCGAGCGGCCCTTCCAGGTCACGGTAGGTCAGAGCCGGGTCGAGGTGCTGGGCACCGCCTTCGACATCCGCCGCGACACCAACCGCACCCGCATCAATGTCACCCGCGGCGTGGTTCGCGTGTCGGATCTGGACGACGCTTCGCATCAGGTGCGATTGACGAAAGGACAGGCTGTGACGCGCACCGATGCCTCGGGCGCGCTCGAGGTAACGGCCGGCCGGACCGAACCTCCGGGATGGCGCACAGGGCAGCTGACCTATGACAATCGCCCGGTTTCCGAAGTCGTCGCCGATTTGAACCGGGCATATCCAACGCCGGTCATGGCGGTCGGGGGCGCGGACCGCATCAGGTTCACCGGTGTGCTTGTGCTCGACGATCAGGCCAGCGTCCTGCGCCGGATCGAGGCCTTCGCCCCTGTCGTCGCGGAACGGCGGGGCGACCGCATCGAACTGCGGCCGCGCTGACGCTCGCCCGCATGGCTCGCCCGCACCGTCTCAGGCTCGTCAGCGCCGCCCTGGCCTGGCTGATCGCCACCGAGGCTCACGCCCAGGAGACGCGTCGCGTCTCCATTCCGGCCCAGCCGATGACGGCCGCTGTCCTGCGTCTGGGCGGCGTGATGGGCGTGTCCATCGGAGCGCGGGCCGCGGCCGGTTGCGGGCGATCGCGAGCGGTGAACGGAGCCTATGACGTCGAAGGCGCGCTTCGGATCATGACGGCCGGCAGCGGCTGCACCTTCCGACGCATAGATCGCCGCACCTGGCTGATCGTCGCCCGCTCCGCGCCGCGCCCCGCTCCGCCCCGCTCGCCGGCGGCGGCCGCGCCGGCTCAGCTGAGCACGCTTGACGATGTCGTCGTCACCGCGACCCGCCGCGACTTGATCCTCGGCGACGCGCCCTACGCCCTGTCGGCGGTCGACGGCATGGCGTTCGACGCCGCCGCGCGCCGGGACACCGCGGCGCTGGCGACCCGGCTGGCCGGCCTGACCGTCACCAATCTGGGACCTGGCCGAAACAAGCTGTTTGTGCGCGGCCTCGCCGATAGCCCCCTGACCGGCCAGACCCAGGCCATGGTGGGCCTGTATCTGGACGAGACGCGGCTGACCTATGACGCCCCGGACCCCGACCTGCGCCTGGTCGATCTGGACCGGGTCGAGCTTCTGCGCGGTCCGCAGGCGACCCTGTACGGTGCAGGCACCCTGGGCGGGGTGCTGAAGCTGATCAGCCGGGCGCCCGTTCTCGATGATTACCAGGCCGAAGCCACCGCCGGCCTGACCTTCGCCGACAATGCGGCGCCGGGCTATTCCCTCGACCTGATGGTCAACGCCCCGGTGTTGCGCGATCGACTGGCGCTGAGGGCCGTCGCCTATCGGGAGATTCTGGAGGGCGTTATCGACGATGCCGGACAGGGCCTGTCGAACACCGGCAAAACCCTTCGCTTCGGCGTCCGCCCGTCCCTGCAGTGGCGCGTCAATGAGGACTGGGACGCCCGGATCGGCGCCGTTTTTCAGAACCTGCACATCGACGATAGCCAATACGCATTCGAGGCGCTGCCGGCCTATGGCCGCGCACTGTCAGTGCGCGAGCCCAGCAACAACGACTTCAACGGCGTCTCCATTTCGGTCACGGGCCGGCGTGATTGGGGGACCCTGAAGCTCAGCAGCGCCTACCAGGGCCATGATCTGGATCGACGCTATGATGCGACGACCGCGGCCGCCCGCTTCGGCGGGACCGGAGGCCCGACGGCCTATGACGAAGCCGACAGTATCCGCGCGTTCGCCGTTGAGGCGTCGGTGACCTCTCCGACGGAGCGTCGCCTCTCCTGGCTCGCTGGAGTCCATGTCTCGCACTACAGCCACCAGCGAACCGGCGAGATTCTGGATCTGACGCCGGACCGGCTCCTCTATGAGACCCGCAAGAAGGACGACACCCAGGAGGCGGCGGTGTTCGGGGAGATCGCCTGGCGTCCGCGCGACCGGCTGAAGGTCACGCTGGGCGGACGCTACTTCAACGCTGTGACGGAGTCCGTTCTCGAGGCTCGGAGGATGGGTTTGCCCTCTGACGCCCACGAAGGCGAACTGCAGGACGACGACGTCTCGAGCAAGGTGGTGATCGAGTACGCGGCCCGGGATGACCTGCTGCTCTATGTCCAGACCAGTCAGGGCTATCGAATGGGCGGCTTCAATGGCGGGGCCGTTCTGGACGGGATCTACGGCCAGCCGGGGTCCGGGTCCCAGCCCTATCGCGCGTTTCAGCCCGACACTCTGTCCAGCTATGAGGTCGGCCTGCGCTGGCGCGGCATGGACGATCATCTCGCCGTGCGCCTCGCCGCCTTCCTGGTGGACTGGCGCTCGATCCAGTCGGACCGGGTGTCTCGCGACGGTCTGCCGTTCACGGCCAATATCGGCTCGGCCGACAACGCGGGTTTGGAGATCGAGGCCGTCTGGCGTGACGCCGACTGGCGGTTCGACGTCAACCTGATGGCCAATGATCCCCGCCTGAACGCCGAGGACAGCGGCTATCCGCTGGCGACCGACAGCGACCTGCCGGGGGTGCCCAAGGTGCTGGGGGCCATTGGCGCGCGGCGCGAGACGATCCTCTTCGGTCTGCCAGGCTGGGTCAGCGGCACGATCGGCTATGTGGGCCCGTCGCGCCAGCGCCTGACCCCGACGGTCAACACCCGGATGGGCGACTATGTCACCTCCGAACTGGCCGCGAGCGTGTCCTTGGGTCATTGGGCCGCCACAGTACGGCTGGACAACCTGTTTGGCGGAACCGGCGACACCTTCGGTTACGGCAATCCGTTCCTCGTCGATCGGGAAACGGTCGCTACGCCGCAAAGGCCCAGAAACTTGTCGCTGTCGTTCACGAGAAGCTTCTAGCCGGCGTCCGGAGCGCCCGGGTGTCGTGGGCCTTGATCCCACGAAGGAGGACGACCTCGTGCAAGCACCGGATGCAGGCGGTCCACCGGGCCCCGCCTGTCCGGCGGATGACCGTGGAAGGCCGTCAGCCCGCCTCCGCCCCGGCGATGGGGCGCACCGACGCTCGTTCCACCAGCGAGACGTCGAAGACGGTCTGGCTCCGCACCCCCGGTCCATTGGAAATGCGCTGGATCAAGGTTTCGATGGCGGAGGCGATCATGGCCTCGATCGGCATGTCGATCGTGGTCAGCGGCGGCGTGTTCAGCGCCGCCCACGGAATATCGTCGAAGCCGACGATCGAGACGTCGTCGGGCACGGACAGGCCAAGGGTCTGTAGATGGCGCATGGCGCCAATGGCGATCATGTCCGAGCCGGCGATCACCGCCGTGACCTCGCGCCGGTCGAGGGCGGCGACGACGGCGGGGTCCAGATCGAGCGAGAAGGCGTTCTCGACATGCCAGACCAGACGAGCGGATCCGTGGATGGTCTGAACGGCTCCCTCGGCCCGGTCGCGGGCGCTGGAGGCCGCTGTCGGGCCCGAGATGACGCCGATGTCGACGTGACCGGCCGCGATCAGATGGTCCGCCGCCAGCCGCCCGCCCAGGGCGTAGTCGGCCAGCACCACGTCGTGATCCGGCAGGTTGCGGTCCAGGACCACGACCGGGATGCGGTCCAGTTCCGGCGCCGGACGGCGTCCCCGGGGATTGCTGTCGTCGATGGGAAACCAGAGCAGACCGTCGACGCCGTGATCGGTCAGGAAGCGAATGGCCGTGCGCTCCTCCTCGGGAGCCCCGCCCGTGTCGGCGATCAGAACGCTGTAGCCCTGGCGGCGGGCGGCCTGAAGGACGGCCTGGGCCAGACCGGGGAAGAAAGGGTTGGTCAGGTCAGGCACGACCAGACCGAGAACGCCCGTGCGGCCGGTCTTCATCGCCTTGGCGCTGGTGTTCGGACGGTAGCCGAGCCGGGCGGCGACCTGGAGAATGTGGGCGCGGGTCGCCTCGCCGACCGAGCCCGAGCCGTTGACGGCGTAGGAGGCGCTGGCCAGCGACACGCCCGCCGCCCGGGCCACGTCCTTCAGGGTCGGACGGCGTGTGGTGTCCATTCCGGGCGGGAACCTTGTCTGGAGGCCGCGACCGAGCCGCCCCGCCGCCTCAGTGGGCAGCGGGGGGTTCGAGGTCAAGCGTCGGCTCAGAAGCGGGTCCGCAGCGAGACGGTCACCGTGCGCGGCGCGCCGACGAAATAGCGGTCCAGGGTGCGGACGTCAGGACCGGACAGCAGACCGAACTCCGGCTGGGTCGCCGTCGCGCTGCTGACCGCGGCGATGTAGGTCTCGTCGAACAGGTTATCGACGTTGAGCTGCAGTCGCGTGGACGGCAGTCCGGCCCGCTCCAGATCGTGACGGACCGTCAGACCCGCCACCGTATAGGCGTCCAGGGTCTCGACGCCGGCTTCCCGGAAGCTGGTCGGGGCGACGATATGGCCGCCGACCCGCTCCCCGACGTGGCGGGCGCTCAGCTCAAGACGCGTCGCCGACGTCGGCGACCAGCCCATCCGGGCGAACAGCGAGTGCTCCGGAATATCCCGCACCCGGGCGCCGCCGATGATTCCGAGCGAGGCCAGGGTGGCGCGCGCCTCGCTGCCGGCGGCGGGATCGTCGTGGGTGGCGTCCTGCCAGGCGTAGGCCGCGTACAGATCGAACGCGCCTGCCTCCTGGAAGCCGGTGATTTCGACCCCGCGCGAAGTCTGCCCTTGGGTGTTGGCGGCCCGCGTGGCGACGTTGCCGCGCACGATCTCGTCGGGGTCGAGGGTCGCGGTCGGGTCGCGCGGAACGATGCCCACGCCGTTCTCCAGATCGACGGCATAGGCCTGGATCGAGAACGCCCGGCCGGCCGAGACATGGCGCAGGCCGAGATCCAGATTGCGGGTCTGGATCGGTTCCAGGGCGTCCGGATCGATCACCGCCGTCGAGCCGAGGAAGGCGTCCTCGGGAATGCCCGAGAAGTTGCGGGCATAGCCGCCGAACACCTCCCATTCCGGCGTCAGACGCCAGGTCGCGCCGACCTTCGGGTTGACGTCCGAGGCCTGGGAGAAGACCAGATTGGCCCGGTACTCCAGTGGCGAACGGGCGTCGTAACGCACATCATACCAGGTCAGGCCGAGGGCCAGTTTCAGCCGGTCCTCGTACAGGCGCACCTCGTCCTGCAGGTAGAGCATGACGGTCTCGACCTCGGCCGTACGCTCGTATTCAACATGGTTCAGCTGAGCGCGGTCGTAGCCGATGCCGCGCGTCGGATCGGTGATGCGGTAGAAGTTTCGGCTCTCGCTGGAGTCGCCGCCTTCGTACCAGGCGCCGGCCCTGACGGTGTGGCCCTCGAACAGATCCTCGATGCGCAGTTCGGACGTCAGGCCGTAGCGTTCGCGATCGCGCGGCGTGACCCGCATGTCGGCCGGGCCGCCGACCGCGTTGCTGTCACGCGTCGTGATCAGGGCGGGCCGGACAGCGCCGCCGTTGGCGTTGTAGCCGGTGACGGCGCGCGGGTCGGTCCCGGTCAGACGACGGGCGCGGTCCTGGTAGCGGAAGGAGTCCCCTTCCAGCGTCTGGTAGTACGGATTGAGGCTCAGGCTGATCCGGTCGCTGAGCACGAACCGACCGTTCACATAGGCGAGCAGGTCCTTGCGCGTGCCGCCCAGACCGCCGCCGAAATCGACATCGCGCGCCGGTATGCCGGTGATGGCGTCCGTCGCCCGGTCGCTGCGCGGATCAGCCTCGAACTCGCCCCGGGTGACGATGTTGAAGTCGTTGTCGACCTGGTCGTTCCAGGAGACGCGACCCTGAATCCGGGAGCCGTTGTCGAACACCTTGCGCAGCTTGACCTCATAGTGGTCGCGCTCGCTCGATCGGCTGTTCCGGCCCGCCCAGATGTCGTTCTCCTGGTGCGACGCCGAGGCGTAGCCGCTGAGGCCGGGCGCGAACTCGCCGAAATCGGCGCGGACATAGGCGCGGCGGAAGTCGAACGATCCGACGCCCGCCTCCACCGTCAGGCCGGGATCGCCGGCCGGGTTGTCGGTCACGAAGTCGATGAAGCCGCCGAGGGCGAAGCGCGACGGCGCACCGATGTCGCCGGCGCTCTGCGAGACGACGATCCGGCCGATGTTGCTGGATTCGATGAAGCGGGTCGGCGGCGAGCCCCCGTTGAAGCGCGCGTCTCCCGTGGGGATGCCGTCGATCGTCAGACCGATCTGCTCCTTGTTCAGACCCCGCATATACAGTTCGAACGAGAAACTGCCGCCGCGCGCGTCCCCGGTGGAGACCTGGACGCCCGGAACCTTGACCAGGCTCTGCATGATGTCCGCGCCCAGCGGGCGTTCGCCGATGTCTTCCGCACCGAGGGTGAAGGTGGCGCGCGGCAGGCCGGAGCCGAACCGTTCAGCGGTGACCACGACCTCGTCGATTTCGGTCACGGGCTCGACCTGCTGGGCCCAGGCCGTCGACGTCTGGCCGAGAACCACAAACAGCGCGCCGGACGCCATCCAGACTGATTTGTTCACCGTCATACCCCCGCTTCACACTCCAATCGAGTGAAACGTTTCATATCGCGCCTGAGTGACGGGCGGATTTCGGTTGGATGACGCTTTGGAGTTGCGCTCGACGGGCGCTCTCCGTGGCCTTATGTCTCAAAATCGATGGCTGCGCGGCCCGGCGGTCTCCAATGAAGCGTTTCATTTATTGAGCTGGAGAGCGCAAGGATCATGTCCGTGAAGGTCTTTCGCCGCCGGTGGCGCGGCCTCCGTCTCGGCCTCGCCTTGACGGGCGGCTGCGCTGCTTTGGCGAGCTGCGCCGCACCCGCACTTGTTCAGATCGGAACCGTCGAGCTCGTCGCTGATGACGATCACGAAGGGCGGAGGTTTGGCGGCGTCTCCGGCCTTGACCGGGACCCGCGGACAGACGCCTGGGTGATGGTTTCGGATGACCGGTCTGACCCCGGCGCCGCCCGCTTCTACGAAGCCGCTCTGGTATGGCGTCGGGATCGGCTCGTCGCGGCCGACGTCCTTCGCACGCACGGTTTTCGGAACGACGCGGGCGTGTGGTCTGCAGCCGCGGGTGGGCACGGGACCGCGATTGAGGCCGTGGATGCGGAGAGTATCCGCCTCGATCCCCTGAATGACGATCTCCTCTGGTCCAGCGAGGGCGACAGCGTCGGCGGGTTCAACCCCTCTGTTCGCCGGGCGAGACGGAACGGTCGCGGTTCGGGTGGCGTCCCGCTGCCCGACGGTATGGAGTTCCATCGGGACGGCCGGCGAGGAGCGCTGCCGAACAGGACGATTGAAGGATTGTCATGGACGCCGGACGGACAAGGGCTCTGGAGCGCCATGGAAGGCCCGCTCGCCCAGGACGGGCCCCTGTCTGACGCGGATCGCGGCGCCCTGGTCCGGTTCACGCTGCAGGACCGGTCCGGCTCCGTGCTCACACAGGTCGCCTACGAGGTGGACCCCCTCATCGCCTCCCTGCCCGGGCGGCTCGCTGACAGCGGCGTCAGCGAAATCCTGACGCTTGATGACGACAGGTTGCTGGTTCTGGAACGGGCCGGCCTTCAGACGGAGAACGGAGGCTTTCGCTACAGGGCCCGGCTGTATTGCGCGGATCTGACTTCGGGCGACGAGGTGGCCGACGTCGACAGTCTCAAGCGAGGCGCGACCCGCCCGATCACGAAACGACTCGTGCACGACTTCGCCGGAGGCGCGGTCACCCACAATTTCGAGGGCATGGCCTGGGGACCCAGACTGTCCGACGGACGCCTTGCCATCGTGTTCGTCTCCGACAACAATTTCGATGGCTGGCGCCCGACGGTTCTGGCCGCGTTTGCTCTGACCGACACCCCCGACGCCTGGGCCCGGGATCACTGCCCGAGCAGGACCGTCGCATCGCAGCCGTCGCCTTGATGACCGCAGCCTTTTCGCGATCTCTGGTTTCCCCATAACCTCCGTCCGCCTCAGGATCAGAACCGATGCCGCAGATCAGAGTTGAGTTTTCGCAGGGCTCAATCAGTCCGGGCGCCGCCCGCGATTTGGCTTTTGCACTGCACCACGCCTTGGCCCCCGTGTTGGAGACAGATCTCCCAAGCTTCAAGACCCGCCTTGTGTGCCTGGAAGATTTCGCCATCGGAGGCGGGCCATCGTCGGAAGGTATGATCCACGTCGAGTTGGGGGTGCTTGCGGGCCGCTCCGACGAGGTCAAGGGACGAGCCGCTGGCTTGGCGCTCGCCACCGCCCAGGCCTGTCTTGCGCGGGAGGAGACCGGCTCCTCGCTCCAACTGACGGTCGAGGTTCGTGACATGGACCGGTCAAGCTACCGAAAGTTCGTTCGCACCGGCCAATAACCTTCAGCTCACTCTGGTTGCAGAACCGGAGCCGCTGCCCTCCGGTAGATTTGCCGCCGTTTCACCGGTTGTGCGCGGCGGACTCAACCGATCGCCGCGACACGCTCAGCGAAGGTCTCCGCAGGTGGGGGCCACAGCCCAAGTCATCACCCTGTCACCATAGGCGGGGCATGGGCTTGTCCATGCGAAGCAGGGGCGCAGCGATGAGTCTGCCGGGAGATCCGGGTGGGGAGGACAACCTGCATTTCGCAGGATTGGCGCTGACGGAATTCTGGGAACGTCTCGCCCTTTCGGGGGTGAAATCGATGCTCACGCTCCTGCTGATCAACCAGGTACTGCCTGCATCCCCGTCCGTGTTGGGCATGTCGTGGCTGCAAGGGCTGCTGAGCCCGATCACGAGCAGCGATGGGCCGGGCGTGGCCCTGGCCTCCTATATTTACGGCGTGGCCAATGCGCTCGTTTATCTCGCCGTCCCGCTCGGCGGCTTTGTCGGCGACCTGCTGATCGGGCGGCGCGCGGCTGTGCTGGCCGGCGGCGCAAGCATGGCGGGCGGACTGCTGCTGATGACGTCCCTGTACGGCTTTATGCCGGGCCTGCTGCTGTTCGCGTCCGGGGCGGGCCTGTTGAAGAGCAATCTGTCGGCCCAGTTCGGCGGTCTTTTCGGTGAAGAGGCAAAACGCAGGCGCGCCTATTCCTGGTACCTCGTCTTTCTGAACGCGGGGGTGATTTGCGGCCCCCTCGCCATGGGGGCCGTCGCCCTGGCTTTCGGGTGGCGTCATGCGCTCGTCCTGGCCGCGGTCAGCGTGGTCGCCGGCATGTCGACCTATCTGCTCCTGATCAAGGCGTCTGCCGGCACGGCGCTTCTTCGGCAAGCGACGCGCAGGCAGGAAGGCCGGCGGGCGTCAGAGCCTCGGGCCGTTACGAGACTCTGGCTTGTGCTGCTGGCCGGCTATCTCTGTTTCGCCGCCTATGGGCAGGTCGCCAACATCGTGCTCGTCTGGGCCGAGACTAACGTCGATCTGGATTTCGGGTTCGGCGCCGTTCCGGTCGGATGGCTGCTGGCTTTGGACGGCCTGTTCACAATCCTGCTCATTTTTATCGTGCAGGCGATTTCGGGGCTCCTGGGACGCCGCGGCGTGGTCATAGGGCCTCATGTACAGATCATACTGGGCTGTCTGGCCTGCGCCGCGGGATATCTCGTCCTGATTCTCGCGGACGGGGCCGGCGGATCCCCCGTCTCGCTGACCTGGCTCCTGGCCTATCTGCTGCTGGTCGACCTGGCCGTCGTTCTTGTGTGGCCGTCGGGCCTCAGCCTCGCAACCGGCCTGGCGCCCAACGGTCGGGCGGGGGGATGGGGCGGGCTGTTTTACCTGTACGGCTTTTTCGCCAGCCTGTGGGTCGGGTTCGCCGGCGGCTATTTTCAATCGCTGGAGATGGCGGACTTCTGGCTGATCCACGCGGGGGTCGCGCTGCTCGGCGCCGCGCTGGCGCTTGTCGCGGCGTTGCTGGCGCGGCCCCTGTCTCCCGGGCGTCAGGCGATGACCACCTCGGCATGAGCGAACGCCTGGGCGAAGACCGTGTCCAGGGGCTTTTCCGTAATCAGAATGTCGACGTCGCCGAGGCCGGCGGTGTGCATCAGCGCATGCCGTCCGAATTTGGACGAGTCCGCGCCCAACAGAACCTTCTGGGACGTCGCATAGGCGATCCGGCTCATTGTGGCTTCGCCCGGGTGGAAATCCATCAGGCCGCGATCGGCGCTGATGGCGCCGACCGAAAGTATGGCCAGATGCGGCGTGAAGCCCGAGACGTAGCGTTGGGCGTTGGCGTCCGAAAAGGCGCGGTACTCGTAGTCCATCTCGCCGGCGGCGAGGAACAGACGGTTGCCGTTGATCCCTCCGAGCTCGGTCGCGACCTGAAGGGAGTTGGTGATCACCGTCAGCGAATGACGCTCGACCAGCTGTCGCGCGACGTAGCAGGAGGTCGTGCCGGAATCGATGAACAGGATATCGCCGTCGGAAACGAATTCGACCGCCGCGCGCGCGATACGCATCTTGGCGTCGGCGTTTTCCTCCATCCGCTCGTGGAGGGGGCCTTCGCGCGTCTGCGAAGCCAGACGGGCGGCGCCGTGTTCGCGCGTGACGACTCCCTGTTCCTCCAGCACGCGCAGTTCACGACGGATGGTCTCGTCGGAGACGTTGAGTTCCTGGGCCAGTCCGATCACGGACAAGGTCGTTCCGCCCCGCAGCATCGCCACGATATCGCGTTGGCGGGCCGATCGTTTCAGCATGGTGTCCTTCCCTCAGCCGACGGGCCGCCTGTCCACGGGACGTCGCGGCGACCCTGGACCGGATACCGACGCCTGTTCGGGTCTAGCCCAAGCCGGTCCGTGTTTGAAACCGGATGATCGCGCGGTTCGGGGAGCGGAGCGGCGCTGGCCGCGCCGCTCCCCGATCGCGGATCAGAAGCCGACGCGGAACTGCAGCCGGACGTAGCGCGGAGTCTGATAGGCTTCTGGCTGTCTGTAGTTCGAGTTCGGCTGATCGTTGCCGAGCTGGCCGGCTTCGTTATAGGCCGTGACCGCCTTGCTGTTGAACAGGTTGAAGACGTCCAGACGCACGGAGGCGTCGAGCCCCTTCAGCGGCAGGCGCGCCACGGCGCTGGCGTCGAACTGATAGACCCAGTCGCCCTCGAAGGCCGTGCCCCGCGGGACCAGCTCGCCGTTACAGTAGTAGCTGTAGCCGTGATAGCCGTGGGCGTAGGGATCGACTTCGACCGGCACGGTGCCGATGCAGCTATAGCTGCGCGCCGATTGCACCGTCATGTTGGCGCCGAGATCGAGGAAATCGAGCGGACGGTAGCTGCCGTAGGCCTTGAGCGTGTGACGACGGTCGTTGGGCAGATAGCCGTAGGCGCCGTTCTGGAAGCCGGGCGAGTCGAAGTCGGAAACCCGGTTGACGGCCAGCTGGCCGTTTTCGGACCGGACGCCGCCTTCATAATTCCCTTTGTCCATCGCCCAGGTATAGGTGCCGGACACGCTCCACACGCCGTCGAACTCCCGATCGAAGGTCAGGGTCAGGGCGTTATATTTGCGGATCGGCTTGTCATAAAGCAGGTCCGCCGCCTTCAACGTCACGACCGGGGTCGATCCATCGGGCAGCGGGTTGATTTTGGTGGTGATGTCGCGCCCCGGATTGGCGATCACCCAGTTGCTGCCGCCCGGATAGGCGGCGGCGCAGGCGGCGGCCGAAAAGCCCTCGGTGATGCAGTAGGCGCGGGCCCCGAAGTCGACCGTGACGTCTTCGACCACATCGTCCAGGTTGCGATGCGTGAAATAGGCTCCGGCGCGAATACGGTTCGAGAGGCGGCGCTCCACTCCGAGAATGAATTCGCGGGACGACTGCGGGCTCAGATTATGGGCGATGGCGCCGGAAGGATCGGCAGGCGATCCGTCGGACTGGACTTCGCAGTTGGCGATTCCCGTGTCGGGACACGCTGACAAACCGCTCACGCCCAGGATGGGCGCGCCCGCCAGAGGCGTGTTCTTGGCCGGGTCGAGACCGTTGAGCAGGTTGTAACGCGTATAGGTGATCCGGCCGCCCATCACGTTCAGATTGATGTCGCCGGCAAGCGGCAGGAAATACTCGCCGTAATAGCCATAGACCTTGGTGAGCCCGTCGCCGCGCAGGTCGTAGGAGACGCCCAGTCGGGGGGCCCATTGATCGCCTGATTCATAATAGGACTCGCCGCTCACGCCCTGGTTCGAGAACCGGTCGTTGCGGGCTCCGAGTTGAAGCTTCAGCCGATCGTCGAGAAGCGCCCAGTCGTCCTGGATATAGAAGGCGTCGTTCTTGACCGTGCTGACCCCGTTGTTGCTGTAAACGCGGGTCGTGTAGTATTCCGTCCCCTCGGCGATGCCGAGACGCGCGGCGTCGCTCGTCCCCGCCCTCCAGATCTTGTAGAACCCGTCGCCCATCGTCTGGTGGATCTGTTCCGACGTATCGGTTTCGTGATCGTAGCCGAAGCGGACATGGTGCGTACCGGCCAGTTCGAAGTTCAGATCGACGTCGCCGCGGAAGAATTCGCGATCGTCATCGGTGTAGCCGTAGGCGTCGGTGACCTTGTTTAGGCCGATGTCCACGCCGGCGTCCGAGGTGCGATAATCGATCACGCGCTCGTTGGTGATGTCGAGCGGCAAGGTGCCGTCGCGCAACTTGTTCACCCCGTAGGCGGCGGAAACGGTCAGCCAGGGGGTGAGGGCGCCGGTGTAACGCGCGACATAGTTCCGGCCGCCGCCACGTCCGTTGACGCCGCCCGTCTCGTCGCCTGCCGCGCCGGTCGCGCGATCATATTCCAGATCGCGGGTGCGGGTCTCGTTGGTGGTGTCGAAATAGGTGAACTCGACATGGTGGTCGTCGGTTATGTAGCCGTCCAGCTTCACGCCCCAGAACGGGCTGTTGTTCTCGACGCGCGTGGCGTTGTCCTGGTTGGCGTCCGGCGTGAAGGACTCGAATTTGCGGTCGGTATAGAGGCCGTAGATGAACAGCCGGTCGGGGATGACGGGCCCGCTGGCCTGGACCGTGGTCTCGCGCCGTGACTGCTCGACGCCCTCATAGTCGCGACGGTAGGTCGCGGGCGACGTGGCCCGCAGGCCGTCCGGCTCCCAGGAATTCAGGACGCTGGCGTGGAATTCGTTGGAGCCTGATTTGGTCACGGTGTTGACCACGCCGCCGGTCGCCCGACCGAACTCCGCCGCCATGCCGCCGGTCTTCACCTCGACGGTCTGGTAGAAGTCATACGGCACCTCGACAGGGGCCAGGCCCATGCGGAAGTTGGTGATGTTCAGCCCGTTCACATAGTAGGCGTTCTCGATGAAGGATGCGCCGCTGATCGCGACCTGGTCGGCGAAGGCCGCGTTCGAACCCGATGAGCCGCGCACCGTGCCGGGGGCCATCAGGATGATGTCCTGCAGCGATCGGGCGATCGGCACGCGCTGGTCGATTTCGCCCACGTTGATTATGGCCCCGGTGGTGGCGTCCTCGAACGCGACAACCCTTGTGCGCGAGCCGAGGACGACGATCTCGTCGAGCGTTCCAGCCGAACCATCGGACGGCGCCAGCGTGAAGGCGTTCGCCGCGCCCGCTCCACGGACCAGGGAAACGCCCGCTTCCCGATAGGGGGCGTAACCTTCGGCCGTGATGGTGAAATCATAGGATCCAGGGGCCAGCTGCGGGATCGTATAGGCGCCGCTTTCCGTGGCGACCGCGGACCGTGTCACGCCGCGATCGCTGGAGGTGACGCTGACCGTCGCCCCCGGGATCGGTCGACCCGCTTGATCCGACACGCGGCCGGTCGCGGCGACATTGGTATAGTCCTGCGCCTGCACGGCCGGAGCCATAACGGCCATGACTGGAAATACGGCCCCGAGCATAAGCGCTGCGCGCAGAGCGGAGGCATGACGGGCGGTTCGTCGCAGACGATTCATCGATAGACCCCAGATTGAATGACGTCTCTGGGCGGCGTTGACGCGGGACGCTTGTGCGACCGCTCCCCCTAGCCCCTCCAGGACGGTCAGGTGATACCGGCGCAATGTTGGAATTTTGTGACTTATGGGCAGTTTTCCAAAACAAACCCCACACAGGGCCAGGCCGAACCCCGAGCGTCAGGAAGGGGCGGAAAGCGCTTCAACCGTCATAAAACCGCAAGCAGTCTCTGGGATACTGCGGGCAATCATTCTGATCGGGATCAGACGGACGTTCGTCACGTTCGGCAGCCGACCGACGATTCTGATTGTTTTTTGTTGATTTGTGCCCGACGCGCCCTCCGCGCGGCGGACGGAAACGGAAGAGGCCATGCGTTTCGCGACCAGGAATTTGAGCGGCCTGTTGAGCTGCGCCGCGATCGTCTTCGGCGCGACGCCTGCTTCGGCGGCGGACACGGACCCGTATTTCGCGACGATCGAGGTCGTCAGGGGGCAGGCCCCGTCGCCGGACCACGTCGTCGGCGTGGTGTTCAACGATCTCGATCGCGACGGACGGCTGGACGACGACGAGGACGGGCTCGCGGGGGTGAAGGTCTCGAACGGGCGGGATCTGGCGATCACCGGGACGGACGGTCGGTATCGGCTCCCGGCCCGCGCCGACATGAGCGTCTTCGTCATCCAGCCCAGCGGATGGCGGACGCCGACTGACAGGAATTTCGTTCCGCAGTTCGCCTATGAGCACAAGCCGGCCGGTTCGCCCAAGCCGTTGCGTTACGGCGGCCTGGCGCCGACCGGGCCGCTGCCCGCGGCCGTCAACTTCCCCCTCGCCCCCAGCCAGACGGGAGACGATTTCTCCTGCGCCGTGATTGGCGACATTCAGGCCACGACCAATCAGGAAGTCGGCTATGCGCGCGACACCCTCGTGCGCGAACTGAAAGACCGGCCAGACCGGCCCGCCTGCCTGTTCATGCTGGGCGACGTCGTCGGCGACGATCTGGGTCTGATCCCGCGTCTGTCCGATGTGCTGGGCGAGGCGGGCATTCCGCAATGGTGGGTGCAGGGCAACCACGATTACGATTCCGACGCCGACCGGGACGCCGACAGTTCGGACACCTGGCGTCGCGACTATGGCCCGGCCACCTACGCCTTCGAAATCGGACAGGTGCTGTTCATCGGGCTCGACAATGTCGTCTATCCCTGCGGCCGGGTCGACTACGAGCGGTTCGGGCGCGATTTCTGCGGCGAGGATCCGCGCAAGACCTACAACGGCCGCTTCACCGACGACCAGATGCGGTTCATCGCCGATCTGGTGAAGGCGACCGATCCGGACAAGCTGATCGTGATCGGGCACCACATCCCGCTTGTCGGCTTCGACAACCGCGAGCAATGGCAGCATCAGACCGACAATGCGGCGGAACTCTATGAGATTCTGAAGGGCCGCAAGGTTCTGGACCTCTCGGGTCACAGCCATACGCTGGAGAACCTGGCGCCCGGCGACTCCTTCGAGGGTTGGAAACAGTCCGTCGGCGTGGACGCGATTCCCTTCCGTCACGTGGTCGCCGGCGCGGTCGCGGGCGATTGGTGGGGCGGCGACTTCGACATAGCCGGCACGCCCATGAGCCTGCAGGGCGATGGATCGCCGCGCGGCTATATCGACATGCGCGTCAGCGGGGACGACTACGCCCTCGACTATCTCGCCTCGGGTCAGCCGACGGACAAGGCGATGTGGCTGTCCGTGAGCACCCCGGCTTTCCGCGAGTGGGCCCGGGTGCTGCTGGCCTGGCGCGATTCCCCCGAACACCAGCGCGGCGATGCCCCGCCGCTGAGCATCCAGGACCTGCCCGATGTGCGATTGCTGACGCCTCGGGAGATCGAGGCGGGCGTCTGGCTCACCGCCAATATCTGGATGGGCGACAGCGACACCGATGCGACGGTGTCCATCGACGGCGGCCCGCCTCAACGCATGGAACGCACCCAGCAGGCCCGGGGAGAACCGGCCCACGCCGGTCCCGACTATGCCGATCCCTTCGCCCTGCAACGCCAGCTGACGGTCGCCAGGACGGCCATTGAAAGCGCTTCGGGCGAACCGCTGAACCAGGGCTATGTTCAGGGCCGCCAAGGCGCCTTCGCCCCCGCCCCGCCGCGCCCCCGGGGCTCGGCCGCCGATCACAGCTCGCACCTTTGGCGTTTCCCCATTCCGACAGGATTGGCCGAAGGAACCCATTCCGCACGGGTTCGGGCTGTCCGTCCGCAGGGATCTCCAGCCACCGAGATCCTCGTTTTCGAAATTCGCTCCGGGCGGCCTCAACCCACGTTCCGCTTCGATGCCTGGAATGCTTTCGAAGATGGCCTCCGCGTGCCGGAAGACTGACCTGGCGGACACGCTTCGGGTCGGCGCGGACCGCGAAGACCGACCTCTCTGCATCGTGGTCAAGGCGGGGCGGCCGCCAATTGGCCGAGCTGCAGGTCGGCCGCTATTCGCGGATGCGCGGCCAGCTCAGACCTGCGCCCGCCAGCAGACGCCGCCCAAAGCGGGCACATGCGGCGTGTCGCTGAGACCACGAGAATTGCCTGAAGACACAGGAGCGCCTGTCTTCCCGGCCGGCCCACGCCTTCTCCGCACGAGACTCGCAGGTCTCTGACGACTGCCGCAACGGGACAGCGGCAACGCGCCAGGAGCAGAAGTTGATGAGCGGCAGATACAGGACCTTCCGCCATGCCGGTCTGGACGGGACATTCCAGTTTTCTACCGTCAGGCCAAGACCGAGTCTGAACAGTTGCGGCCACTTCGGCGACCAGAGGCAAGAGATTATTGATCGGCCGCGCCGCGTCGCTGTCCCAGATACCGGTTAAAGAAGCGCACGATCACCTCGTAAGCGTCCCGCGACTCCGGGACGTCCGGATTGTAGAAAAACCCGTGAAACATCCCTTCCCAGACATGCAGATCGGTTTCCACGCCGGCTTTGACCAACATGGCGTGGGCGTGGACGGCTGCGCTCAGGTCGAATGATCGGGTGCCGGTGATGACGAGCGTCGGCGGGAATCTGGCCAGAACCTCCGCGGAGGCGCTTGGCGACGCGAGCGGGTCGGTCGGATCAACATCGGCAAGATAGGCCATCACCCGCCGTTCGGCTCCGGGCGCGGGGGGCGGCGGCGGCGCGCGGCCCTCGCCGGCGGCGAGGGTGATGTAGGACGCGTCGCCCCCGAAAGCCGAGGCGCCGGTCGTCAGTCCGGCGCACAGAATTCCAGCCGCCCCGGGTGTAGGTAAACCCTCCTGCTGGAACCAGGCGAGCGCCATGCCCGTCAGCATGCCGCCGGCGGAGCAGCCGTACAGGCCGATGTTTTCAGGGCGATAGGTCTTCAGCAGTTCGCGATAGACCGCCGCCACGTCCTCGCTGGCGGCAGGAAAGCGGTGGTCGGGCTGCTGGCGGTAGTCGACCGCAACGACCCTGATCCGCCCGAGCGCCGCGATGGGCATGGACTCCAGCTCGGCGCAGCCCGGCCAACACTCGCGAAAGCCCCCGCCGTGCAGATTGATCAGAACCCGGTCCGCATTGCCGGGGGCGACGCCCGCCGTCGGCGTATAGATCCAGGTGGGCACGCCGCCCATGCGGACCTCCTCACGGTCGGTAGCATAAAGGGCCTTCTGCCGATCGACATAGGGGGCGATCAGCAACGGAACGGGCTGCGGACCCGAGGTGGGAGCCATCCGCCGCAGGGCTTGAAGATGATGCGCGAGATAGGCGCGGCCTTCCGGGCTCATGTATTCGGACGGCGGGATGATCATGGCCGGGGCGTGTACGGTTCCGTCGGAATCGAGAGCAACTGCCGGTCGAGCCGGGGCTGCCGCCGGAGAGGCCGCAACGCCAGGCGAACCGCTGGAGGTCTTCGCGAGGGCCGCCATGGCGAGGGGGGTCATCACCGCATAACCCTCGTCGGCGGGATGGACGCCATCGTGGGAAAGCCCGGGCCGCATGCCTCCGTCGGGCCCGGCCATGGCGGCGGCGTAGTCGACGAAGCCAGCCCCCTGGTCCCGGGCGAATTCTCGAAGCCAGGCGTTGAGCTCCGCAATGCGCGAGGCGGGCTGCAGCTCGGGCCGCCAGTAAAACCGGGCGCTGGGCGGGATGGACCCGAGCACGACGCGGATGTCATTCGCCCGGGCGATCTCGGTCATGGCGCGGATGTTGTTCTTGAAGTCCTCAGGCCGGCTCGGCCCGCTGTTGCCGGCGATGTCATTGGTGCCGGCCATGATGTGGACGACGTCCGGCTTCAGCGCGATCACGTCCTGATAGAAGCGCACCAGCATCTGCGGCGAGGTCTGGGCCCCGATGCCGCGGTTGACGACGCCCTCGCGAAACAGGTCAGGCGCGGCCGCTTCCCAGAATTCGGTGATGGAGTCGCCGATGAACACCGCCCGGACCGGCGTTCCCGCCAAGGCTTCGTTGGCGCCCCGGTAGCGGCACAGCCCGGGCCAGTCGCGGCGCATGCGGTCCATCATCGCCTGTCTTTGCGCCGCAACCCCGGCGTCCGTGGCTGCCGGGGCCGCGGGCGGAGGGGCGGCGACGCAGGGCTGGTCCACCATCCCCACCGGCGGCGGGACGTCCTGCGCGGACGCGGCCGTCGACCCGAAGGCAAGCGCCAGCAAGGCTACCGCCAGCGGGCCTGCGCAACGCCGCCGTCGGCCGAATGTCGCCGCGCGGACTGTAGTTAAGCGCCCCGCCTTGAGGTAAGTCGTCGTCATGGCATCACGTCCCCGTACCCCGGCGTCCAACGGCCCGTTGAAGATGACCGACATCGCCCGTCTGGCCGGCGTGTCGACCTCGACCGTTTCGCGCGCTCTTGCGGAAAACCCGCTGATCCCGGTGGCGACGCGCAAGCAGATCCAGAAGATCGCGGCGGCGCACGGCTATGTCATAAACCAGGCCGCCCAGCGCCTGAGGTCCAGCCGCACCCGCACCATCGGCGTCGCCATCCCGCTGGGGCATGAGGCGGACCAGCCCATCTCGGATCCGTTCTTCCTGCATCTGTTGGGGCATATCGCCGATGAGGTGACGGCGCGGGACTGCGACGTACTGCTGTCGCGCATCCCCTCGCCCAAGCCCGGCTGGCTGTCCCGGCACGTCCAGTCGCAGAAGGCGGACGGCTACATCATCGTCGGTCAGAGCGATCAGCACGAGGAACTCAACGAAGCGGCGCGCGCCTTCCTGCCCCTGGTGGTCTGGGGCGCGCACCTTCCAGAGCAGGCCTATTGCTCCGTGGGATCCGACAATGTCGGGGGCGGCCGGGTCGCGACCGACGCCCTGCTGCAGGCCGGGCGAAGACGTATCGTCTTCCTCGGCGCAGCGCCCCTGCCCGAGGTCGAGATGCGACTTCGGGGGTACGAGACCGCGCTCGAACGCGCCGGCCTCGCGCTGGACCCGGACCTGGTCGTCCCCGCCCACTTCACCGGCGACACCGCCTTGGCGGCGGTTCAGGACCTGATCGCGCGCGGCGTGCACTTCGACGCCATCTTCGCCGCTTCGGACCTGATCGCCCTCGCGGCCCTGAGGGCCCTGCAGACCAGCGGAGTGTCGGTGCCGGGCGATGTCTCGGTGGTCGGCTTCGATGACCTTGAGGTGGCGGAACACGCCCATCCCCGGCTGACCACCGTGCGTCAGGACCTCAAGCGCGGGGCCGCCACGATCGTGGAGTTTCTGTTCCGTCGCATGCACGGCGAGGAAACTCCGTCGGCGACGCTGCCTATCCAGCTGATCGAGCGGGAGTCGGTGGCGACGCGCAGCTGACACCGCGCCGCCTCCCGACCTAGTTTCCGCCGTTGGGCGGAACGACCTCGACGCCGTCCATCAGGTCCAGCAGGCCATCGACGATCGCCGACTCTGCGCACCCGGGCTTGAGCCGCGAGGACACCACTTCAAAGGTGTACTGCCCGTAGGCGGCGTCGTTGGGGATGTAACCCGATCCCGCCGTGCCGTTGGTCAGGGACGAGAACATGGTGTGCTTCAGCGGGGATTCCAGTTTGAAGCGCCGGGCGATCTGGTTGAACACCTCGCCGTTGACGCCGCCGATGGCGACGTCGCCGACCAGCAGGAAGCTGAGGCGGATGTTGATCGGATCGGCGTCCTCATAGGTCCCGGCGTAACCGGCGCGACCCGTGTTGGTGCGACGACGACCCGGGCAGGCCACCTCCTTCTGGGCGCCGAAGATGCCGTCCGAGGCGCTGGGGCGCTCCATGCCCGAGCGCGCGATATGCAGGACTTCCTCGCCCAGCAGTTGGCCGTAGCTGCGGGTCAGCTGACGTTGCTGGTCCATCAGCAGGGCCACCTGGGGATCGTTGCGATCGAGACCGACGCCGCCGGGCGGCATGGCGTTGGAGATGTCCTCGCCCCGGGTCGCGTATTCGGCGATACGGATGTCCCGCAGTTCGTAGGTCTGGTTGAAATAGATCGGGTTCTGGTCGCCGCCGGCGCCGTTCGACCAGACCGCGACCACGTCGTCGCCGAGGGTGGCCTCGAGGTAACGCGACGCCGCCCCCGGAACGTCGCCGCTGATCTGGTCGAGCTGACCATTGGTCACGGCGTGCAGGGCGTAGTTGTAGAAGACGGCGATCGGCTTGCCGTCCGGCGTGCGGAAGCGGACCACGGCGACCGTCTTGTCGGACACGCCTTCATAGTTCGGCCCTTCCCACCAGCGCCGGTTCTCGGGATCGATGATGTTGCGGTTCACATTGACGTAGGAAACGCCGGTCCCGTAGTCCATCTGCGCCGGCTGCAGACGCGCGTCGGCCTGCTGGATCGCGGCGAAGATCCTGTCTTCGAACGGCCGGCCGTTGAGACGCGGCACGCTGTGCGTATGGGTGGCGGTCAGGATGAGCTGGTCCGCCGGAATGCCCAATTCGGACTCTGCCCGGCGGATGACATTGGTCCAGGTCTCGGTCGAAATGGCGCCGACGTCGACCGTGATCATGGCGGCCTTGGTCGAACCGTTGGCCACCACGATGGCCCGAGCGAAGACGTTGTCGTTCACGCCGGTATAGTTCCGCGGCATCTCGGCCGCCGTTGGCGTGATGTCGACCCGGGCCGCCCCCGCCCGCAAATTCGCGGACGAGAGCGGGGAGGCGGCGGCTGTCTGGCTTTGGGCCGTCGCCGCCGGCGCCGTGGCGGCGAGCAGGGCGGCGGCGCAGGCGGCGAGTGTATGACGCATCATCAGTCTGTTCCTTCGTCGGCTCAGAAGCGCTTGGTCAGCTCGAACGAATAGATCCGTCCGTACGGGTTGGCCTGCTGGTTGTCGAAACCGTTGGCGCCGGTCAGGACCACGTTCGGATCCTCGTCCAGGATATTCTGGATCGACAGCGAGGCGCGGATGCCCTGCGCCCACGACGGCGCCTCCTCGGCGGTGAACCAGGACAGGCTGGCGTCGAAGGTCGTCCAGCTCGGGATCTCCGTCACTGGCTGGCGCACGCCCGCCACAGTGATCGGCGCCGTGTTCATGTATTCGCCGACGTAGTTGACAAACAGATTGGCGCTGACGCTGCCCCCGCGCCAGCCGAGATTGCCGCGCACCCGGGTGCTGACGGGGTTGTTGATGGTGTCCAGCACATCGATCAGGCCGGAGCTGGGCGACAGGGTCTGCTTGAGGTTCAGGATTTTCGTCAGAGAAACGCCGGACGAGAACTGGCCCCAAGCGGTGTCGAGATCGTGGCCGACGGTGAAATCGAGGCCGTCCTGTTCCACCCGGCCGAGATTCTGGGCCTGACCGTTCAGATAGGCGACAACCGAACAGAACGGCGTGCCGGTGAACGGGATCGGGTAGCCGGCCGTGACGAAGGGAACATAGACCGGGTTGTAGGTCGAGGGATCGCCCTCGACGCAGGTGCTCGGCTGCGGCGCCGGGGTGATATAGGCGTCAAAGGCGGCCCGGTTCGCCGCCGTGGTCAGGAAGGTCGAAGCCTGTTCGCCCAGGGTCACGATCTTGCCAGCGTATTCGATATTGTAATACGTCGCCGAGACGCGAAAGCCGTCCAGCCAGTGCGGGCTGTAGTCGAAGCCCAGCGAATAGGTCGTCGCCCGCTCGGGCCCGAGGTCGTTGTTGCCGCCCTGAACCCGGACCAGGACGTTGCTGGTGCCGGTGATGGCATTGGTGACCGGGATGAGCGGATCGCCCGAGCCGTTCGAATAGGCTGTCGCGATGAAGGTGGTGACGACGTCCTCGTTGTTCTCCTGCAGGCTCGGAGCCCGGAAGGATTTGCCCCAGGTGCCCCGCACGAGAAGCTCGTCATTCACTTCCCAAGTCAGGCCGACCTTGGGATTGGTCGTGTCGCCGAAGTCCGAATAGTGCTCGTACCGCGCCGCCAGGCTGAGATCGAGGCGCTGGACGAACGGAACATTCGAGCTTTCCGCGACCAGCGGGATGAACAGCTCCCCGAACAGCGAGTTCACCTCGCGGGTCTTGTCGCCCGAATAGGTGGCCCGGAATTGGTTGTCGATGTTGGTGGTGGTGCCAGCGTTGCGGTATTCGCCCTCGACTTTCAGGAACTCCGCGCCCAGCGCCCCGCGGACCTCGCCCGACGCCAGGTTCATCACCGGCCCGTCCATCTTGAGCACGATATCGGTCAGGATGGTCTTGTTGCGCTGCAGGTTCTCGCCCAGCACCCGGGCGCGCACCGCGTCGCTGATCGGATCGGGGCTGAACGGGTTGAACGACGGATCGCCGGCGGCGAGCATGGCGTTGAGCGCCGTCGTGTTGACGATCCCGGCAGACGGTCCTTCTTCGCACTGGCAGTTCTCGGCGATGGCGTAGGTGGCGTAGGCGTCCAGTTGCCAGTCAGACCCGAGGTCGACCGTCGTCCCGAAGGTGTTGGAGAAGCTGCGCTCGGTCGCGATCAGATAGCGGCGGCCGAAGTCTTTGAACCATGGATAGCGGACTGTGATGGACTGGCCCGGGGCCACGCCCGGCAGGCCGCTTATGTAATAGGGGTTGGACGCCGGCACCGTCAGGGACTCGACCCGGTAAGACCGCTGTTCGCTGTCCCGCCGATTGAAGAAGCCCTGATAGTAGAGCGAGATGTTGTCAGTCAGGTCCAGGTTGGCGAAAGCCGTCAACGAGTCCCGTGTCCGGTGCGGCAGGTAGTCGGTGAAGTCGGCGGAATCGACCACATCGGCGCCCGGGATCATATCGGCGGCGGTCAGGGGCGCGTTCGTCCGGTTGTCCGGGGCGCTGAAGTAGCGGATCACGCCGCCGCCCTGGGTCACCACCACCGGCACGCGCGCTGATACGGTGGCGCCGTTGATCCGTCCGTCGTTGCCGCCGAACCGGGTCAGATCCTGGCGCAGATAGGGGCTGGTTCCGCGCAGCATGGCCTCGCGGTCGTCATGGTCGTAGGCGATCACCAGATTGCCGTTGGACCAGGTTTTGCCGAGCACGGCGGACAGTCCGGCCTGGTCATAGCCGTCCGTTGTCGAGTAGCGCCCGGTGATTTCGGCGCCGTCAAAATTCTTGCGCACGATGAAGTTGACCACGCCACCGACGGCGTCGGTGCCGTAGATGGCCGACGCCCCGTCGGTGACCACCTCGATCCGTTCGATGGCGGCGATCGGGATCTGGTTCGGATCGCCGAAGGCCGAGACAGTGCCGGACGGCGCGATGCGACGTCCATCCACCAGCATCAGCGTCGCATTGGCCCCGAGGCCCCGCAGGTTGAGCGCGGTGCCACGGCCGGAATTGGTCGCGGCGTCCTGCGAGCCGGCGTTCCGGGTCTCGTCGATGCCGATGTTTTGAAGCTGCGGGAGGGTGCGGACCACATCCGCGGTGGAGGTCAGGCCGGTCGCCTGGATGTCCTCTCGGGAGAGGGGGACGGTGGCCGAGCCCACGGGGCGAATGCCCCGGATGCTGGTGCCGGTGACGACGATGTCATCGACCGAGGCGGCCTCGTCCTCGGGCTCCTGCACGGCAGGAGAGGCGGGCACGCTCTGCGGCGGGGTGGTCTGCGCGAGCGCGCTGCCTCCCCATGCCAAGGCGATGGCCATCGCGGCTCCGCCCATGGCGACCGCGCGCAGTGAAGGGGACGCCGGATGGCGTTTTATGGTCCGCATGGTTTCCTCCCGTATCCCGTCGGCATGACGCGCAATCGGTTGCGTCATACTGCAGGCTTTATCGTTGGTGATATGATGAACACGCTACGCAAACGATTGCAAGCCACCTCTTGCGGCGAGGGCCAGAGCCATGGCTCCGAACAGGCCCGAGTGGGAGCCGAGCATCGGCGGGGCGAGGAACTCCTCCGCTTGTTCCGCCATCTGCGCGACATATCCATTGAGAGACGCGGCCAAGGCGTGTCGCGCCGCGGCCAGCACGGCGGGGCGTCGCCCGACGCCGCCGCCAACCACGATTCGTTCGGGCGACACCACCAGGGTCACCATCGCCAGAGCTTCGCCAAGATAGGCGCCGACCAGATCGAATACGGGGTGGTCGTCGGAGAGTTCGTCGGCGGGCGCGCCCAGCCGTTCCCTCAGCGCCGGTCCCGAAATCAGGCCTTCGAGACAGTCACCGTGCCAGGCGCAATGGCCGGCGAAGTCATCGTCGCGGAGCCGCCGCGGACGCAGATGGCCAGCTTCCGGATGCGCCAGGCCATGCACGGGCCGACTGTCGACGACCACGCCCACGCCTACGCCGGTCCCGATGGTCACATAGGCGTGGGAGCGGCAGCCGCGAGCCGCGCCCCAACGCCCCTCCCCCATGGCGGCGCCATTGACATCGGTGTCGATGATCACCGGAACGCCAAGGCGGGTTTGAAGGACGCCGGCGACGTCCACTCCGGACCAGCCGGCCTTGGGCGTGGGCCCGATCCGACCCCACCCGGGGCGTTGGGGATCGACGCCCAGCGGGCCGAAGCTGGCGACGCCGATCCGGTCAAAGATCCGGCCGTCGCGGCGCAGGGCTTCGAGCGAGTCGCCGAGACGCTCAAGGGTCTCCACCGGCGTGGTCGTCGGCAGGAGGATCGGTTCGGCGCAGCGGTCCGGCGCCTCGCCCGCGGTCACCGACGCCCGCGTCCCGCCCAGTTCCACGGCGGCGACGACCGGGTTCATCGGAGCGCCAACCATTTGATGTCGTAGGGCTCAAGCAGCAGGCCGTCGTCCTGGACGTCGATGTCCCCGCCCAGAAGGTCGAACCACGGCTGTTGCAGAGCGACGTGCGCGCGGACCGGCTGGTCCGAGAAGTTGGCGAGGATCTGCAGACGGTCCTGCTCGCCTCCGCGAGCGAGACACAGGACCGAATCCGGCTGGCCCTCGTCAATGCGGACCGGCGAGGCGTCGGCGAAGCCGCTGTGACGCGCGCGGATACGCGCATAGGCGAGCATGGCCGCTTGGAGACGGGCCGATGGGCCGAGGCCCCGGGCCGCCCCATCGGCCAGGGCCCAGTCCATCGCCGGGCGCTGCAGCCACCGTCCCTCGGCGGCCCGTTCCGGGTCCTTGCGATAGTCGTTGTCGTTCAACAGGCCGATCTCGTCGCCCATGTAGATCACCGGCGTTCCATCGAGAGCGAAACAAAGCCCGTAAAGCAGCGCGAGCCGCGCCTCGCCGTGCGCGTCGGCGCCAACGCCGCAGAGAGACGCCGCCATCCCGTTGAGGCTGGGCACACCCCCGAAGACCTGGAAAATCTCGCCCTCGCCGAAGCCCGACAGCCCCTCGCCGATCAGGCGCCCGGCCGCCTCCGCCTGCCGCTCGGGCGAGACGTGCGGCGCCAGGCCGGAGAAGATGATGTCGTCGTGGCAGCGCACATAGTTGATCCAGGCGCCCTGTTCCGGCCGCGCCGCGGCCGCCTGGATCAGGCTGCGGACGGGCTGGGCCGAGCCGAGCGCCACGGACGCCCACGCTCCGGCCATGACGCCGTTGGCGTAGGCCAGATCGCACTCGGGCCGCTCGGGCGAACCGAAGAAGGGCAGGACTTCCTCGAGCCGATCGATGGCCTCGGCCTTGAGGACCACGCCCGGCGCGACCATCGACAGGAGCGCGCGCCAGGCCGCCAGCACCTTGTGGACCTGCGGCAGGTTCCGGCAGTTCGTGCCCTGCTGTTTCCAGAGGAAGCCCGTGGAATCCAGCCGAAACCCGGAGACGCCCATGTTCGCGAGATTCAGCAGGGTCGACGTCATCGCCAGGAAGACGTCGGGGTTGGCGTAGTTCAGGTCCCATTGATAGGGATAGAAGCTGGTCCAGACCCAGGCGCCGAGCTCATCCGACCAAGTGAAATTGCCGGGGGCCGTATCCGGGAAAACCTCCAGCAGGTTTGCTTCCCACCGCCGCACCCCGGCCTCGTCAGCGATCAGATGGAAAAAGTCGCGATACCGCGCCTCGCCGGCGCGGGCGCCCAGCGCCCATCGGTGATCGTCGGCGACATGGTTGCAGACCAGATCGACGACGACCTGGACGTCCCGCGAGCGCGCCTCATCCATCAGCGCCTTGAAGTCGTCCAGCGAGCCGAGAGCCGGATTGACGTCCTCGAAATCTGCGACGGCATAGCCGCCGTCGCTCTCCCCCGATCGCGGCTTCATCAGCGGCAGAAGATGGAGATAGGTGACGCCCAGCCCCTGAAGATAATCCAGCCGCCCGGCCACGCCCGTCAAAGTGCCCCCGAAGCGATCGACATAGGTCGAGTAGCCGACGGTCGCGGGGCGACGCCACCAGCGCGCGTGGGACGCGTCCCAGGTCCTGAGATCCTCGCGCCGCCCGGCGGCGGCGGCGTCGACCACGGCCCGCAAGTAAGCCAGCCAGCCCGCGAAGTCGGGATGGCCGCCGTAGAGATCCTCAAGCGCCTCGATCGCCTCTGACCAAAGGCTGGAAGCATCGCGCGCGCAGGTCTCTGCCGTATCCATCAACGCGCCGTCCATCCTGGTGTCTCCCGGGGCCTTTTCGACCGCTCAGTGCAATCGTTTGCCTGTCTTCCGCCGGGTAATCAAGCCGGTTCCGCAAGGCATTCCTGCCCTGACCGGCTAACCTTCGAACCGCTTGACCGCCGCGAAGGCGCAGACGAACGCGATGCCGTGCTAACGATTGCGTGGGCCGCGCTTTTCGGTACAGATGGCGCAAGGCCGGCGCAGTTCGGCAGGGAGGACACCATGACCACAGCGCGCGCCGACACCCGGATTCTCAGGGTCCTCGCCTATCTCATGTTCGCCATGTTCGCGATGACCACCGACTCGGTCGGGGTCATTATTCCGCATGTCATCGAGCGCTTTTCCCTCGGCATGACAGCCGGCGGCGCGTTCCAGTACGCGACCATGTCAGGCATCGCCATCGCCGCACTCGGCCTTGGCTTCCTCGCCGACCGACTCGGCCGCAAGGCGACAATCATCATTGGATTGGTGCTGTTCGGGGTCTCCTCCGCCCTGTTCGCCATAGGCGAGGAATTCCTCTTCTTCGTCGGGCTTTTGTTCGTGTCGGGTCTCGGGATCGGCGTGTTCAAGGCCGGCGCCCTGGCGCTGATCGGCGACATCTCGACCTCGACGCGCGAGCATTCGGCGACGATGAACACGGTCGAGGGCTTCTTCGGCGTGGGCGCCATTGTCGGCCCCGCAATCGTCGCCTGGCTGCTGCAGAGCGGCGCCGACTGGAAATGGCTCTATGTCGTGGCCGCCGTGATGTGCGGCGGCCTTGTGCTGGCCAGCAGTCTCGCCCGCTATCCGGCCCGCCCGCTCCGCGAATCGCGCCAACCGGCCAGTTTCAAGGACGGCGTCCGATTGATGGGCGACCGGTATTCGATCGGGTTCAGCCTGGCGCTGATGCTGTATGTGGCCGCGGAGGCCGCCGTCTATGTCTGGGCTCCGACCTATCTGGCCGGATATGACGGCGACTGGCGCTGGTTCGCTGTCTATGCGGTTTCGATCTTTTTTGTGCTCAGAGCGGCGGGCCGCTTTCTCGGCGCCTGGCTGCTGGCCCGCCTGCCGTGGCAGCGGGTTCTGGCGATCTGCAGCTGTGGCATGCTGATTTGCTTTGGCGTCGCGGCGATCGGCGGACAGGGCTTGGCCGCTCTGGCCTTGCCGATCTCCGGCCTGTTCATGTCGGTTCTCTATCCAACCATCAACTCCAAGGGGATCAGCTGTTTCGAAAAGGCCCGGCACGGCCAGATTGCGGGCGTGCTGTTGTTCTTCACCTGCCTGAGCGCCGTCATCGCGCCCCTCGCGATGGCTCTGCTGGGGGACGCATTCAACGATCCGAAATTCGCCCTTTACCTGGCATTCGTCTGCGCCCTGTTGCTGGCGGCCCTCGCCATCTGGAACGCCCTCGCCGATCCCACGCGGGCTCGCCTGTTGGTCCGCGACGCCGAAGACTACATTGAGCCTGAGGACAATACCCCGTCCCTGACGCCGCCTCTCTGAAGGTCTGACGCCGAAGCAGGGCAGGTCGCAGCGATGCTGTGCGGGCCAAACAGCCCCGCCGGCCGACAGGGCGTTGCGGCCTGCCCCGGTGTCTTTCCAATGATCAAACGCCGGGCCCCGGAGCGGACCTCACGAGGGTCGGACCTGAGCCACAAGCGGTCCGAACGTCGAGCGACGCTGGCTGGGGTGAAGCGATGGGAAGAGACCGGCGCCCTGCTACTGGATGCCAACTTAGGCCTGTCCGGATTCTCCGGAGACACACCTGCTTGATATCTCGTAGCTATTCGTGCCGACACCCTCAGCGCTGAGCCGTTCACGACAGCCTTGGCTTGGATTCGGGACAGCCTTAACTTGGCTTAACAAAACAAGAAGTGGCGACCCCGGAGGGACTCGAACCCCCGACCTCTGCTTTAGGAAAGCCTTGCTCTATCCGGCTGAGCTACGGGGCCACGCAGCGCTGACCTAGCGGTTGACGGCCCGGCGGGGAAGCGGCGGGATCCACTTTCCCGTCGACCCGCCGGGGCGGTCCCGCCGTGCGAGGCCAGAACCCCTTCCCCTCTTGTGCTTAAGAGCCGTTAAGATACAATATCTTGTGTGGAACAAACCCTGAATCGGACCGTGTCGGCGATTCGGTCCTGATTCGTTGCGCCCCTGTTCCGCCGAACGCGCCCCGCCGTTCATCCCTGGCGGAATCCTGACGGCGGCGCTTGAGGAACCGGTCCGGAAACGCCACCTTTTCCCATTATGAGCGACCGCGGCACAGGACAGGCCCCCTCGCGCGTCGTCGCGGTGCTGGGGCCGACCAACACCGGCAAGACCCATCTGGCGGTCGAGCGGATGCTGGGCCACGCCTCGGGCATGATCGGCCTGCCGCTGCGGCTGCTGGCGCGCGAGATCTACGACCGCATCGTCAAGCGGCGCGGGGCGGCGGCGGTGGCGCTGGTGACCGGCGAAGAGAAGATCGTCCCGCCGCGCGCCGTCTATTTCGTCTGCACCGTCGAGGCCATGCCGATGGAGCGCGCGGTGGAGTTCCTGGCGGTCGACGAGATCCAGCTGGTCGCCGACCCGGCCCGGGGCCACGTCTTCACCCAGCGGCTGTTGCACGCGCGCGGCCGGTTCGAAACCATGTTCCTCGGCGCCGGGACCATGGCGCCGCTGATCCGCTCGCTGATCCCGGAGGTCGAGGTGGTTCAGCGCGAGCGGCTGTCGACCCTCAGCTACGCCGGGTCGAAGAAGCTGACGCGCCTGCCCGCCCGCAGCGCCATCGTCGCCTTCAGCACCGACCAGGTCTACGCCATCGCCGAGCTGATCCGGCGCCAGAGGGGCGGGGCGGCGGTGGTCATGGGCTCCCTTTCGCCCCGCACCCGCAACGCCCAGGTCGAGCTGTTCCAGTCGGGCGAGGTCGATTTTCTGGTCGCCACCGACGCCATCGGCATGGGGCTGAACATGGAGGTCGACCACGTCGCCTTCGCCGGGCTGAGGAAGTTCGACGGGCGGCGCACGCGCTGGCTGCACGCCCACGAGATCGGCCAGATCGCCGGGCGCGCGGGGCGGCACCTGCGCGACGGCACCTTCGGCGTCACCGGCGAGGCGGTCGAGCTGGATCAGGATCTGGTCGAACAGGTGGTCGAACACCGCTTCGATCCCGTCGAGGCGGCCGAGTGGCGCCATGCGCGGCTGGACTTCGACACCCTGCCCGACCTGCTGCGCTCGCTGACGGTGACGCCGGGCGTGCGCGGCCTGAACCTGACCCAGCCGGCGCTGGACGAGACCTTGCTGCGGCGGCTGATCAAGGACGAGGGCGTGGCCCGCGTCGGCCGGTCGCGCGGGGCGATCATGCGGCTGTGGGAGGCCTGCCAGCTGCCCGACTTCCAGAAGACCACCCTCGACGAACATGCGCGACTGGCGAAGGAGATTTTCGAGGCCCTGACTGGGAAAAGGGGGCGGCTGACGGCCGACTGGATCGCGCCGCGCTTCGCCGACCTCGACCGCGACGACGGCCAGATCGACCAGCTGTCGGCGCGGCTGAGCGGGGTGCGCACGCTGAGCTATATCGCCAACCGGCCCGACTGGCTGGACCAGGCCCAGGGCTGGCGCGACCGGACCAGGGCGCTGGAGGAGCGGCTCAGCGACGTGCTGCACGAGCGGCTGACGGCCCGCTTCGTGGACCGGCGCACGACGGCCCTGATGCGGGCGCTGAACGTGCGCGAAGACGCGGTTCCGGGATCGGGGGCGGAGATCGAGGCGGACGGCGCGGTGGTGGTCGAGGGCCATGCCGTCGGGCGGCTGACCGGCGTCGACTTTCAGATCGACAAGGGCGCCACCGCGCTGGAGGACCGGGCCCTGCGGCACGCCGCGCGACAGGCGGTGACGCCCGAGATCGCCCGGCGCTTGGGGCGGCTGGCGGCGGACGGCGACGAGGCCTTCGCGGCGACCCCCGACGGGGCGGTGCTGTGGCGCGGGGCCCAGGCGGGACAGGTCGTCGGCGGCGACTGGTTCACGCCACGCGTGCGACTGCTGGGCGAGCTGGGACCGACGGCGGCGCGCGACCGGGCGCAGCGGCGGCTGGAGGCTTGGCTGGCGGCCGAGGCCGGGCGGGCGCTCAAGGCCCTGCGGAGGCTCAAGACAGGCATTGAGAGCGGCGCGCTCAAGGGTCTGCCGCGCGGAATCGCCTTCCGGCTGCTCGAGGCGGGCGGAGTCATCGACCGGCGTGAGATCGAAAGGGATCTGGCGGCCCTGAGCCAGGTCGAGCGTCGCACCCTCAAGACGTTCGGCGTGCGCATGGGGACGCATTCGGTGTGGCTGCCGGCCCTGCTCAAGAACCGGAGCGCGACCGTCGCCCGGGCCTTCGTGGCCAGCGAACCTTTCCGGCCCGGCGCCGGGACGCTGACGCCCCTGCCCCCGGCCGCGCCGTCGGCGCGGCTGCTGTCGGCCTTCGGCCTACGCGCCGTGGGGCGGTTCGCCGTCTGCGTGGAGTGGCTGGAATCGCTGGGCGAGCGGCGGGCCCGGAACAGAGGCGTGTTGGGCGAAACCGACTTGGCCGAACTGGGCATCACCCTCGACCAGGCGAAGGCGCTGGCGGTCGCTCTCAAATCCACCCGGGCGCAGCAGGCTGACAGGGCGACGCAGGCTGTTCGGCCGGTGAAGGATTCGCCGTTCGCGGCCCTGTCGGCCCTGACCGCCCCGGCGCCCGGGCCGGCGCGCCGGAAACGGACCCGTCGCGGGAAGACCGGGTGAGCGAGACGGCCTGCCGCATCGATGTCTGGCTGTGGCGCGCCCGCTTCGCCAAAACGCGAACCTCGGCCGCGGCCATGATCGAGCGGGGCGCGGTGCGGCTGACCCATCAGGGCCGGCAGGCCCGGCTGGACAAGCCCAGCCGCTGCGTCCACGTCGGCGACGGCCTGGTGTTCGCCCTCGGCGGGCGCGTCATCGACCTGACCGTCGCGGCCATGGGCGAGCGGCGCGGCCCCCCGGCGGAGGCCCGCGCCCTCTATGTGCTGGTCAAGGACGACTGAGACTATTCCTGCAGGACGAACTCGCCCTCGATATGCAGTTCGACCTCGTCAGAGACGGCCGGAATGGCGAAATTGACGCCGAACTCCGAGCGCTTGATGGTCGCTTCGCCATCGAAGCCGACCTTGTAGCCGCCGCCCATGGCCGGGCCCGCCTGGTTGAATTGAACTTCCATGGTCACGGGCCGGGTGACGCCGCGCAGGGTCAAGTCGCCGACCACCGTCGCCTCGCTGTCGTCGTCGGCGTCGACGGTCACCGAGCGCGAGACGAAGGTCGCCGTCGGGTGGTTGGCGGTGTCGAAGAAGTCCGGCGTCTGCAGGTGAGCCTTGAGGCCGTTGGAGTTGGGCGCGACGTCGGTCAGCGGAATGGTGGCGGTCAGCGTCGAGGCCGAGGGATTCGCCGGATCGAGGTTCAATGTCGCCTCGACGTTCACGAACTGGCCGTAATAGGTCGAGAAGCCGAGGTGATCGACCGACCAGGTGATCTTGCCGTGGCTGGAGTCCAGCGCATAGGCGCCGGCGCGGACCTCCGACGGGGTCTGGGTCAGGACGGCCTGGGCGACGACCGCGCCGCCGGCCATCAGGGTGAGGGCGGCCGCTGCGGCGACGACGGTTCTGGACATGAGACGCATGGTGGATTCCTCTGAAAACGGGGCGATCTGCAATTGCATTTGATACAGATAAGGCGTGGGACGCGGGTGACAACCCCGCCGCTTCGATGCGTCACGTCCGCCCACCGAGTTGACAGGCGCGGCCCTGGGGGTCATCTGCGCAGCCCGTCCCCGGAACCGTGATCGCTCCTTCGCTCCATGACCTACATCGTCACCGACGCCTGTGTGAAATGTAAGTTCATGGACTGCGTCGAGGTCTGCCCGGTCGACTGCTTCTATGAAGGCGAGAATTTTCTCGTCATCGCGCCGGACGAATGCATCGACTGCGGCGTCTGCGAGCCGGAGTGCCCGGTCGACGCCATCAAGCCCGACACCGAGGACGAGCCCGACGGCAAATGGCTGATGGTCAACGCTGAGTACGCCAAGACCTGGCCGAACATCACGGTCAAGGGAACGCCGCCGGCCGACGCCGAGGCCTTCGAGCGCGAAACCGGCAAGTTCGAGAAATACTTCTCGCCGAACCCCGGCAAGGGGTCCTGACAGCGACAGTGGCGACGCGGCGCGCGCGGGAAGCGATCCGGAGAGGATTCACAACCTTCCGTGCGCTGACGCTGTGGACGTTTTGAAATTCCGCAGATTTGTGATAGGTTACTGTCATTGGGTCGGGCGGTCTGCGATTTCTTCGCGCCGCCCGCGTTTGCGACAGAATCCCGCCCATGCAGGCGGGATCGGCCAGAGGTTTGGTGATCCGTTTCCGTTTTGACGACTGACACTGTTCGCACCGACGGCCTCTCCGCCGCCGGACGATGTGCTGTCGTCTCTTCGTTTTCGTCTTGCCCGGTCCCCGTGCCGTGAAAGGAATGACATGACGAACAAGACTGGTCTGGAATTCAAGGTTGGCGACGCGGTCGTCTATCCGGCGCACGGCGTCGGCAAGGTGGCGGCCGTCGAGACCCAGGAAGTCGCGGGCATGTCCCTCGAGGTCTATGTCGTGACCTTCGACCACGAGAAAATGACCCTGCGCGTCCCGACCAAGAAGGCCAAGACGGCCGGCCTGCGTTCGCTGGCCGCCGATGACGTCGTCACCAAGGCCCTGACCACGCTGAAGGGTCGCGCCCGCATCAAACGCACCATGTGGTCGCGTCGCGCGCAGGAATACGAAGCCAAGATCAACTCCGGCGACCTGATCTCGATCGCCGAGGTGGTCCGCGACCTGCACCGCGCCGACAGCCAGCCGGAACAGTCCTATTCCGAGCGTCAACTCTATGAGTCGGCGCTGGACCGGATGGCCCGGGAGGTCGCCGCCGCCAATCGCATCGACAAGGAGGCGGCCGTCGAACTGCTCGGCAAGTCGCTGAGCGCCAAGAAGGCTGTCATCGCCGCCGCCGAAGCCGCCGAAGCCGACGCCGAGGAAGCCGAAGCGGCCTGATCCACGACGGATCACTGAAAGATGAGAAGGCCCGGGATCGCTCCCGGGCCTTTTTCAGTTGGGGCCGCCACCGCCCGTGCCGGAGACGGCTTCCAGCCAGGCGATGACGTTGGCGACCTCGGCCGCCTCGAGCTCGATCTGCGGCATGGCCGGATGAGCCGTGACCAGTCCCTCCGCCAGGGCCTCCTGCAGATCGCGCACCGGGTAGGTGCGGCCCATCTGACGAAAGGGCGGGGCCGCCTTCATCGGACTGTCGCCGGTCGATTCGACGGCGTGACAGCCGGCGCATTTCAGCCGAACCAGGTTGCCGCCCAGAGACGCCGAGCCGACGGGAGAGGCATAGACCGGGCTCGCCGGTGGCGGGCCGTCCTCATCCGTCGCACATCCGCCCAGCGCGAGCGCCAGAAGTCCCGTGGCGATTATGGCTGTGATTTTCATATCGGCCTCCTCCGGCACGGGACACCGGAACAGGCCAGCCAGCAATGATCCTGATCAAACCCGTCAGAAATACTCGGCGTTGGCCGGGCATTGGGCCGCCAGACGACGGGCGGTGATGCTTGCCGGCAGATAGGGCGTGCCGCGCGCCAGCTGGGCCCCGCCGCGGAAGCTGAAGCTTTCGGGCAGGTAGGTCCCGTTCAGGCGGATGTTGACGCGTCGGCCCTTGCGGTCCTCGCAGACCCCTTCGAAGCGGGCGTTGCCATTGCCGACCTGGCGCACCGGATAGGTGCACTGCCAGCGCCGGGTCGAGAGGCCGCCGAAGAAGCGGTTGATCTCGCTGGGACGGACGCATTTGGTCTCGGTGTCGCGAATGCCCACGGCGCTGGTGGTGTATTCCCAATAGCCGGGCAGGACCGTGTCCTCGCGGGCCTGGGTTCCCATGGCGGCCTGCGGTGTCGCCGGCGCGGCGAGGAACAGGGCGCCGGCGATGACCGGCGCGGCGGTCGCGGCGAGGCGGACGAGGATGGAAGGCGTCATGGCGGTTCCGGAGCTGAAGATCGGTCTCATGGATAAGGGAGCTATATGGCGCCAATTGAACGGCGGCTGAACGGCGCGGTCGCACGCCCGAGCCTTGACGCGACGAGGACTCCTCCTCTATACGCCCCCCTCTCGCGCGGGATGACCTCCCGCGCGCACCTGTTTCATGCGTCCGCTTCCAACGCGGACCGCTCCGAAGGATAGTCAGATGTCGCGTCGCTGCGAACTCACCGGTATCGGCCCCATGGTCGGCCACAGCGTGAGCCACTCGAACATCAAGACCAAGCGCCGGTTCCTGCCGTCGCTGAAGACGGTCAAGCTGGCTTCCGAGGCTCTCGGCCAGTCGTTCTCGCTGCGTATCTCGAACGCCGCCCTGCGCACCCTCGACTACAAGGGCGGTCTCGATCCGTTCATCGTCAAGGCCAAGGACGAGCAGCTGTCGGTCGCGGCCCAGCGCATCAAGCGCCAGGTCAAGGCCAAGCTGGCCGAGCAAGCCGCCGCCTGA